>JAFPWZ010000054.1 GCA_017412625.1 Methanomicrobium sp.
CAGCAGAATCGGAATATCGGTAATCTTTGCAATATCCGCATAGAACGAGCCTACCGAATGATTTGAGCGTTTACCGTATGCACCCATAAGAATAAGCGAATAATTGCCGGATTTCAACTCTTTCTCCGTTTCGAGAAGCCTGTTGCCGTCTACCGTCTTTGAAGAGCACTTAACGCCCTCGCAGCACATCTGTCGGGCAATATCCTCAAAATCCGCGGTTATCGAGGCTTTCTGATCCTCATACATCTTCTTCTCGTGATCGCTTATCGCATAACACATCCCGCTGTTGCTGCACATGTAGAATGCCGATGAACGAATCTCATCCTTATCCAGCACAGAGAAGAGCACAACCTCGACCTCTCCCGCACTATCTTTCTTTGCAAGAGACATGGCGTGCATGGCCGCCTTGTGACCCCACTTGGAGCCGTCCGATAATGCAAGTATCTTCATTTTATCACCTCAGAACATGATGTAGAGCATTCCAAGACCGATTGCGACCGTCACAAACAGCACAAGCATACCGATCTTCAGGAAGTCATAGAATGTTATCTTTATACCTTCGCGGTCGCTGATACCCAGAACAACGACATTTGCGGACGCCGCTATGGCAGTACCGTTGCCGCCGAGACATGCGCCCAGTGAGAGCGCCCACCAGAGCGGATAGGTGTTGATTGCCGCGGATTCGGCACCGATATCCTGAATAAGCGGGATAAGCGCGGCAGTAAGCGGAATATTATCGACTATCGCCGACGCAATCGCCGAGAACCAGGCGATGATGAACATGGCTTCGCCGGTCGTGTGCACGTAATTCAGCATGAAAAGCGAGATATCGGTAATGACGCCCGTATTGATAAGACCGCCGACGAGCACGAAGAGACCGCCGAAGAAGAACAGCGCAGTCCACTCAATCTTCTCGAATATCTTATCCGGCTGAATCCTCGACCAGATAAGGATAAGACCCGCACCTATGAGCGCAACCTCCGCAGGCTCAAGTGTCATTGAGGAGTCGACAAACGGCAGGATAACATGCAGATACTCTCCGATATTGCTGTGGATAAAGAAGAGACAGACCACGATGATTAAGGTAATAATCGCTTTATTGAAGAGTTTTCTGTCCTTAACGGCGTTATTCTCGTCAAGCTGATCGATGGTCTTCTTGATGTTCTCCTGCTCGGAAGGCTCGACCTTCATAATCTTGCCGTAGATGACTATGAAGATAAGCAGAACCACGGCAAGGTCAACCGCGGCAATCGGCGCCATTGTAAGAAGGAACTCGTTGAATGTGAGGTTGGCCGCGGATGCAATCATGATGTTGGGCGGATCGCCGATGAGTGTTGCCATGCCGCCTATGTTCGACGCCATTACCTCGGCGATAAGATAGGGGACGGGGTTTACCTTCATCACTTTCGCGATGTAAAGGAGCATGGGCGTAAGCAGAAGGACGGTCGTCACATTGTCAAGGAAAGCGCTGGTAACCGCGGTAACGAGCGCGAAGAGTATCAGTACGCGAACGGGGCTGCCGTGCGCCGCTTTTGCCGTCCGTATGGCAAGATACTCGAAAAGACCGCTCTGACTTGCGACATTGACGATAATCATCATGCCCATGAGAAGGAATATCGTGCCGAAGTCGATATGATCCAGCACGCTGTCCCACGGGACGATTCCTATAAAGACATGCACGCCCGCTCCCGCCATCGCCGCAACGGAACGGTGTATTCTTTCGTCTATAATCAATGCATAGGTTATCAGAAAGATACCCACTGCAATCATAGTCTCAATTGTAATCATCGGTTATGCCTCTAAATACCTCTAAAACCTGATATGATATTTAATAAATAAGAGCCGCCGTCTTCATATTGTGAACAAGTCTCTGCGACAGCGGACTCATCTCGTTCCCGCGGCACCTGCCGCCGCCGTATGACTTCGAGACCGCGATAAGATCGTAGTCCTTCGAGATATTCTCGACGGTCTGACTGATATCGCCGGTAATCATTCTTGCGGCGGCTTTGAGATCTCTCGCGGAAAGTTCGCGGGATATCTGTTCGAGCAGTTTTCTGCCGTAACACTCCCTGTTCTCGAGGAAAGAATTCATGGCATTCTCGCCCAGAGTATCCTTAATCTGACCCGCAATATCGCCGTCCGTGACATATATCAGAGTAACCTCCGCTTTGTACAATTTCAGCAGAGAATACACCTCGTCGGGAACAGCCCTGACAAAGTAATCGAGCGGGAAGAGGACGGTTCTTATCTCTCTGACCTCTTCGTCTTCGGCGATAAGAAAGTCGGCATATTCCTTTTGAATACCCGCATAGCGATCTTCGCCGTAGCCCCTGTATTTCCTGTTCAGTAGTGAAGAAAGGTATCCCATTTTATTCATCCTGCGCTTGATTTCGCTGTTTTCGGTCGTCATCATCCGTAATGCCTGCCGGTTGCCGGTGTTTCCTCCGGCAGCAATTTCCGTTATCGGATAACAATTTGCATAATGATTAGCATAGATAATTTGTATTTTAATCCTTTAATTGTTCTTGAAGTCCTGAAGTCCCGAAGTCATGACGTTTCGAATCGGAAACGATGACGGATTAAAAATCTAAAAATCGCAAAAAAGTATTGATATCGGTTTTACGATATCGCAGGTTATTATGCTTCTACAACAGGTGCAGTCTCTGCATCTTTTGCCGGCTTCTTGAAGGTCTCTTTCATCACAATCTCTTCGATGCCGTCGATTGTGTCGAAGATCTGGAATGTTGCCATGCCCTTGCCCATCATCCAGCGCTGGTCGTATGTGATTCCGGGCGGAAGCACGATTGTAAGGGTGCCGTTGTTAAGCTCCATCTCGAAGTCTTTTGCCATGAAGAGTTTGAATACCGCCTTTGCCTGCTCGACCTTATCCTCGACGACGCTCTCAATCGTGTATTTGTAGTTGAGTGCCTTTCCTGCAAGCATGTGGTTGAAATCGATGACTGCGCGTTTGCCGACGATGTTTACGACAACACCCGTGCGGCCGTCTGCCGATACGCGTGTTCCCACGGTCGGCTTCTCCTTGAACTCTTTTGTCGAGACCGACTTGTAGAGTGAGTTGTCGCGCGGACCGTATGCCTTGTCCTCGGGAATATCGATTGTGTATTCCTTACCGATCTCGTTTCC
>JAFPWZ010000055.1 GCA_017412625.1 Methanomicrobium sp.
GAAGTTTTGCATCTTTGGGAAGGTTGCGCATTACCCCCGAACAGATATGGCTGTAATAGGTATTGCCCCCGCTTTCGTCATATCTGCTGTCGTAGATATCCGCCACCTGATCGTAATGAGATGCAACCTTCGTCATTCTCTATCGAAAACTTCCGTTATTATTCTTGAAATCATAGCATTTATCTGTAAGTATTCATTCTGTGCGGTGCAGAGGGAAAAATCCGTGTCCGAAAGAATAACCGTGAGAGTTTCGTCGTTATACTCGCGTTTTGCGGTATTTTTCAGCTCCGCGATAAGTTCGCGTCCGGAAAGGCCGTATTCGAGCATTATCATCTCGGCAATCTCGCAGGATTTCTTCAGATCCTTCTTGCGCATGGTCGCAAAGAGGGCATAGGCAATCGCCGATACCTCCGAGTTCGTGAGATCGATAATGTCGGTATCGCCGTTTGCGACAAATGCCTCGAGGAACATTATTGCCTTTCTCAGATCGCCTTTAGAGACCTTTGCTATCAGTTCCACGGTGCCGCTGTCGACGGCACCTTCCGAGATTCCCTCTTTTTCGAGAATTTCGGTAAGGTGGGCGACAATCTCCGAGGAGCTCAGCGGCGCGAAGAAGAGCGGCAGACACCTTGACGCAATCGGCGGAATTATCGCCGTCTGCTGCCTTGCGATGAGGATAAAGCGGCATGTCCTGCTGTATTTCTCCATCGTCCGCCTCAAAGCCGCCTGTGCGTCGAAGGTAAGCTCCCCCGCATCCTCGAATACGATTATCTTGAACTCCGCGTTGAAAGGCTTCATCGAGGCATACCACTTGACGATATGCTTGAAATTCGCAATCAGGCTCTCATCGGGCTTATACAGATGCTTGAATCCGCCTTCCTTCTCGAGCCATGTCTTGCCCTGACGAAAGAGCGTGCCCGCGGGAATTACGGTGACGTTCGTTATGAAAGCGTCGTCGCCGTAAACCGCTTTGGCAAGGCATTCCATCGCACAGCTCTTTCCGTTACCGTGCGGTCCGAAGAATATCATATGCGGGATGTTCTTCCCGTCGGCGAAATTTTTGATGTGCCCGATTACTTCGGTCTGCCCGCGTATTTTATCAAAAGAATCGGGTCTATACTTTTCTACCCAGAGCATTGGAAAGATTCTCCATGATTGAGGTCACTGCCGAATCCAGCAGTTTCCCGTTATCGTGGTTTTTGATGAGTTCGTCAGCAGCCGCACCGTTGCCCTTAAGCTCTTTTACGGCGGCGGTAATGTTCGGAAGCGCTCTCGTGAGTTCGTCGCAGATTGTAAGTGTGGCGGTCTTTGCCGTCCTTGACAGGGGATTTAAGTCAATTGTGATGACTTTCTTGCCCATGCCGATGAGCGCCTCGCATCTGTCGCCGTCCTCGAGGGGAACGAGCACGACATCCGCGGAGTAGATGCCGTCGCGGGTGCAGAGTCCGCGGTCGTGAGAGAGCGGAACGAGGCGTTCCACGGGTCCGGTATGGACATCCACGCCGTTATCTCTCAGAAGTTTTTCAATCTTCAGCATCCTCTCTTCGGTTCTGTGAAAGAGGTTTATCTCAACCATCGCACCCGATTCCTTCTGCAGATCGCGGATAAGGTCCGCGGCAAGCGCCGCCGTGTTGCCGTTGACCGAGATTACCGCCCGTTTTGCGTTTAAAAGCATCGCCGCCGCCGTCCTTTCGGCAAGCAGTGCGGTATCGGTCGTCTTTTCGCCGATAAGATAATCAAAGGCTTCCCCGCGTCCGTGTGATCCGACGCCTTCCATTGCGACGATTTTTTCCCATGCCGCTTCCGCTATCTTTTCGCGTCTTACCAGCGATGCATATCTCGGGTGATCTTTCGGTATCATATTTTATCCCTTAAAATTACGGATATTGCCTCTCGGCATTTGCTTACTTTGTATGTAACTTATCAGATATTAGGATATTTTATCCCCGAAAAACGGGTCAGGAATCCGTCATGTCTTGTTCTGCGAGACGAAGCCGTTGTGCGACATCTTCATCATATAGACATCGCCGAATTTCGAGAGGATGCCGGGCGCTTTCTCGCCGTAGGCAAAGACACCGTTGCCGAGCATTGTCATGGATGCGGGTATGTTCCTGAGTGCGCATTCATCGAGGACTTCCCGTACCTTATCCGAGATGAGTCCCGAATTCTCGGCGAACTCACGCGATATTCTGAAGAAATCTTCCGGCGATTTCGGGCATTCGTCGCGGAAGGCATCGCTTATCCTTTTCATCGCGTCCGGATTTTTCAGAACGGTGTCCGTCCTCAGCGGTCCGAACGTGACCGTGGAGATTGGTTTTTCCATATCGTAGCGGCGGATTATCTTTCCGTGTATTCCCGGGGTTTTGCGGCAGATATAGCCGCCGTTCATGCATGCGGCGACGTCCCCGAGCCCCGTCTTGAAATGAATCTCGGTGCTGTTTGCGACTTTTGCGATATCTTCGTCGCTCATCTTCAGGTCGAAGATGTCGGATACGGCTTTTAAGGACGCGAGCAGGGATGCCGCACTCAGACCGAAACCAGAACTCATCGGCAGAATGCTTTTCGTGGTTATCTCCGCGGTTATTCCGAGGGACCGCATTGCGTATTCTATAACGTTCGAGCCGTAGATCTCGGCGACGGCATTGCCGCTTCTGTCGACATAGCAGATCTTTACGGATAACTCGTCGGATTTCTTTGCTTCGGCAAAAACACCCTCGCTTATCACGATTCCGCCGCCGACGCTCGAAGGATTCCCTTCGCCGTCGGGCATCTGTCTGAACCATCCGGAGATATGTCCGGGGCAGAATGTCAGAGCAGTCTTTTCCATATTTCCCCCGCCGTTTCTTCTTTTGTTCCGCTGACTTCAGTAACCCCGTCTTTTGTGTGCAGCCGGTATCTGCCGCAGTCCGCCCCCATATTCTCGGCACCGTTTGCGCAGACAAGGTCAATCCCTGCGGCAACCATCTTTTCCGCCTTTTCGTCGGCATCGTCGCCGAGTTTGAATGCCGCTATCTTTGCGTTTTTCGCCGATGCCGTTGATTCGAGTGCGCTTACGACTTCGTCGAGGATCTTTGGAAGCGGCAGGAGTTTTATCGAGATATCCTTGTTTGACGGGATTTTGCCCGCAATCTTTTCGGGTTTGTAGTCCGATATCGCCGCCGAACTTATGTAGAAGTCGCAGCCGTCTTTAATTGCGCTTAAGACGGCGGTCCGCATGTCTTCGGCGCTCTCCGTAATCACGTTCCTTACAAGCGCGACCTCATCGCCGCTGTGGACATAGGTGACGTCCGCACCGAGTCTGTAGGCTTCGAGTGCAAGTTCCCGCCCCATTCTGCCGCCGGAACGCGTCGTAAGCACCCTGACGTCGTCGAGAGCCTCGCGGCAGGCTCCGCCCGTAATAATCACTTTTTTGTTCAGAAGAGGTTTGTTTCCGACCGCACGTTCGACTTCGAGGATAATCTCGTCATTCGATGCGAATTTGGCCTTGTTCTCAGCCATGAAAGGATCGACGAAAGAAATGCCGTAACTTTTCAGTTTTCGGATGTTTTCGACCACCGCGGGATGATTATACATGCTCTCGTGCATTGCCGGCGCGATTACAACCGGCATACCCCTGCCGATTGCCGTCGTCGCAAAGGTGGTTACGGGCGTGTCGTCGATTCCGCAGGCAATCTTCGAGATTGTATTCGCCGTTGCCGGCGCAATAAGGAGCACGTCACCGATTCCGCCTATGCCGCAGAACTTCACATGCTCTATATTACCGCTTATCTTCGTAATCGTCTGCGTATCACAGGCATACGTCACGGCATCGGGCGTAATGATACCCGTTGCCGCCTCGCTCATAACCGCCTGAACCTTTGCGCCTTTCCTTCTTAGTGCCCGTGCAAGTTTCACGACCTCGACAGCGGCAATACTGCCGGTAATCGCCAGCACAACGGTTTTCCCTGCAAGAGTCTGCCTTATTCCGTCGCCGAAGGGAACCCCCGATCCCGCATCATTACCGGATTCTTTACCCTCACCATTCATGGCAATAACACATCCGAGACAATATGCCATCTGTGCGGCGCGTATTTCTTTACCCTGTTTACCGATATCTCAGCCCCATCGGCGTCAAAACCGGACTCGCCCAAAGCCGCACGGATGGTATCCGTAATATCATCTATGCTGTGCACATGTAAAATACCACCCTGTTTCATATGCGGCAGAATGTCGGGGAGCATGTCCTGCGACTCGAAGTGGCCCATGAATGCACGGTCGTATTTTCCTTTGAGCAGATCGCGGCAATCCCCGCATTCCGCATCGACTCTGCCGGAAACGCCGTTTAACTCCGCGTTTTTCACAAGGTAACCGCAGGATATCGGGTTAATCTCCATTGCGTGAACTTTTGCCCCCGCGATTGCCGCAGGGAGCGTGAAATAGCCGATTCCCGCGAACATGTCCGCAATCCTCTCGCCGCTGCGCGTCATCTTTGCCATTCTGGTCTTTTCGTTGCGGTTGCCCATCGAGAACATGACCTTTGAGGGATCGAGAGTGTATATGCAGCCGTTTTCCTTATGGCAGACCTCGTGCGTCTCGCCGTAAAGCACCTCGACAATCGGGGTTCGCTTTATGCCTTCGTATCCTTTGAGAAGCAGGACGCAGGCGGGTTTCTGCCATTCGATAAGACTCTCCAGTTCGTCTTCGGAGGGCATCCGGTAGTGAATCAGAGCCGTATCGCCGATCATCTGATACCCGGTTCCGCGGTATTTTTTCGGCGGATTGAGCTCGCAGTCATAGTCAAAGCCGTCTTTTACGGGAACGTATGCCTTTCCCGCGTCGACAAAGGTGCGCCTTGTCGGATCAACCCATTCCCCGCCTTGCGTGGCGTTGAGTTTATCCGCGGGAATGATTCTGACGTGCATGACAAAAGAGAAAAAATGTTTAATCCTTATCCGACGAAGATTATCCTCTCGTTGCTTGGATCGCGGAGGAATCTGACTCTGTCTCCCGCGTAGATCTCGTGCCACGGGTAGATGATGACCTCGATATTCTCATAGGTCTTGGGATCGAGGATTGCGGCGGTATCGCCGTTTATGTATATAACGGTGGAGTGCTCCGAGTCCGCGACATTGCCTATCTTTCGTCCTTCCGGCTCATCCTTGGAGATCTTCGTGGAGCCGTCCATGAGATCGAAGTACTGGACAAGGTTGCCTTCGGTTCCGCGAATCTCGTAGTATCTGCCGTTGTTTTCGAAGACGTCGCCTTTCTGATATTTCGGCAGTCTGACCAGATACGTTATGCGGTAGACCTGTTTGCCGTTCTTTTCGCCGATGAGCTTGGGGTGACGGGTTATTTTGCCGCCGAGCTCCTTTGTCAGAGCCTTGGAGACAAGCTCTCCGAGATTGTGGCTGGAGATGATTATGTCCATGCCGTCTTTGTTCTCCTCGATATCGGTTATGAACGAGAGTCTTTCGCCGTGCCTCTGGACCTCGTCCTCGACCCTGTGCGCGATATCCACGGCACTGTTGCGCTCGTATTCGTCGGGTTTTCTGCCTTCGGCGCGGAGCTGGATGGTTCCCGCATAGTATCCGCCGGCATACCTGCTGCACCGGTCGCACTGCTCTCTCGACCAGAGAATAAGGACATTGACGTCCTTTTCGACGGGAACGCCGTAGATCTTGCCCTGCACGTTTACCCTGACCGAGGTTCTGTTGGGGCTGGGGTCATGGTGCCTTATCTCGACGCTCAGTGCATGGACGTCCTCGTGGACGTGAATCGAGTTGAGCGCAATCTCTTCTATGAGTTTTTCGCGGTCGAGCGCGCAGTCTGACCACGTATTCTGGTGTTTGAGCGATCCGCAGGTAGGGCACTGCACGCAGGGCACTCTGGCGTCATGCGTGATCCACTCGACCGCGGCTGCTTTGCATCTGTTGCAGAGACCCCCCTCGCTGGGTCCTCCGCACTTAGGGCATATATTCTGTCTTATATTCATGATAATTCGGTATTTCGGTTCTTTGATTCAAAGGATTAAAGGATACATGGGATTTAAAGATTCACGGGATTCAGAGTATCTGGACGTGGGGAACGCCGCCGATCTTTATGCAGGCGTCGGCGTCGATGATTCCCGCTTCGACTGCAATTGCGATAACCCTCTCGCCGGCAAGGTTTGCCACGGAGACTTTCTTAAGTGCTCTCAGAAGTTCGTCGCGGTCCGCGAGTTCGGTTCCGTAGAACTTATCGGATATGTCCAGTTCAAGGTCGCCTTCGGTAAACTTCCGGTTTATGAGTTCCCTGTCGCATGCCGCGAGTAGTTTGTCGACTCCGTCTATCCTGTAAACCTTCAGATACATCTCTGCATTACTATTGGTGCTGTTTGATTATACAAGTGTCTGTGAAGGGGTCGGTGCCCTGAAAACCGCTGACGAAAAAACGCGGCTGACCAGCCTTGAACAGCGTCGGCAGGAAATGCCGTCAAAGCTCGATATCCACGGAATATATCTTTTCGGGCGCGATCTTATGGATGCGGACGGCATCCTCGAGGGTAATTGCGCCCTTCTCGAGGAGTCTTCTCGTGAACCGCGGGACCGACTTCGGACCGATAACCGATCCCGGGCGTGTCGGGTCGTCCATATAGTCGCTCTCCATTGTAAAGTAGCGGTTTTCTCTCGCAAACTTCGCTGCAAATTCCGCAATGCCGTCATATTTGGCTATGAAAGAGGGTGAAAGCGGCGTGTCGTTCTCAGCGAAATGCTTGACGACGCGGCAGGGGTCCATGCCGGCGCTCCTTGCCATATCGGCGACATCGGCGCAGGGACCTGTCTCCGCGTGTATCTGAAGGGCGCAGCCGCAGTCTTTTGCAAGTTCGAGCGAATGCATGAGTATTCTGTTGGATGCCGCCCATACTTCATCCTCTACGGGATAGTGGGGTCTGCCGCTCTTGAGCGCAACGGCATCACCTTCGGCGACATATTTTGCGGCAATATCCATGCCCCCTTTCATTATCTCCTCGATCTCGGGCAGTGTCATGGACGTCTGTGCCGCAATCTTCGTTATCTCGGCGGGATGAACCCCCAGAACGGCGAAGACCGTGAGACCCGTACCGCGTATCGATTCCGCGGCATCAAGGGTGTTCCCGAAGACTTTCCGGAAATCTTCGGCACTGTGCGGAACAATTCCGAAGGTCCACGACGGCAGCGAGACCGCAAACATATGCGTGCCGCCGGCGTTCCTGAAATCCGTTGCCGCCTTTACTCCGAGACCGTTTATTGTATCGATATGGATATGATCGTCGGTTATCGGTATCTCGTCTAAGATCATTTGAAGAATCTGTCCCAAAAATGTGTATTACGGTTATATTACTGTTATATTACTGTTATATTACTGTTATTTTACTGTTACATCACGTTTATATCCCGATTATATCTCTTCCAGACTGAGAATCTTCATCATAGGATAATCGTTTTCGAGTTTAAGCTCGGCAACGCACTTTGCGCCCTCATAAACCGTTGTTATGCGGACTTCGAACATCTTTCCGGCAAGTTCGCTGTATCCGAACGAGTTTATGACCATCATCTCGGTGTGAATCTTCACTTTTATGTCCGTGACATACGGCTGGAGTCCGACGGCATTCTCGATTGCCTTCTCGACCGAAGCCGCGGTCTTGGGGGATATCGGCGTCCCTACCCACTGGTGATAGAGTGCGCCGAGTTTTATGCCCGCCTCAAAGACTGCCTGTGCTTTGTTGTCTGGCGACGTATTTTTGTCTGCTTTATCTGCGCTCATATCTTGTCCTTAAACTGTTTTCAAAGCCTGATATAAAATTCTTTATCCTATTCTCATATTATGTCCTCTTCTCGGTCCATTAATTTCAATAATCCGTATTTTGGCTGATATATATGCCCCCCATTATTAAGTGCATCAATTGTCTTTTTTATCTCTTCTTTATCGTAACCTTTGGTAACAAGCTCTTCAATTACCTGATCTTTCGGTACGGCTTTTGTATCACTATTTGCGATAAGTGATTTGATTGTATCCTTTATATCGCGGACTAAATTGCGTTTCTGCTGTGAGAATCCTGTTACCACCCTGTCAATATCAAAAGTATTCGTATTGGGATCGTATGCCACATCGCGAAGACAGCGGTCGACTATCTTAATGACACGGTGTGCATCCGATTCGTCAACCGTATTACTGAGCCTTACCCTTGCGCTTGCCTCCGCAAGTCTTACGAGTGCCTCGAGCTGTCTTGCGGTAACGGGAACGGGTTTTGAACTGTCGGCTGCAAGCCCTCGAAGGTTGAGGTAATACTGAATGAGTATCTCTCTGGCTTCGTCGCTGAGTTGTGGGATACAGTTGCGCTTTGAGTAGGCAACGTATTTTCTGAAGAGAAGCGGGTCAATTTCTGGGGTGACCGGCGCAAGCTTATTTTTGATGTTATCTTCGGTCGTGTTCTCAATCGGCGCCTTCCTGTTGAGTTCAATGAGTTCCCCGACTTCGTGAGCTTTCAGGATATGTTCTCCGATTGCGCGGTCAAGCTGCTGATTGGGCGCATCTCTCATGAGGAATATGAGGTCGAAACGCGAGAGAAGCGACGGCGGCATATTGACCTGCTCGGATATGGAGTCATACTGGTTGAAACGCCCCATACTTGGGTTGGCGGCACCGAGGAGTGCGCAGCGCGAACGCAGAGTTGCGGTGATTCCCGCCTTTGCGACGGAAATCGACTGCTGTTCCATTGCCTCGTGAAGCGAACTGCGGTCGTCTTTATCCATCTTATCCATCTCATCGACGGCGGCGATACCCATATCCGCAAGGACCAGGGCACCCGCCTCGAGTGTCCAGCGTCCGTCCCCGAAATCGTCCTTGACGGCGGTGGCGGTGAGACCCGCGGATGTCGAGGATTTGCCGCTCGTGTAGATTCCGCGCGGAGCCAGTCTGATGACGTAACGCAGCATCTGCGACTTTGCAATACCCGGGTCACCGACGAGGAGCATATGAATGTCGCCCCTCAGGTGGGTGCCGTCGGGAAGCGTCTTCATGACGCCTCCGAATAGGATGAGCGCTATGGATTCCTTGACCTCCTCGTTGCCGTAGATTGACGGCGCTATCGAGTGCCCGAATTTGCGGTAGATCTCGGGATCGCGGCTCAGCTCAAGGATCTCTTTCTCGTCTTCCTCCGAGATGTCGACCTCCTCGAACTCTTTCTCGCTCATCTCGATTGAGTTTGCCTCAAGGTAGAGGTCGAAGAGCGGTGACTTTACGGAGCCGTTCGTCTTCTGATACGAGCGCAATATGCCGTTTATGACAACTCTGTCACCCGGCGATACATTTGCCACAATGTCGTCGGTGATGTCCACGTCGAGGGTCTGGGGCTGTTCGCCGCCGCGGAGACCTTCGGGGGATTCCTGAATTCTGACCTTCTGTGTATCCACGAATTTCGAGAGCGCGGGCACGAGCTCAAACTTTGTCGGTTTCTGGCACTGTTCGCAGTTTCGGTAAGGCTCGGCGTATGCGCCGAAACTCGACTGGGGATAGGGCTGCGTCAGCGTTCCGCAGTTTAGGCAGCGGAATACGCTGTAGACAAGACGCGGTCTGACCTCGGTTACTTTTCTGACGATACCTTCCACCGAGATGAAGGTGTTGATGTGCGAGGCGCGTATATCACGGATATTGGTCCTTTTCGGGAGTTTTATGAAGCGGATATTGATCTCGTCCGCCTTGTCCTCCTCTTCCTTTGTGAAGATGAGGTTATAGGTTTTGACGGCGTCTTTGACGTCGCCGATGACCTTTGAAGGATTTTTGAGGAGTTCGTCGGCAAGACCCAGACCTTTTTTACCCCATTTCTCGAGTTTCTGGTAGTCTATGACAAGCGATTTTTTGGAGTTCTGGAAGGAGTATTCGCGTCCGATCTCTCCGAGCTCATCCATGTAGTATTTCTTCAGGAACTTTGCCCAGTCCTCAGCCTTGCTCGTGATTTTTACAGACTCGCTCTGTGAGTCAGAACCTTCGAATGGCTCCATTTCGTCGTTGTCCTTCGGGTTTTCCTTCGCGTTGCCCTTCATTTTGTACTACCGTGATTGACGGCGCTTAAGACACAGCGCGCCATGAGAGCTTCCATCTGTATGTTCTGATCCGCGCCTTCGCTTATCCTGAAATCGGCCTCGCCCAGATGGCTGATGAGTTCGACTTTCAGCCTGCGGTCGAGTGTCGTGTCATTGACAAGGGTCCTGTAGAACTGATTTATGAGTTCGTTCGGGGCAATTCCGCGCTTGACCGTGAGCTCGTTGAGGGTGTTTTCCGCGGCCTCGAAGTTTCCTTTAAGGATTATGTGGAGGAGTTCGAGGATCTCGTCGGGTTTTGCCGTCGACGTTATCTCATAGATCATGTCCTCGGAGATCTCGGAGTTGATTATTGCCGCGCCCTGAAGGGCATTGATGGCTTTTCTCATATCGCCCTGTGCGACGTAGATTATGGCGTCCATCGCGGCTTCGCTTATCGTGAGACCTTCGTTCTTTGCGATTCTGCGGAGTTCCTCGGTTATTGCTTCCCTGTCCAGAGGCTTGAAACGGTAGATTGCGCAGCGGCTCTGAATCGGGTCGATTATCTTTGACGAGTAGTTGCAGGACAGAATGAAACGGCATGTATGAGCGTAATTTTCCATCGTGCGCCTCAGTGCCGACTGAGCGTCGTTTGTGAGCGCATCGGCTTCGTCGAGGAAGAGTATCTTGAAGGTCGCGTTACCTATCGGCGCCGTGCGCGCAAACTGTTTTATCTGATTTCTGACTACATCGATGCCCCTCTCATCGGATGCGTTGAGTTCCCTGAAGTTAACCTGCCAGTTTTCGCCGAAGAACTCACGCGCCAGTGCAACGGCGGATGTCGTCTTTCCTATGCCCGCCGTTCCCGTGAAGAGCAGGTGCGGAAGGCTCTGCGCACCGACATAGTTCTTCAGACGCTCGACTATCTCGCGTTGCCCCACGACATCGTTCAATGTAGCCGGTCTGTATTTCTCAATCCAGATTGTGTTGTTCTCGCCCATTCTCGTTATCTCCCGCTTTAATTGTTTTTTATGTCCTGATTATGTCCAGATTATGTCTTGCAGACTGCTGTAATTTATTGCTGTAATATATTGGTGTTATACTGTAATTATTGTATAACAGATCCTTTCTTTCATGAATTAATATCAAATGCTATTTGTTCATACAGGCGTATCTCGGTCGAATACGCAACGATATCGCGGTAATTGTTCAAAGAAAAATTCTGAAGGATTATTTTATCCGAAAAATCTGTCTCGGAAAATTATCAATAATTATCCCGATAATATAACATACAGGATTATTCGGGAAATATTCGTTTGATCAACGGAGCAATCAACGTAGCAATCCTGGGAGCAATGGGAATGTCACTCTGTTATTTTGCCGGCGAATTCAAAATCCGCGAGAGACTGACGCGGAATGACAAAGTTACCGCCGGTAATGCAGGTAATGCAGGTCATAGGGGTCATGCGGATAATGCCGACAATACCCTTGATGCCCCTAATGCCGCCAAAGCCTGCGTCGGCAGAGCGGCATTGAATCCCGCTTTTAGGAGAGCCGGGTTTTTTGCCGATATTCCGAAGGATATACTTGTCTGCGGGGTATTGACGGAGATAAAGAGGAATAATCGCGGGATTGTTCTCTCCGCACGGGTTGCGGACCCGACCGGCGTTTTTCTGCTGAATTTCGGAAATGACAGGGCTGACTGCGCCCGCGTCATTTCGGGTATGGAGATACCCTCGTTCGTGAGCGTATTCGGCGAAGTTGTCGGATTCGGCGGATCGGGCGGAGCGGGCGCGGGCGGCAGAGCGGCGTTCTTCAGGGACAGAGTCGCGGGAAGTCTGAAAAACGACGGCTGCGACTGCATAATTCATCCGTATACCGTATCGCCGTCAACAAAGGAGAGCCGCGGCAGATGGGTTTTGCAGACCGCGGACGAGACCGCAGACAGAATGGAATCCCTTCTTCAAAGCGCAGGCGGGCTTTCCGATGCCGAAAGGAAAGCGGCGGCGGAGATATGTGCGATGGCAAAGAGCGCGGTGATTGCCGTCAGTCTTAAGCCGTCGGCGGCGGACGGGGACGGGGTTGCGGGTCACGACGGCGGTGTTGCCTGTGCGGGAATCTCCGGCGGCAATTCCGCGGAGGAAAACCCCGATGAGCTCATTCTCTCGATAATCGAAGAGAACAGCACGAAGAAAGGCATATTGCGGGATGACTTCTACAATATCTGTAAAGAGAGGAATATCCCCAGAGAAACCGCCGACGAATGCATAAACAGACTTTTGGAAGACGGCAGTCTCTATCTGCCCAAAGGCGGATACATTAAGATACTGTAGGAGAACGATACCGAGAAAATGATGCCCGAATTTATGCCGCAGGGACCCGCACTTATCGTCGGGAACACTATGCGTGTGCTGGTCGTCGCCGATACGCATTTCGGTGCGGAGACTTTTCTGGCGCGTCACGGTCTTCACATCCAAAGCAACAGCGATGAGCGCCTGAATCGGCTTTTGAAGTGCATTGACGATTCAAAATGCGACCTGCTGGTTCTTCTGGGCGACGTCAAACACTCCATTCCGGTGACGACATGGCAGGAAATAAACGAGATGCCCAGGATTTTCTCAAAGATTCGCGAGAAAGTTCCCTTTAAGGTCATGCCCGGAAATCACGATGTCGGCATAGAGCGTTTTCTGGAAGACGGCGAACTTCTGGAGAAAGAAGGCGCGGTCATAGACGGCGTCGGATACATTCACGGACATACGTATCCCTCCGCCGACCTCCTCGGCAGGCTGATTGTCTGCGGTCATGCACATCCCGTGGTCTGTCTCTATGACGAGGTCGGCTGCTCGCTGCGTTCGCAACCCGCATATCTCCTTTGCAGCCTCGATGCCGGGGAATACATCTCAAAATACAGGAAGAACGAGCAGTACGGCGGATTTTTCGAGACGGAATCCTCGGGTTCCGACGCGGAAACCGGCGACGCGAAAGGCGGCGGTGCGAAGACGGGCAAAGGCGACGGCAAGGCGAAAAAAGCGAAGAAAGTCCGCGGCAGGGCGGCTCTTTCGGAGAGTTACGCGTATGATACGGATACGGTAAGCGATGCCGAACCGAATAATGTCGAACCTGACGGGAATTTCTTCGAAAAGGCGGCAAATACGCATGTTCTCTTTGTGCCCGCATTCTTTGAGCTTGCCGGGGGCATAGATGTCCGCGAACTGAAATCGAGCAGACTCGGACCGCTTTCAAGGTGCATAAGCACATCAGACGCCGAGGTCTTCTTAAGTGACGGCACATACATAAACACGCTCGGAAACCTCATGGACGAGGGAGAATCTAAGAATATACCCGTGCGCAGCGTGCGCCGGAGTAAGCGCACGGCAGATCGCTTAAAAGACCGTCCCGATATTGAAGGCTCAAGACGGGGTGAGGGATGAGATGGGCGCCGCAGACTCGCTTGACGACAGAATAAAGGCTCTTTTGGAGAAAAGAAACTTCACGGAGCTTTCGGATACGCAGGAACAGACGATTCCGCCGATAATGCGCGGCAGCCACACCCTCTGTATCGCACCTACGGGCACGGGCAAGACCGAGAGCGCCATGCTTCCCGTTTTTCACAAGTTGCTCTCAACGGATGGCAGCGGCTTTAAGGCGATATACATAACGCCGCTGCGCTCTTTGAACCGCGACATACTCCTGCGCCTTGAGTGGTGGTGTCATGAGTTGGGGCTTACGGTCGGCGTCCGCCACGGAGATACGACACAGGCGGAGCGACGCAAACAGACATTGAAGCCGCCCGACCTGCTCATAACGACACCCGAGACTCTTCAGGCGATGTTCACCGGCAAGAAACTGCGCGAACATATGAAAAACGTGCGCTACGTCATCGTGGACGAGATTCACGAGCTTGCCGGCAACAAACGCGGCGCACAGCTTGCGGTCGGTCTTGAGCGCCTGCGGGAGTATTCCGGCGAATTTCAGCGCATTGCACTCTCGGCAACGGTGGGCAATCCCGACGCCGTCGGCGTATATCTCTGCGGAAAACGACCTTACGAGCTTGTCAACATACCTGTAGCCCCGCTGCTCTCGGTCGACGTGAAGTATGCCGGCGAATCGTTCACGGAGCAGGTGAAAGCCGTCGAAAAAGCGATTGACTCGAAGGATTCTTCCCTCGTCTTCGTGAATACGAGGGTGACCGCCGAGGCTCTCGGTCACGAACTGATTGAGAGGGGTGATGTCGACGTGCACCACGGCTCTCTCTCCCGCGAGGTCAGGATCGATGCCGAGGACAGATACAAGCGCGGCGAGCTCAAAGCCCTCATATGCACGTCCTCGATGGAGCTGGGTCTCGACATAGGGCATGTCGGTCAGGTGATTCAGTTCGGCTCTCCGCGTGAGGTGGCACGACTTCTTCAGAGGGTAGGTCGTGCCGGTCACAAACTCGATACCGTCTCGGTGGGGCGGATTCTTGCAACCGGCTTTGACGATCTTCTGGAGTCCGTCGTTATCGTAAGGCGCGGACTTTCGAACGAATGCGAGGATCTGACTCTGATAAAGAATGCCGCCGATGTCCTTGCCAACCAGATTGCCGCGATTGCGGTCGAATACGGCGAGATAAGTTTCGAGCGTCTGCATGAGATACTCGAGAGGACGGCGGTATTCTCGGACTGCGTGGCACAGACCCTCGACGAACTCATACGGACAGTCGCCGATCAGATGGTGAAACACCGCATGATAAAGACGGAATCGGGGATGATAATCAAGACCGGCAGGACGAGGGATTATCTCTATTCCAACTTTTCGATGATAAACGACGAGAAAAAAGTCAAAGTCTACGATATAGTCTCGCGCAGGAATGTGGGAACGCTCGACGAGTCGTTTGTCGTCGGCTTTATCTATACGGGCGCGGCTTTCATCACAAAAGGTCAGCTCTGGCGTGTTCTTGCAATCGAGGACGGCATCATCAAGGTGGAGCCGACGAAGAAGGCACAGGGCGAACTGCCGTCGTGGGAGGGGGAGCAGATCCCCGTTCCGTTCGACGTTGCACGCGAGGTCGGCAGACTCAGGCGCACCGGCGATTTCGCGGGATATAAGACGGATGCGGTCTCGCGCAGGTTTGCCGAGAGTTTTCTCGAGGGTATGGTGCACACGAATTCGCCGATTGCATCGGACAACCTCATCACTGTCGAGTATTACCCCGACGGCGTCGTCTTAAACGTCTGCGGCGGTCACAAAGGAAACGAGGCCCTCGGACGCGTTATCTCGGTCCTTCTTGCCGCACGTTTCGGAAGTTCGGTGGGGATAGAGGTCGGCGCCTACAGAATCGTGTTCAGACTCACGAGCGGCATACGCTCGACCGACGTCATGGAAGTGATAAGATCGATAGATCCGCAGTCTGTTCGCGGAATTCTCCAGCTTGCCCTTAAGCGCACGGCAATATACAAATGGAAGCTGGTTCAGGTCGCGAAGAAGTTCGGTGCAATAGATTCCGATGCCGATTACGAAAAGATAAGCATTCACCGCTTAACCGAGCTCTTCGACAATACCGTCATACAAAAAGAAGCCTATCGCGAGCTGTTTACGATAAATATGGACACGGATAAGGCGGAACTTATCCTATCCGAGATTCAGTCGGGAGCCTGCGATGTCGTGATTGCGCCGCTCAGCGCCATCGGGCGTGAGGGTATCTCGTCGTCGCGGGATGTAATCCCTCCGCAGTCGGCGGATGTCGCGGTTCTGACGACGATAAAGAACAGGCTCGAGAATGACAATATCATACTCTTCTGCATGAACTGCCGCGAATGGAAGAGCAAAACCACGGTCGGGCGCGTTCCCGACGAGATTGTCTGCCCGAAGTGCGGTGCGAGGCTGATTGCGGCGCTGAAGCCCTATGAGGAGGATTATATTAAAATAGTGACGAAGAAGACAAAGACGCCCGAGGAGCGTGCCGTTGAGGTAAAGATGCTCAGGAACGCCAACATCGTTCTTTCAAGCGGAAAGGCGGCGGTAACGGCGTTTGCCGCAAGAGGTGTCGGTCCCGATTCCGTATCCAGAATAATTGCGACTTTCAGGAAGGGCGATGACTTTTATCTTGAAATTTTAAAGGCGGAGAGGAATTATATCAAGAATCACAAATTCTGGCAGTAGGCAGCGGGCATTTCTGTTTTGGCATATTGATTATTGAATTGCAGTTTGATTATTGAATTGTAGTCCGAAATCCGAAAAAGCGGGAAAAATAGTTTGTAATTACATTATGCTGTCGAGTTTCTGCTCGAGGAAGTCCAGTCCGCGTTTTACGTCCTCGATATTCTTGCCGCCTGTGAGGATTATCTTGCCGGATGAGAAGATTAAGGCGACAATCTTGGGCTCGTCGATTCTGTAGACGAGACCGGGGAACTGTTCCGGCTCATACTCGATGCTTTCGAGATTTAAGGTGACGACAACGCGGTTGAGGTTGATCTGTTTTCCGATATCGTATGAACAGACAATATTTGTTATTGCAACCCGCGGTTCGTCGAATGTCTTTATTCCCACATCCCGAAGTGACGAGATAATCTTCTTTAATCCGCGTGGAAGTTCGTCTTTGTCGCGTAATCCTGTAAGAACAACCTTTCCCGAGGAGAAGATAAGAGATGCAACCTTCGGGTTTTCTATTCTGTAGACCGCTCCCGGGAAGCGTTTTGTATTGAGTTCGCAGTTCTCAATGTTCTTGGATATCTTTTCCAAATCGATTGTGTCCGCTATTTCTCCCGAGGCAACTATATTTTCTATCTTTAGGGACTCGTATTTCTTATCAGACATTTGTGTATATAATTTTCAGTCCGCCTTAGCATAATATTAACTATTTCTTTGCGAAAATATGGGCAAAATGCCGTTAAAAAATGATGTTTTCCTTCCATGACGGCATACGGCGTATGAGAGCGGTGACGAAAGCTGTGGACAAAGCGGGTCTTTAGTCGGGAAGTTTCGGGGAAAGTGTCGTGATAGTGTTGTGCAAATGTCGTGTCGGAACGGGCGTAACCGTGCATACGAAGTACTTTGAGGTAACGGGCAAGCGATCACTTTGGCAGACAATGTTGTTTTGTGTCGGGGATGTCGGTGAGGTGCTGTGACGTAAAAGAACATTAATCTACTATAGATACATACATGTAGTCATGAACAAAGACTCCGAGAAGTACTTCACGCCTCAGGAAGTTGCCGACGCACTCAAGGTTGAGGCGCGTACGGTCCACACATGGCTTCGTGACGGTCAGATGAAAGGGGTAAAGATCGGCAGACTCTGGCGAATTCCGCAGAGCGAGATAGATAAAGCCAGCGGCGCCGAGAGCGTTCCCGAAGAATCCGTATCAAGAGTGCCGTTTGAGAAAGCCTACAATATGAAGAATTACGAAGAGACCTGTAAGAATTTCTCGATTGACGTTCCCGAATATTTCAACTTCGGATACGATGTCATAGACAAATGGGCGGAAACCGACAGAAACAAACTTGCAATGATCTGGACCAATCAGCAGGGTCTGGAGAAGAAGTATTCATTCCGCGATCTTAAGAATCTCTCGAATCAGGTCGCAAATATTCTGTTAAAATACAATATAAACAAGGGCGACCGCGTTCTTATTATGCTGCACCGCGTCCCCGAGTGGTGGATATTTGTCATAGGACTCATCAAACTCGGCGCCGTTGTATGTCCGTGTCCGACTCTGCTTACACCGAAGGACCTCAAATACAGAATAAATGCCGGCAAGTTCAAGATGGTCATCACCGACCTTGAGAATGCACCCAAGATCAACAAGATCTGCAAGCAGTGCCCGACGCTGAGGACAAGGATGGTCGTTGACGGCGAGCTCGAGAACTGGGCGAGCTATCCGATGGAACTTCTGTATCCGGCGCCTGTATCCCATAAATCCGTAAGTATGCCCGCGGATCTGCGCACACGCTCCAAAGATCCGATGCTGATTTACTTTACATCCGGCACCACGGGTGAACCCAAGATGGTGCTGCACAACAACGCATACCCGCTGGGTCACCGCGTTACCGCCGAACTCTGGCACGACCTTACACCGAACGACGTTCATTTCACGTCCTCGGATACGGGATGGGCAAAATGTGCGTGGGGCAAGATCTTCGGTCAGTGGATTGCGGGCGCATGTCTGCTCGTAATCGATTTCAGGGGCAAATTCGAGGCTACCCAGCTTCTGCCCTTCCTCGAGAAGTATGAGGTTACGAGTTTCTGCTGTCCGCCGACAATCTACCGCATGCTCATATTGGCGGATTTAAGCAAATTCGACCTCTCCGAGCTTCGCCACTGCTGCAGTGCCGGCGAGCCCCTCAATCCCGAGGTTATCAGAATATGG
The DNA here is from genome assembly GCA_017412625.1 of Methanomicrobium sp. Lineage (GTDB taxonomy): Archaea > Halobacteriota > Methanomicrobia > Methanomicrobiales > Methanomicrobiaceae > Methanomicrobium. The sequence continues at coordinate 18,362 of JAFPWZ010000055.1, forward strand.
GAGGAGGGAACGGGTCTTACCATCCACGAGGGATACGGTCAGTCCGAGACCTGCTGTGCGATAGCGTCCTTCACCTGCATCAAGAACAAACCCGGTTCAATGGGCAAGCCTTCGCCGGGATGGAATATCGAGCTTCACGATGACGAAGGAAAACCCGTGAAAGACTACGAGGAAGGCAGAATTGCCATCTCGCTCAATCCCAGACCCGTCGGTCTTATTGTCGAATACCTCAACAACGAGGAGGCGAACCGCGAGTCGTTCGTAAACGGATATTACTATACCGGAGATAAGGCATACCGCGACGAAGACGGTTATTTCTGGTTCGTCGGCAGAAACGATGATGTCATTAAGAGTTCGGGATACAGAATCGGTCCGTTCGAGGTCGAATCCGCACTTCTGGAACATCCCGCGGTCAAGGAATCGGCGGTTGTCGGCACGCCCGACAGGATACGCGGAATGGTCGTCAAGGCGTTTATTGTCCTTAATGCCGGATTTGAGCCGAGTGACGAGCTGATTGTGGATATTCAGAAATTCGTGAAGGAGATAACGGCGCCTTACAAGTATCCGCGTGTGATAGAGTTCATAGACGAACTTCCGAAGACAATCTCGGGAAAGATCAAAAGAAACGAACTCCGAGAGATTGAGCTTAAGAAATCAAGAGGAGAGTAATCCTCTTTTTTCCGGTTTTCAATTTTTTATTATCCGTTTTTCATTTTTTTCAATTTTTCAATTTCTCATATTTTCCACAGTGGATATCTGCATCATACATACACCGACTGTGGCACCATATGAACTGACTTCGGTGCGGCAAAGTCGTGGAAAAGCACCGCACATGGATTAACAGGAGCACCTTACACATATTGACATGGCAATGTGCATACATCATTTGGTGCATATCTTGTGGCAAATTCATGTATGTGGTGCGCAATCAAGAATAGTATTATATACAAAGCACCACAACCACTATTCACAATGGTGCGATTTTCCGTAACTATGGATGACAAACTCGTCGGAAAGATAGATGATTTGTCTGCAAAACAGGGTAAATCCCGCTCGGAATGGATAAACGATGTCTGCGGCGAAAGTGTTGCCGAAGGCGGTGCGGTCGGTGCAAAATCCGACGCAGCCAATCAATGCGTAACCGAAGTTCTGACACTCCGCGACCGAATCCCCAAGAGCACTCCGAACATGGAGGACTATGACACGGTCTACAAAAACTTCAGGATCGATGTTCCCGAATACTTCAATTTCGGATTCGATGTCGTGGACGCATGGGGCAAAATCGACAGAAACAAGCGTGCGATGGTCTGGATTAATCAGAGCGGCTATGAAAAGGCATTTTCATTCCATCAGATTACCAACAAGTCCAATCAGGCGGCAAACATGCTCCTCAAATACGGCATCAAGAAGGGTGACCGCGTTGCTCTTATGCTCCCGCGTGTTCCCGAGTGGTGGTTCTTTGCGCTGGCATGCATCAAACTCGGTGCGGTCTTCGTCCCCTGTCCTACGATGCTGACGCCCAAAGATCTCAAATACCGTGCGAATGCCGCCGGATTCAAAATGATCGTCACAAATATGGAGAACGCATCGAAAGTTGAAGAGATCTGCCCGGAATGTGCCTCGCTTCGTTCAAGGCTTGTCGTGGACGGCGTTCGCGACAACTGGATCAGCTACCTTGTGGAGCTTGACTACCCCGCGCCCGTATCCAGTAAACTTGTGATGAGCGGTATTGAAAAGACGCGTTCATCCGATCCGATGGTCATGTATTTCACCTCGGGAACCACGGGTGAGGCAAAGATGGTTCTTCACGATCATGCACTTGCTCTGGGACATCTGACAACCGGCGCCTTCTGGCTCGATCTCAAGAAGGACGACGTGCACCTCACGCTCTCCGATACCGGATGGGGCAAATCTTCGTGGGGCAAGTTCTTCGGTCCGTGGATTCAGGGTGCCTGCAGTATCGTCTATGACTACCGCGGCAAGTTCAACGCGACCGAGATCCTTCCTATCCTCGAAAAGTATGAGATTACGTCGTTCTGCTGTCCGCCGACAATCTACCGTATGCTGATAATGGCGGACTTAAACAAGTTCGACCTTAAATCGCTTCGCCACTGCTGCAGTGCCGGCGAACCGCTCAACCCCGAGGTAATCAAGGTCTGGAAAGAGGGAACGGGTCTTACAATCTATGAGGGATACGGTCAGACCGAGCTTACTCTCTGTATCGGCACTTTCCCGTGCATGGAGGTCAAGCCGGGTTCCATGGGTAAACCGGCGCCCGGATGGCATATCGAGCTTCACGACGACAACGGAAAGAAGGTCGGCATCGGCGAGGTCGGAAGAATCGCGATTAAGGTCAATCCCAAGCCCGTCGGCATGTTCATGGAGTATGTGGACAATCCCGAGGAGAACAAAGCGGCGTTCTCAAACGGCTTCTACTATACCGGCGACAAGGCGTATATGGACAATGACGGTTACTTCTGGTTCGTGGGCAGGAGCGATGACGTCATCAAGAGTTCCGGTTACAGAATCGGTCCGTTCGAGGTGGAATCGGCAATCATGGAGCATCCGAGCGTGAAGGAGGTGGCCGTTGTGGGTTCACCCGATCCTATCCGCGGACTGGTCGTAAAGGCGTTTATCGTGCTTAAAGACGGATATGAGCCCTCGGATGCTCTTGTTGTGGATATTCAGAAGCATGTGAAGAGAACTACGGCGCCTTACAAGTATCCGCGTGTGATTGAGTTCGTTGAGGACCTTCCGAAGACTATTTCGGGTAAGATAAGACGCAATGTCCTTCGCGATGCCGAGATTAAGAAACATGTCGAGGCAATGAAGTCCCATGCCGAGGCTGCGAAGAACTCACAGAAACGCGACTGAATTTAGGAAGAACATATCAAAAAGAACCGATAAATAATCAGACCCCCTTTATTTTTTTGAGATCCGTGATGCGACTCCCGCCGGATTCGGCGGATTCGGGTCTGCCAATTCGCACAAAGACCAAAGTTTATTTTATAGGAGCGCCTATTTATTAAAGCACAATTTTATTGGAGCGAGGGTTGCCGAGCCAGGTCAAAGGCGATAGGTTCAGGGCCTATTTACGTAGGTATTCGAGGGTTCGAATCCCTTCCCTCGCACTAGTTTCATGATTTTTTGATGCTTCGGTTATTCGATTCTTCGATAATTGATTCTACGATAATTGATTCTTCGATAATTGATTCGGGATAAAACAGTAATTGATTGCAAAAGTGATTTGTTTTTAAAAAATAATTTGAATGCCGGTTAAAAGATGCCGAGCACAAACTTTGCGATGAGCAGAATGTGTACGACCGCAAAGAGATAGACCAGATAGAACTTGGGTTTATGCGTCTTGTGGTGCATGATGTGCATTGCCGCGATTGCTCCGAAGGGTCCGAAGATTGCGCAGGTGATAAGCGAACTCTCGGGTGTTCTCCAGTCTTTGTTGACCGCTTTTCTCTTGTCGTTTGCGTAAACAAGGGCAACGACGACGTTTAATATGATATAGATCAGAACTGCGTATCCAATGTCGATAATAATCTCACATCCTTAATGCGTCTTGAATTTCTTCTCGTAATCCTCTGATATATTCTATCGGCGTTTTTTGAATATAATACTGTGTTTTTTATAATACTGCGTTTTTGCGGAATTAAGGTTGGGGGGGTCGTGCTGGCGGACTTATGCGGATATACCGTCATGTTACGATTGCGTAATGTATCATCCGTCTGCAAACTGAAATACTAATAAACATCTTCTTTGCTTATTATGCATATCTAATATAGGAAAAGAGAGTGATGATGATAAATGACGTATGGTCACAGCGGTGAAAACTATATTGTCACTGTAGGAGGTCAGAGTTTGTGTCTTGTTTTCGAACGGGACGGTCTGCGGCTTAACTCCATATCCGAGTCGGTTGAGCCGTATTTTTATGCCTACAACTCAATTCTTAAAATTAAAGAATCGGCGGGGTCGATACCTTCTATCGGGATAACCGTGAACTACGGCGATTTCGGAGATGCCGTAATAGATATTGATTTTAAGAGCGCCGACGAGATGAAGAAGGCGCTTGAGGAATTGACGGCACGCAGGAATTCTCCGGCCGCATCCTCAGCATCCGCGGCGGGTCCGTCGGCATCATCGGTATCATCCGCATCGGGGGCATCATCGGGTAATTCCTCAGCGGGTTACAACCCCTCAAAAAGTTCCGACTATTCGGGCAGGTCATACCGGCAATCTGAGAATTCTTCATATTCGGGATCATACAGGGGATCATCCGGTTCTTACCCGGGTTCCTATTCGGGATCTTACTCCGGTTCACATTCAGGTTCATATTCGGGTTCATATTCAAATTCGAGTTCTTACTCCTCACCTTCGGATTCATACTCCAACCGCTATTATCACTCTCAGGACATCCCCGAATCCGCGGAAGAACTCTCAATTCAGGAGAAATACATCGAGTTTCTGAGGTATCCGTCCGAGACCTTCGAGGCGATAAAATACGAGACTCCGGATAAGAGCCTCTTCTACTTCATCGTCGTTCTCTTCCTGTTTGCGGCAGTAAACACGATAGTCTGCGGATTTGTCGGGATGCTGGCGGCGCCGGACAACCCCTTTTTCGGGCATCTCTTCAGGGATTTCGGAAGTCTTGTGGTGACGACCCTGATTATATTCGTGATGACAGCCGCGGCTGTGGTAATCTACGGTCTCTGCACCCGCATCATGCTCAATGCTTTGGGCTCGGAGCTTGAATTCCACGAATCCATGTCGATAACGTTTTACTCGGCAACGGCGTTCGGAACGGTCGGTCTGATCCCTCTTGTCGGCGTTTTCCTGGCGCCGTTTTACATGCTCTATCTCCAGATGAAGGGGCTTTGCAGTGCCTATGAGTTGGACACGACGGTCTCGCTGATTGCTTCCGTGGTTCCGTTTGCGGTTCTGTCGGGGCTGTTTTATTTCTTTATAATGAGCGGTGCGGTGGTGTACGCATGAGAACGATTAACCCGGGAACAATAATAATGGCGGCAGTTTTGCTGCTCGCTGCGGTTGCGGTGCCCGCAAGTGCGGATTTAACCGTCGATTTCGATTGGGAAATATATCAGATCAACCGTGCCGACTGGGCGGGACTGCCGGATTATAAGGATTATTCGGAATACACCACAATTTATGAGGTGCATTATACCGATGAAAGCACTACCGATGCCTCCGGCATAAAAAACAGAAAATGGGAATTTTCGCCTTCGTACTGGGGCATGGAATCCGCGCCCAATCCCGTGTATATCTACACCGACGAGGAAGTGAAGAAATATAACGGCAGAGTAGAGGTAAAACTTGAGGTCACGGATACCGATAATAACCACGATGATGAGAAGAAATGGGTGTATCTGGTCGAAGACGCATGGAATACCCATCCGATTCATTTGAAGACGCCTTCGTCAACGCCGACAGCCGCACCGACGCCGACACCAACCCCTACACCGGTTCAGACAACGGCGCCGACGGCAACTCCGACTCCGACAACCGAGCCTACGACAGAACCGACATCCGAGCCGACTCAGACCGCAACTCCGACCCCGACACCCACGCCGACCGCAACCCCGACCGTTACGGCTACACCCACATCAACTCCGACGCCGGTGCCGACGGTTGAGGCAACACCTTCGGAGACTGTCGTGCCCACGGTATCGCCCACGTCGGCACCGAAAGATACGGGTTCATCCAAAGAGGATGCCATAAACGGTCCCATTCCGCGTCCGCTTGCGGATACGTCGGATGCGGGACTGATGAAGCTGCCGCTGATATCCGATATTTTCGGATATATCCAGTATGTCTATGACAGCTATGTCAGCCTGATCAATTCGATAATTTAATGATTTAACCGGCAAATTCCACTTTTTTTAAAGACTCTTACTCCGACGATGCGTGATTTTTTGTGGATGCATTCTGCGGTATTGAAAAGCATAATATTTTAATAAGTTAAACCTTAAAAGCAGAATAATTAATTACGAATAATTTTTCAGAGCAATTGAATCAGGGATGGTATCTTGAGTTATCTGACGTCAAAAGTACGGGTCGGCGGTCAGCTCTATCATCTGACAATGGATGAAAGCAAACTGAGGCTGGATCTTGCCGCAGGCGGAGTTGAACCCTACGAATATCCGTATGATGTAATAAAAAGCGCAAAGGCGGTCGCAAACGGCTATTACGAGCCGTGCATCGAGGTTACGGTCTGTTATAACCTCAATGAGACCGCGTCCATGACAATGACCTTTGATTTCGACGAGGAGCGTGACAATGTATTAAGGCAGATCCTCTCGGTAACCGGAAACAACGGCGGCGGTTATCAGCAGGCACCCGCGGCGGCAGGATTCGGGCAGACACAGGCTAATTACGGTCAGGACATGTACGGGCAGAACGCTTCCGGCGGTTACGGACAGTCCCGGCAGTATTCCGGCGGCTACGGAAACAGTTCGCACGGAAACAGTTCGGGTTATTCGGATAACTACGGGCAGGGCGGTCAGAATTACGGAGATAATTACGGTCAGAACAATCAGCAGTATTCGAACAATCAGCAGTATCCGAACAGTCAGCCGTATAATGAATACTCTGACGAAAATACCGATGTCTACGGCGCCAACCGTTCCGGCGGCTACGGCGGTTACAATGACGGCATGAACGGCTACGGATCCGACGGAGGCTACGGTAACGGCGGTTACGGCAACGACAGCTACGGCAACGGTTATCAGGACGGTTATTCGCAGAACAACTCCGGCAATTACTCAAATTACTCCGACAACTATTCGAACAATTACTCCGACAATTACTCCGACAATTACGGCAATAACGGAAACAATTACTCCGATAATTATCGCGATAACTATCGGGATGGCTACTCCGACAATTATTCCGACCGCTACTCCGACGGCGGCTACGGTAACGGCGATTACGACCGCTACGGCGGCAGAGGCGGCAGGGGAGATGAATACGAACGCGGTTATGACTCCGGTTACGGATCGTCGTATGATTCCGGACGGCAGTCTTTCGGCGAATACAAATACTCGCAGGGATCGCTCTCGTTTCCCCAGAAGATAATTGGTTTTATCCGATACCCGTCCGAGACGTTTGAGTCCTCCAATTCGGACAGCACGGTTTCGGTTCTGATATACGGCATTCTTATGCTGGTTCTGTTCTCGGTTGTAAACGTGGTAATTGCCGCTGTCATCGGTTCGTCTGCAGCGCCGAAGAACGCGATATTCGGCGCCCTGCTCTCAAACGGCGGCGAACTCGTCAGGCTTATCCTCGAGTATCTGATATTCTCGATAATCTGTCTGCTCGTATACGGCATTCTGGTATTCCTGCTCACAAAGATTACGGGTCAGGGGCTCAGCATTCAGGAATCGCTTCACACGACGATTTATTCGTCAACGGCGCTCGGAACAGTCGGGCTTATTCCGCTTATCGGAATCTTCATAGCGCCGCTCTTCCTTATCTTCCTTCAGATAAAGGGACTCATGGCGGGATATGTTCAGGATATCAAATTCGCGGTAATTGCGGCTGTGGTGCCCGCGATTATCATGTTCGCGGTCTTCTACTATGTTGTTGTCAGCGGCGAGGTGGCATTTATATGAACGGCAATATTTTGAACGGCAAAAAAATGAACGGTAATATTCCTGAAAAAACGAAAGGCAATGCGGGAAGACTGGCTGCAGGAACCTTGCTTATCCTCATGCTCCTCGGAGTTCTGATATTCTCGCTTGCGGCTGCACCGGTATCGGCGGAACTGTCCCCTAAAATCGGATATGAACTCTATCAGATAAAACTCTCCGACTGGGCGGGTTATCCCGACTATGTGAAGTATTCGCGATATGACAAGATATACGAGCTTTGTCTGTACGATAAGGCGGGCAGTTCCGTTAAATCAAGATCATGGTCGGTGGACGATCCTTACTGGACTTCATCGAGCAAGGAGAAATTTTCGGTTATCTATACCCCGGATGATGTTCAAAAAATGAAGGGCAAGGTGAAGGTAAAGCTCGTCAACATCGGCAGCGGCGGCGACTACGGAGAAGCCGAGGAATACATTTACCTTACCGAAGAAGCATCGTGGGGCGGTTTTGTCATATATGACCTGACCCCGGAGCCTACGGCGACACCGACGCCGGTTCCCACGCCGACACCCACACCTGCACCGACACCGGTGCCGACACCGACGCCGGAGCCTACGCCGACGGCATCACATGTATTGAAACTGCCTGTTTCAAGTGAGATGACAAAACTTCAGGATACATTCTCGTCCTATATCGAGCTGCTGAAGACGCTGTTCGGCTTAAATAAAAAATAAATCTCAAAAATCTTTTTTACTGTTTTATCGTTCACTCTTTTCCGCCTTTTGCCGTGAGAATTATCGTTACGCATACCGTCAGGCATAGTAATGCCGTTGCGAGAAAAGCCTGCGGATAGGAACTTTCGGCAAGGATACCGGCCGCAAACGGCATGAATGCCATACCCGCGTATCCGAAGAGGTTGTATATTCCGAGGACAGCTCCCTGCCCGTATTTTGTCTTTGAGAGGTAATCGACCTGGGCAATCGTGACCGTGCCGTATGCGGCGCCGATGCCGATGAAGAGCACTCCGGCCGCAATCAGGCTTCCCGTGTTTCCCGCGGGTATAAACATGAGTATGAGGACAAGTGCGGCTATGATAAGAGCGCCGGCAGGTATCTCAAACCGGAGATCCCTTCCGGCTCTTCGCGATGCGCAGAGCGATCCCGTTATGGTGCCGATGTCCATGAGCCCTATCAGTATTCCGGCGGCAAGAGCGCTTATGCCCGAAAATCCGGGGTATATCGAGATTACGACACCCGTTGTGCCGGAGAGGACCGCGACCGAGAAGAAGAGCACAAGGAATCCGAGTATTATCTCCGCAATTTCCGAAAGCTTCGGCTTATCCGCGGCATCGGTTTTTACAGCGGCGGCGAGGTTCCTGCGTATCGTGCCCAAAGAGAGCATCAGCGCAAGGGTTGCGAGAACCGTGAATATGAGCACGCCCGTCATTAGGCTGTAGCCGCTGAAGTATCCGGTCAGGACAAGACTGCTCAGAAATCCGAGATTTATGCAGGCGAAGTAGTAGCCCGAGATTTTTTTGTGCTCTTCCTGCTCGTTTATCCACGCAAGTGCGGATGCCACAAAGAGTCCAGCACCGATACCTTCGGCAAAGCGTGCCGCCGCAATCATGTAAGGGTTTGTCAGCAGAATCATTGCTATGCCTGCGATAACGGTCAGAATCAGACCCGCATGTATGGGCAAGGTTCTGCCGACCCTGTCGGAGATCATACCCGCGGGAAGGACGGTAAGAAAAGCGCCGAGGAAATAGGCGGAATAGATTATGCCCTGGATCTGCGGAGAATCCTTCGCAAGCAGATTGAGAACGGGCACTACGGCGTTTGACATCGCCATTACCGCGAATGCGCCGGCAAGTACGGTGATGACGACAGCAGTCTTTCCGCGGGTTTTTACGCCTGTCTTTCCGCTGTTATTCCCTCCGATATTTCCGCCGGTCTCTGCGCAGGTATTTCCGCTCTTCATCTCCGAAATCCTATGAGGATATAGGGTATTTCAGATATTTAATGCTTTGAGATGTTTGAGATGGTTGAGAAGTTTACGAAAGAGAAAAAGTGTGGTTTTCGGGTTATGATTAGGTTATGATTCGGTTTTGATTTGTTATGATTGTCTTATGATTCGGTGGGATTTGTTTCGGATATTTTTCAGTTCGGGTATTTTAAGCGGTATTTTTTCAGTTCGTTTTTTCGGAATCATACCATGCGGTATGTCTCGAGATTCTTGGGGGAGTGGGTCTCGATTCTGAACCGCTTGTAGATTGAGCTTGCGAGATCGATTGTGTTCTTCTCTTCGCCGTGGATGGTGAAGATTCTCTCCGGTCTCGGGTTGAGATGGTTGACCCATGCCATGAGCTGTTTTCTGTCGGAGTGACCGGAGAATCCGTCGACGGTGTGAATCTCGAGGTTAAGGATGATGGTCTCGCGTCTTCCCATCGGCACCTCCTTCCAGCCCTTCTGGATTCTGCGACCGATTGTTCCGTCCGCCTGATAACCGACGAAAACAAGGCTGTTCTGCTCATAGGGAGCAAGACCGTAGAGGTATTCCATGACCGGACCGCCGTTTAACATACCGCTCGTGGTGATGATGATACAGGGGTCGCCGCCTATGACTTCCTGCCTTATTGCGGGTGAGTCGACCTGCACGAAGCATTCGGCAAGGAAGGGGTTGTGACCTTCCTGGAAGATCTCTTTTCTGAGGTCGGGGTTTAAGTATTCGGGGTAGGTTGTGTGAATCGCGGTTGCCTCTTTGATCATGCCGTCAAGGTAGACCTTGACTTTGGGAATCTTTTCAAGGCGCATTCCCTCCTCGATTGCCAGCATGACCTCCTGTGATCTGCCGACCGCGAACGCCGGAATAATCACTTTGCCGCCGCGTTTGATGGTCTCGTTGATTATCTCGTAGAGTTTTGTCTCGGCATCGGCCATGGACGGCTGGATATCCTCCGAGCCGCCGTATGTGCTCTCCATAAAGACGGTCTCGAGGCGCGGGAACTGCGAGGTTGCCGGTCCGAAGAGTCTTGTCTTGCCGTAGTTGAAGTCGCCGGTGAAGGCGATATTGTAGAGACCGTCGCCGATGTGGAAGTGTGCGATTGCCGAGCCGAGGATATGTCCTGCGTTATGGTAGGTGAGCTTGACGTCGGGGGCGATATCGGTGACACTGCCGTAGTTGAGGGTTATCGAGCGCTTTAGGTATTCCTGGACTTCTTTTGAGGAATACGGCACCTGATTTGCGTCGTTTACCGCTACATTGAGGTAATCGAGCTGTAGCATGACGGCAAGATCTCTTGTTGCCGGCGTGCTGTAGACGGGTCCCTGATATCCGTATTTGTAGAGGAGAGGAATCAGACCGCAGTGGTCGAGATGTGCGTGCGTGAGAACGACGGCATCGAGGGTGTTGAGCGGGTATATCTCGGGGACGTAGAGGTAGGGAACGCCGTCACTGCCGGGCTTGTCGCCGCAGTCGATGAGAATCTTGCTCTCCGGCGTTGTCAGGAGGAATGCCGCGCGTCCTACCTCGCGGCAGCAGCCGAGTGTGGTCACGCGGAGCCATCTGTCCTTGCTTGTGATGTCGCGGTGAATCCTTCTTCCGATTGTTCTTAAGAATTCCTTTCTCTCGTCCTTGAACGCTCTGAGATACTGCCTTGTCTGTTTGACGGTGACGCTCTCTATGGGGGGCGTTCGCACGACCTTTGGCGTCCAGCCTATCTCCTTTGTGATGTCGCGGAGGGTTGCGCCGTTCTTTCCTATGACGACGCCGGGCTTTTCGGCCTCGATTAAGACCTCTCCCGTGTCGGGGTCGAAGAACATGTCGGTGATTCCCGCGCCTTCGGGGACAACGGCGTTTATCTTCGTTGTCGCCTTCTCGGGGTCTTCGAGGATATTGGGTCTTACGACTATGCGTTTTCTTAAATCCCGCGCAAGGATTTTGATAAGGTCCGCCTCGTCGGCGAATTTCTTGGGGTCGTCGGTGTAGATAACCAGTTCGGGACCTTCGAATTCGACGTCCGAGACATTGATTCCTGCCGGTACTTTGGAGTTAATCTTATCTTTTAGCTCTTTGAGCCTGTCTTCAATCAGCATAAAAAAACAAATCCTAAAAAAAGAAAAAAATCAGTTGGTTATTCCTTTTTTGCTTACTTCTTCGTATTTGTCTTTGGTTATGGATACAATGCAGATATCCTCGCCGGATGCGGAATCCCTTCTCATTGCGGAGGTGATTGCGCGTGCCGCAAGTGCGGTCGCCTCCTTCTCGCTGATTCCTTTCTTGTATCTGTCTTCGAGAACGCCGTATGCGAAGGGCGATCCCGAACCCGTTGCGACAAAGTCCTCTTCGGGCGAGGCTCCGCCCATTGCGTCCACGGAGTAGATGGACGGACCGTTTTTGTCGACGCCGCCGACAAGGAGCTGGACGTAGTAGGGCATCATCCTGTGCTGGTTGAGCACATTGCTTAAGAGCGATGCGGAAGCGCCGACCGTCATCTGTCTGCTCCTTCTGATATTGTAGAGGCTGCTCTCGACCTGCATCAGACGTGCAAGCTGCTGTGCGTCGCCGACGCCGCCTGCCGTTGTCATACCGATTCTGTCCGAGATCTGATAGACTTTCTTTGCCGTCTTGCTGGCAATCATGTTACCCATGGTGGCACGTCTTTCCGTGGCGAGGATTACTCCGCCGTCAAAGATGATGCCTACGGTTGTGGTTCCTTTTAAAATATCCGAGTTTTCCTGTTGCATTCTAAAACACTCCCCGATTCAAGGATTTCATCAGTAATTCAGTAAGTTTGCGGGATTTTTCAGAGTTTTGGGTTTTGTAGTGTTTGTCGGGTTTTGTCTGGTTTTTCAGAGTTTTGCGGGATTTCGCAGGGTTCCGTAATAAGTTTTGGAGCAGTTTATTCTTTGGTAATTCAGGTCAAAAGATATCACAGAAGACTGCACGGGTTTTAACCCGCAGTGCCACGCTTCCCCGCTTTGCTTTCGCTTTACGCGCTTTGGGGAGTCGCGGCATTAAAATTTAATAAATCCCTTTCATTTCTCCGAAAAACTGATTAACGATATTGAAAGATCTTTCCGGAAAAATGAATTGTATGGATTTGATTAAATCAGTATTTACTTATTAATGCGTTTAGTTTATTAATGCTTTGATAACATCGCGGTCAAAGAGCATTGCAACCATCTTTCTGTTGCCGTTGATGACAGGCAGCTGGTCGACTCTCGAGCGCTTCATCTTAAGGGCACATTCGCTGAGCTCCGCGTTCTGCGGGACTGCGACGACGTCCTTTATCATTGCGTCCTTCACGAGTTTGTCGGGAAGCTGGACCTTTGAGATTCCGAACGAGATTGTGTGCATGTCGCGGATGCTCTCCCATGTCCATTCGTCGTCGTCGGTTCCCGTCGAGAGGTCGCTTACCTCGACGCTGTCCTCGATGAGTGCGTTCTTGATGAGGTCGCGCTCGGAGATGATTCCGGTGAGGATGGCATCTTTGTTCAGAATGGGGATGGAGTCGTATCCGGACATCTCCATGATGCTTCCTACAAGCGGGAGCGGTGTGTTGTCCCAGAGCGCGAAGGTCTGCTTTGTGTAGCCGTCTTTGATGGGTGTCTTGATCTTCATCTGCGCAACCGCGCCGATAAGGTCGGCGACACTCAGGATTCCGACGAGTTTGCCGTCTTCGACAACCGGAAGCCTTCTGAACTTGTTCTTTGTCATTATCCTTGCGGCTTCGTTAATGGTTGAGTCCGGCGATATCGTGACCGGATCGGCGGTCATGAGTATGCTGAGCTGTGTCTCGTCGGATTTTCTCAGGAGATCCTTTCTTGTAATGATTCCGACAAGTTTGCCGTCTTTTGTTACCGGTACGCCGCTGATTCCCGTTCTCTTCAGAATTCTGAGTACGTCGTCTCTGCTTCCCGGAGTTTCCACCGATACTACATCGTCGACCATGTAGTCTCTGACTAATTTTTCCTCTATAATCTCACCACCAGAGTTGATATGTTGCTGTGACGGATGACAAATTCCGTGACACTGCCGAGTAATAATTTTTCAATGTTGCTTTTGCCGGTAGAGCCCATGACGATTAAGTCGGCACCGAGTTCTTCGGCATATTTTGTTATTTCTTTGCCTGCGTGACCTGATTTGATCACGGCATTGAATTTGGCGTTTCGGGATTCCGCGGTCTTTTCATAGTCCGAAAGAATCTCTCTGCCTATTGATTCGAATCTGTTGTAAAGTGTTGCTTTGTCGTTGTCAGGCGGCAGGTCGTCTAAGCCCCCGTTTTCGACGACGTAGATTGCATTGACCGTTGCCCCCGGGTATGCTTTTGCTTCTCCGAGTGCGGCTTCAAATGCTTTTCTGCCTGATTCCGAACCATCAATTGCTACGAGAATATTGTTGAACATGTAATACCTCCCTAAAATTGACTGAACAATTTTATTTTTTTTTGTTTAAAATATATTCTCTAATATTCCGGAATAACGCCGCGATTTACGACGGATTTTTTAGGAGATCTGCTGAAGCGCAGATTGGAGGTCTCGGGGTTTATTGTGAAAAAGGCGGCGATGTTGCCTTCTTCGATGAAAAAGGGGCTGTTTATGAGTTTTGAGCCGGCGACTGCCATGTTGAGTATTTCGTCGGGTGTGAGGCCGTATGCGTAGCTGACGAAGGACATCTCCGCAAACATGTCGGGCTGGACGAACATGACGTTGTCCGTGCCCAGAAGGACTTCGCAGCCGAGATCGAGCATCTTTCGAATCGGCGGGTGCTCGTTTGAGGTGCTCTGACCGAGGATGTGATTCGAACGCGGGCAGACGGCGATGGGAATTTCCGATTCCGCACAGCGTCTGAGTTGTGAGTCGGTGGCGTGCGTCATGTGTATGAGGAGGTCGGGCTGCGCATCGATTGCGGCGTCGATGTCGCGCGTGTCCTTTTCGCCGGCATGAAACGCCACGAATCCGCCGCGTTTTTTGGTTTCGGCGGCATACTCGAGGACCTGCTCTCCTTCTTTCGTGCTCGAGATTCCTATGCCGTCCGCGACGGATTCCCCGCCGTTTCGCCCGAGTATGAGGGCTTTGAGTCCGGTGCCGGAGTTGTCGAGTGCGGTCTTCAGCGCGTTTACGCCTTCCGCGCCGCCTTCGCGGAAGTCGCAGAATCCCGCGGTCGCGCTCCTCTTCATGAACTTCAGGCTCTGCGTCATTGCGTCCGTGAGGGTCCCGGACGGAGTTTCGCTCAGGATTCTGTGCTTGAGTCCGTTCGGGGGTGCGACAAGGTCGGAGAGGGTCATGCCGGGCTTTGTGTGGATATCCATGGCGACGGTATCGCCGAGGTGGGTGTGTGCGTTGAAGAAGCGGGGGAAGATCCATTGTTCCGCGGCGTTTGCGGCGTTTGCGGCGCTGTCCGTCTCGACAATGCTCTTTATGATGCCGTTTTCGACGGCAATTTCGGCATACGCGAGTTCGAATTCGCGTCCGAGACAGACTTTGCCCGATATTGTGTATGTGTCGCCCGCTCTCATTTTCCGCATCTCTTTGCCCGACTTCATTTCCGGACTTTATTTTCAGTCTTTATTTCCGAACTTAATTTTATGACTTAAATTTCAGTCTTTATTTCCGGAATTATTCCAGTCTTTATTTTGTTCTTGCCTTTATTTTATATATGTCGAAAACCAATATAA
>JAFPWZ010000056.1 GCA_017412625.1 Methanomicrobium sp.
ACTGGCTGTTGCCGGGCGAGACCCTGCGTGTTGTGATTAAATCCGACACTCTTCGCAACACCGTCGGAAAGGAGGATACAATCACGTTTGCGCTTCCAAACGGCATAAGCACGAAGATAACCGCATCGGCGGGAGGATACTGAAATGAGCAGTGCATCTGTTATAGGAACGGCAATATCTCTGGTTCTTCTGACCGTCCTTGCCTATCTTATGATAGGTCTGGTCTTTACAACTTCGGAGACGGTCTCGTCCGTGCAGACTCAGCAGGTTAATGCTCTGGAGGACAGGCTCATGACCTCAATAAGTATAGTCAATACATCCCTGCCGCGATACGTAGGTGATTATTCGGAGATATATGCGGAGGTAGAAAATACCGGAAAGACTACGCTTTCAAACTTCAAGAACTGGGATGTGATAGTCAAAGTTGCCTCTGCTTCACTTCAGGTCGAGCCGAAGGTATGTATCTACAATAATAATTCCGCAGTCAACCGCTGGAACTGTGTCATAGAACCCGACCTGTTAAGCCCGGGGCAGCTCAATCCCGGTGAGGTCATGAATATGTCCATAAGGATAGAAGATTCTGATGGATTTTCGAATTCGACACGCATGCTTCATATCACGACACCCAACGGAGTCTCGGCATCCGCATATGTCAAAGCACCTTAAATAAGAGTGCCCTAAATCAAAGTATCATAAATCAAAGTACCTTTAACAAGCGCAATTTTTTACGGGTAAAAACGGGTTTTAATTTTTATTTATGATATTTCTCTTTGAAGAGCGCACATTTTTTTTGAAAATCATGCGGGTTAATTTTAACGACATAACGGTTGCGACCGGACAAACTCTCAAATAACAGTTTTTTAGAGTCGGAAAACCGTGATTTCTTGCAGCGGCATATCGGAATGCGGGTTGGCGCAAACTTCTCTAACGGCGTTATTTTTTGAAAAACTCTGCAATACTGCCTTGTATGTCGGGGTGCTATCGCCTAAAAACAATCAAATGATAATGTTTTTAAGTCTGCCAAAATAACTATCTGTTGAGGTGAATTTACCTTGAGTTATGGAATAGAATTCGTACCAGGAAATATTTCCGTTAAGGAAGTCGTAAAATACTGTAAACTTGCAGAGAGCAAAGACATTGACTTTGCATGGATTACAAACCACTATAACAACCGCCACTGCTACCCGACACTTGCGGCAATCGCTCAGGCAACCGAGAGCATTAAGATGGGTCCGGGTATCATGAACACATTCACCGATACACCGGCGGCAATCGCATCATTCATGTGTACACTCAACGAGATCTCGGACGGACGTGCGGCACTCGGTATCGGTCCGGGTGACCTTTCAACCCTGCCGAAACTCGCAATCAACCCCGTAAAGCCTGTTGCACGCTTAAGAGAGGGTGTCATTCAGTTCAAGGCACTCACAGCAGGTGAGGAAGTCAAGAAGACCGGCAACATGGAGTTCTTCGACTACGACGGCGCAAAACTCACAGGTGTAACACTGCCGGCAAAGAAGAAGCAGATTCCGGTTTACATCGGTGCACAGGGTCCCAAGATGCTCGAGCTCGCAGGACAGATCGGTGAGGGTGCACTTATCAACGCATCCAACCCGAAGGACTACGAAGTAGCAATCCCGACAATCAAAGCGGCATGCGACAAAGTCGACGAGAAGAAGTTCAAGAAGTTCGATGTAGGAGCATACACAGCAACCTCAATCGACCGCGATGAGAAGAAGGCACGCAACGCAGCAAAGATCGTTGCCGCATTCATCGCCGCAGGTTCACCCCCGGCACTTCTCCAGCGCCACGGTCTTGACGAGGCAAACGTTGCAAAGATTAAGGACGCACTTGCACGCTTTGACTTCGGTGCAGTCGGCGGTCTCGTCGGCGACAAAGAGATTGATGCATTCACAATTGCAGGTACACCCGAGATGATCAAAGAGAAGTGCGACAACCTCAAGAAGGCAGGCGTCACTCAGATTATCTTCGGTTCACCACTCGGTCCTGACATGACCAACTCAATCAGACTCCTCGGCAAATACGTCGTATAAGTCTGAAAAATAAAATATTTTTTTCATTTTCTTTTACGCATTCCGGCGCAGACAGCCGTGCTGCGCCCGAGTGATACGCTCGGTATTTTCAGAAGCAGTAATGCCCACAGTAATTCCACATTAGGGCAAATATTGAGAGGGTAAATTTTGATTCGGATAATTGCGGTTCAATTATTAAAAATCATAAAATAGGTTATATTTCGAATCTCTTTCAGATTCGTCTTATGATTGAAACGTGTTTTATTCCACTATCATGACTTCGTCTGAAGCATTAGCGTTATTGTTGATATTGTCGGCTGTTTTGACGTACCTCCCTTGTGTATTTATTGACTCGCGACCTGTGCGGCGGGAATGAATTTCATTATATACCGCGTCATATATATCCGAATATTCCATAATAATTTCTTGTCATATATATTTCATAATCTTTCTGGTCGTAACAGCGGGAAAGGCTTGCGGCGTGACTGTAATTCTATATAACCTTTAAAAGAAATTTGAGTACAGGTAATATGGCAGAATATCTGATTAATGAAAAAGTGTCAAAGTATCTGGAATCACGACCTGCAATTAATATGGATATTATGGAGAAATTAAAAAAATGCCTTGACGAAAATCTGTTTAATACTCTCAAAACGTGCAATAAACATGAATTAAAGGGGAATTGTAAAGGATATTGGCGCCTGCACCTGCCTCATGATTATGTCGTAATATATGTCATTGAGGGAGAAAGCCCGAACAGGCGAGCACATATTCTAAAAATAATGACCAGTAAAGTATATCATAACTGGGTTAAGTCCTGTTAGAACTGATACGTCTCTCAAATTCACTTTGCGTGATTGCGGGTTCATTTCTTAATCGTTCCAGCTCTTCCCGTACATCACATTTTTCGACCGGTTTAAGTTCCCTCATTATTGTTTTGGATATTGCTTCACGTCCGATGCGGCGGGAGTATATTTCATTATAAGCGACATCGGACACTACTAACGTTTTCATAGTATCTTCTTATCTTTGATATCTCATAATCCTTCTGTCTGAAAGAATATCTTGCCGTAATGCGGCAGGAATACGTAACGGATATGGGATAATTTCAGTAAATGTGTTGAAAAACGCCGTAAAAAAAGAAAAATTATTTTATGAAATTTACCAGGGCTTTGAGATAAGCTGCTTCTTCTCGACGATTACACCGTCAGCCTTGTGCGGCTTTCTGATGACGCCGTCGCATCCCTTCTCGAGCTCGCGTGCCTCGTCACAGAGGACCATTGCCGCACGCATCATCTCGTGTGCCGATGCAACGATTGGTGTGTAGTTCTCGTGTCCCTTTGTCATGAAGCAACCCTTGACGTTAACACCTGCAACTGCCTGTGCAATCTCGTATGCCGCACGTGCCTTTGCGTATGCGTAGGGGTTTGTGAACTCTCCCTCAACAGCCTTGTCGGATGTCATGACGATCTTCGGAAGCTCGAGAGCTGCGCCCTTCTTGCCTGCCTTGACCTGGTCGATGACTGCATCGATTGCAAGCTGCATCTTTCTGAATGCACCTGTAATTGTAAGAACTTTTACAAGGTTACCGTTGTAGTCTGCCATCTCAACAGGGTCAAGGAACTCGCGGCGTGCACCGATCATCGAGTCTGCCTTCATGATGATGTATCCGAATGAGGACTCTTTGAGTGCCGCAAAGTCGTCTTTCTTTGTTGTGATATCATCGGTGATTACGATACACGGGATACCTGCAGCCGCAAGTTCCTCGCGTGCACCCTTGGGTCCGGGAAGAACGCCGTTGGGTGAGACAACGATACAGAAGTCGGGTCCCCATGCTTTCATGTTGGAGACAACACGCTCAATATCTTCAGGCTGAAGCTTTGTTCCGCTTGTTGCCATGAATGTCTGCATGTCTTCACGGTCTGCACGCTCATCAAGGAGCAGTTCACCCATAACACCGCTGGCAATGTTACCGAGTTTTGCAATTCCTACTTTAACTACCATATTCTATACCTCTCATTATGAGAACATTTTAAATTCATCCGTGTTACTAATAAACATTTTGAAACTGATTCGAAAGTACGCAATGACATGATCACTGTTAAATGAAAATGTTTAAAATTATTCAAAGATATAATACTGTTAATGAAAGAAAACCTCCTGACAGATCGCCAGAAAGAAGTCCTGAGATACCGCAAACAGGGGCTTACCCAGCAGCAGATAGCTGATATTATAAATACGTCCAAGGCAAACGTCTGCACAATCGAAAAGGCGGCGCAGGAAAACATCAAGAAAGCCCGCGATACGCTGGAATTTCTCTACACTCTCGACGCCAATCATCTCTGCACGGTAAAGGAGGGTACGGATTTCATAGTCGCCGCCAAGGAAATCTTCAACGAAGCCGAAAAGATTGGTATCAAGGTACGCTATGATACAATATCGCTCATAAATCGTATGCGCGATTCAAACCCCGAGCGCTTCCGCGCACGCTATATCCGCGAGGACATCGAGGTCTACATCAACAGCGACGGCGAGGTATACTTCAACTGATTCGTCGGACATTCATCTGTATCTGCTATAATATCTGTCATTTTTAGGTTTTTTGGTTATTATATTCTCTTTATTTATGTTTTTGCGTCGGCATGTCAGGTATATGCAAAAAGGCGGCAACGGGTTTTGTTCACTTGCACGCGGCTGAAAACCTCTGATTTTTCCGCAGTTAAATAAGTATTCTTTATATATGATTAATGCAAATATTTAGAGAACCGTTATAAGAAATACACATGTTTGCACAAGTGAAACGGGCGCATGAGGCGTTCGTTTGACTTGTGTCGGCAGAATTCTTCTTGTAATGTGGTTGCCCGGGATGGCTCGCAACCAGGTTGCGAAGTGCTTTCCGGTGATTGCCGAGATAGTAGGTCACACGAAATTCCGACGGGAATTTACAAGTGTGACGGGCTGACAACGTAGGATCTGATTAATGCGCCCAAGGGTGGACAGATGCGGATGTGCATCGGGCCCTTTCTTAAAGGCACAAATGTCTTAAAAGAGCGCAAATTACTGGTCAGAATCTGTTTGAGAGACGTGATACAAAGATCGGTCTGCAAAGTTAACATGCAGACGGGTCTTGGGAATATTAATTCCAAGGCAATGCGAGGCAAAATCAGTTTGGTCTGAATACCCTGTATTGTGCCCTGAAATTACACGGATATTTCAGGTTCGAAAAAAGACCGACGAAGACCGTCTGTTACACCCAAAAATGTCCGAAGCAACTTTCGATACCGATGCATAAACACGGCATGACGCCCTCTGTTATGCGAAAAAAAGGAAATATCGGGAGACAAATGATGAGCGCTTCGGAATCTCGGAAAAGATGAATCGATGCTAAAAGCCCAATGAACGCATACCCAACAACGGGTATGACAAAACCGTTTAAGGCTTAAGGCAGAGTAATCGTGAAGAAATTCATGATTTAATGCAAAAACTATCAGCAAGATTTAGGATTGATTGAAAGATGGTCGAAATAACCAGGCCGCGCAGAGGATCACTTGCATACAGCCCCCGCAAGAGAGCAAAAAGCCAGGTACCTAAGTACAAATCCTGGCCCGAATACGAAGGGGAGCCGAAACTGCAGGGATTTGCCGGATACAAAGCGGGAATGACTCATATCATAATGGTTGATGACAGAAAAACCAGCCCGAGTGTTGGTAAGGACATCACCGTACCGGTAACGGTAATTGAAGTTCCGCCCATGAAGGTAGTTGCAGTGCGTGCATACTGTGCAGACACATACGGAAGCCATGCATTCTCTGAAGTATGGTCAGAAAATGTGGATTCAGCACTTTCTGAGCGCATAACAGCACCCAAGAAGAACAACCCGGAGAGCGTCGAGAAGATTCGTGCCGCAATCGCGGACGGAACAGTAACCGACATCTTCGCACTGATGTACACACAGCCGGTAATGCTTACGGGCGTACCCAAGAAGGTCCCGGACCTCATGGAAGTGCGCGTTGCAGGCGGCGACATGGCAGCACGCTTTGACTTCGCACTCGGATTATTCGGTGCGGATGTCGATATCGAATCAATATCGACACTCGGTCAGTATGTCGACGTTACCGCGGTAACAACCGGTAAGGGAACAAACGGTCCCGTAAAGCTGTGGGGAACGCCGCTCAGAAAGAGCAAGCACTCACGTCAGGGCAAGTTACGTCACATCGGTAACCTCGGTCCGTGGCACCCGCACCATGTCAGGTGGCAGGTTCCGCAGATGGGTCAGATGGGATACCACCAGAGAACCGAGTTCAACAAGCGCATTCTCAAGGTCAGCACATCCCCCGAAGAGATTAACCCCGAAGGCGGTTTCGTAAAATACGGTCTCGTAAGAGGCAAGTACATCGCTATTAAAGGCTCGGTTCCGGGACCCAACAAGCGTCTCATAAGAATCAGACCCGCAATACGCAACAACGAAGCAAACGATCTCGTACCGGTAGTCAGCTACGTCAGTACAAAGAGCAAGCAGGGATGATCTGAGATGAAAGCACAGATTAAATCAGTTGACGGAAAAGTTGCTGGCGAAATTGAACTTCCGGCAGTCTTTAACGAGACATACCGTCCGGACCTTATTAAGAACGCAGTACTGGCAATTCAGAGCACCCGTTACCAGCCACACGGAACAAACCCGTATGCAGGTATCAGAACATCTGCAAGATCATGGGGTAGCGGTCGCGGCGAAGCCAAGGTCCCAAGAATAGCAAACGGTTCAAGAGCCGCACGCGTGCCTCAGGCAGTAGGCGGTCGTGCAGCACATCCTCCCAAAGTAGAGAAGATTCTTGTCCGCAAGATGAACAAGAAGGAAATGAGAAAGGCAATCAGGTCGGCAGTAGCCGCAACCACAATGGAAGAGCTTGTTCTCGCACGCGGACACAAATTCGAAGGAACACTTCCGTTCGTCTTCGAAGACAATTTTGAGACACTTACACAGACTAAAGAGATAGTCGCGGCTCTCAAGGCAAACGGTCTTTACGCAGATGTCGAGCGTTCCTCGGTATCAAGAAAGATTCGTGCGGGACGCGGAAAGTTACGCGGACGCCGCTACAAGGGCAGAAAGAGTATTCTTATCGTAACCGCGGAGAAGCCGCTTCGTGCAGCCGCAAACCTTGCGGGTGTCGATGTCGTAAGCATCTACGACCTTAACGCAGAGCACCTTGCACCCGGAACACAGGCCGGAAGACTCACAATCTGGACGGTTTCGGCAATCAACAGAATGGAGGAAGTCCAATGATCATAAAATACCCGTATATCTCTGAAAAAGCATCCAGAGGTTTGGAGTTCAACGGCAAACTTCAGTTCATTGTTGACAACAAAGCATCAAAAGCCGAAATTGCCAAAGAAATCGAGAGAATGTTCGACACAAAAGTCGTCGACGTAAAGACACTCATGACAATGAAGGGCGTCAAGAAGGCAATTGTCTCCTTTAAGGACGAGAAAGCGGGCGAGGAGATCCTCAGCAGACTCGGAGTAATGTAAGCACAGGTGATGAAATATGGGAAAACGAATCATATCACAGAACCGCGGACGCGGCGGACCGACATACCGTGCACCGTCACATCTCTATAAAGCGGAACTCAAACACCCGGGATACGTTACGGAGACAATTCGCGGAAAGATTATTGACATCGAGCACGATCCTGCAAGACATGCGCCCATCGCAAAGGTCGAACTCGAGTCCGGCGAGAAGATTTACATGCTCGTAACCGAGGGACTCGGAGTCGGCGAGGCTGTCGCATGGGGACCCGAAGCCGAGGTCAAGAACGGAAACACCCTCAAAATGAACGATATCCCCATCGGAGCATACGTATGCAATGTCGAGGCAAGACCCAATGACGGCGGAAAATTCATCCGTGCATCGGGTGTTCAGGCACAGATCATAGGTAAGGCCGAGGGACGTGTCGGTATCAAGATGCCGAGCGGCAAGAACAAGTGGTTCAGCGGCGACTGCCGTGCAACCGTAGGTATTGTTGCAGGCGGCGGCAGAGGCGAGAAGCCCTTCCTCAAGGCAGGTAAGAAGTACCACAAGATGAAGACCCAGGCAACCAAGTGGCCGAGATCCAAGGCTGTCTGTATGAACGTCATCGACCACCCGTTCGGTGGCGGAGGACACCAGCACTGCGGTCGTCCGAAGACGGTTTCGCGCGGTACATCTCCGGGAAGAAAAGTCGGTTCAATCGCCGCAAGACAGACAGGAAGAAAGTAATAAAGGGGTGCAGGTAAAATGGCAAAAAAACAGCAGAAGAAGTTGCCGAGGCGAAAAGAAGAGTTCACCTATCACGGCTACAAGATTGAAGAACTTCAGCAGATGAATATTACCGAGCTTCTCCCGATCATGCCTTCGAGAGCACGCAGGAAGATCAACCGCGGATTTACCGAAGGACATGAGAAGCTTCTTGCTGAGTTCAGAGCAGGCAATGACCGTATCAGAACCCATCTCCGTGACATGGTAATTCTGCCCGAGATGGTCGGTAAGGAAGTTGAGATCCACAACGGAAAAGAGTTCGTCAAAGTCGAGTTACAGCCCGAAGCTGTATTCATGTACTTCGGCGAGTTCGCACTGACAAGAAAACGCGTCAGCCATGGAAGTGCCGGTATCGGTGCAACCAGGTCCAGTAAATTCGTCCCACTGAAGTGATTTAAATGGCAAGAACAGGTTATTCACTTAAGATGGACGGCGAGAAACTCGCACGTGCAAAGGCAAACGAGCTTCCGTGCTCACCGAAGCATTCCATCGAGATCTGCAAGTTCATCAAAGGCAAGAACACGAAGAAGGCAATCGCTTATCTCGAAGACGTTATTGCTCTTAAGAAGGCAATTCCGTTCAAGAGATTCAACATGGATGTTGCCCACAAGCGCGGTCTCGAAGGCTGGGATGCCGGCAGATACCCGGTAAAAGCATCGGAGTACTTTGTAAAGCTCTTACAGTCGGTCGAGAAGAACGCGGAATACAGCGGTCTTGACACCGAGAAACTCGAGATTGTTGTTGCAAGCGCAAACAGAGGCAGAAGACAGCGCGGTATCTTCCCGCGTGCTATGGGAAGAGCCACTCCGAAATATGCCGAATCGGTAAATGTTGAGATTGTAGTAAGAGAGGCGGATTAAGATGGCAATAGAGAGAAGATTTGTTGAGAACGGCATTCGCAGTGCACGTGTCGAGCAGTATCTTGCAAAGGAACTCAAGAGAGCGGGATACGGCGGCATGGATATGGCACGCACACCTCTCGGAACGCAGGTCACAATCTTTGCGGAGAAGCCGGGTATCGTTATCGGTAAGGGCGGTAAGGTCGTAAGAGACATTACAACGGCTCTTCAGAACGAGTACGGAATCGATGCACCGCAGATTGAGGTTCAGCAGGTTGAGAATCCGGCATTCAACGCACAGATTATGGCAGAGCGCCTTGCAAATTCGCTTGAGCGCGGCTGGTACTTCAGAAAGGCGGGAACAAGCATTCTCCGCCGCGTCATGGAATCCGGCGGTCTCGGATGCGAGGTTATCATCTCCGGTAAACTTACCGGTGCACGTTCGCGTGTTCAGAAGTTCACCGAAGGATACATCAAGCACTCCGGTGAGCCCAGCGAGACCATCGTCGACAGCGGTTATGCAATCGCTATCAAGAAGCTCGGTGTAATCGGCTGTCAGGTCAAGATTGTTCCGCCCGGAGCACAGCTTCCTGACCACTTTGAGATTATCGAGTCCGATAAGAAGGCCGGTAAAGGCGTGAAGGCTGTTTTCGACGGCGAAGATCTCTCCGAGGATGCACTCGGAAAGGAGATCGACGCCGAGATGGAAGCGGCAGAGGACGTACCTGAGGCGGAGGACTTCTGAAATGGCAGTATTCCGTGCATCAGAAGTTGCCCAGTTCAGCGATGTTGAACTTAAGGAGCAGCTCGACAAACTCAAGCTTGAACTTATTCAGGATCTCGGCAAGGTCAGCGCAGGCGGTGCGCACGAGAACCCCGGACATATCCGCGAGGTTAAGCGCACAATCGCCCGTATCAGGACCGAGCAGAATAAGAGGAGAAATCAGGCTTGATTACGCCTCGGAATGTGTGCAGGCATGAACTGCTGGGGCTGAAGACCTTCGTCTTCTCCTCAACCAATCCTAAACAGGTCGGTATCCGCGGTTTAATCGTCGACGAGACGAAGAACATGCTTGTTATCAGTTCCGAATCAGGTCTTAAGAAAGTGCAGAAGAAGGGCGCGGCATTCGACATCACGCTTCCAGATGAGACTCGGATAAGAGTTGATGGATCAGTGTTGGTTATGCAGCCTGAGAAGAGAATCAGCATGCGAATCAAAAATCTGAGGTAAATATGGCAAGAAACATTGGGTTAAACGTCAAAGTTCCCGAGAAGGAATGCAATGACGTAAACTGTCCATTCCACGGCACTTTACCGGTACGCGGCCAGGTGATTACCGGTAAGGTCGTGAGTGACCGTATGCAGGGATCCGTTGTAGTATCAAGAGATTACCTGCACTACGTGAAGAAATACAAACGTTACGAGAAACGTTCGTCAAAGCTTCACGCACACAACCCCTCATGCATTGGTGCAAAGCTCGGTGACACGGTTAAGATTGCCGAGTGCAGACCAATCTCCAAGACAAAGACATTTGTGGTCATTGAGGTGACTGAGGAATGAAAGCGAAACAGTCACGAACACCGCGAGCATTGCAGACAGGTTCGAGAATGACCTGCGCTGACAACACTGGTGCACGCGTTGTTCAGATTGTGTCGGTCAACATCTATCACGGTGTTCGCCGCCGCCAGCCTAAACTCGGTCTCGGTGACATGGCAATCGTCAGTGTCAAGAAGGGTACTCCCGAGATGCGCCGCAAACTCGAAAAAGCGGTCGTAATCAGGCAGAGAAAAGAAATAAGAAGAATCAGCGGACTCCGTCTTACATTTGAGGACAATGCAATGGTCATTACAAATGAGCGCGGTGAGCCTAAGGGAACAGAGATTAAAGGACCTGTTGCCCGTGAAGTTGCTGAGCGTTTCCCCAAGATCGGCTCAATGGCAACCATCATCGTCTGAGGTGTTTCGTAATGGTAAGAATTGCAAGCAGCCAGCCAAGAAAGCAGCGCAAAGCACGCTACAATGCGAGCTTACACGCACGCGGAAAGTTCCTTAACGCACCGCTCTCCAAAGAGCTTCGCGAGAAATACGGAACAAGACGTGCGGTTCGTGTAGTGGTCGGCGACACGGTAAAAGTCCTTCGCGGCGACAACAGAGGCGACGAAGGTGTTGTCGACGGAGTTAACACGGCTAACGGAACACTTCTCGTTCACGGCGTTTCCGTAACAAAGGTGGACGGATCCGAGGTCCCGAGACCGGTATATGCATCGGCGGTTCAGATTGTGAAACTCAATCTTGACGACAAGCTTCGTGCATCAAGACTGGAGGGTAAGAACTAATGTCAGATCATTTGAAGAGGCTTAATTCACCATCAGGATGGAGAATTGCCAGAAAAACAAAGAAATTTGTTGTTAAGACATCACCCGGACCGCACAACGGCAATGCAATGCCGCTGGGCGTATGGCTGAGAGATCATATGGGTCTTGCCCTCAACTCCAAAGAGGTCAAGAAAATTCTGACCGACCGTTCCATTATCGTTAACGGTAAGGTCTGCACCAATATGAAACTCGGAATCGGTATCTTCGACATTGTTTCGATTCCGAAGACGGACAAGCACTACCGCATTCTCAGAAACAAGAAGGGCGACTACGTATCCGTCCCGATTTCGGCAGAGGATGCACAGACACAGCTTTGTAAGATCTCCAACAAGACAATCGTCAAGGACGGAAAAGTTCAGCTTAACCTCCGCCACGGAGCAAACATCGTTGTCGATTCACAGGAATACAAGCCTAAAGACTCGATTGTTGTAAAGCTCACCGGCGACGAGCGCTTCAAGATTATCGATCACTTTGCTTTCGCGGAAGGCAACTGTGCGATGGTAACCGGCGGTAAGCACTCGGGTAAGGTCGGACAGATCACAAAGATTGAAGTCATTCCGGCATGCATCGAGAACAGGGTCTTCTTAAAAGACTTAAAGAGCGGCGAAGAGTTCGACACTGTCGAGAACTATGTCTTCATGGTCGGCAGATCAACGCCTGCAGTAAGCGAGTGGGGAATTGAAGCATGAGCGTAATGCAGCAGGTCTACGTTGACAAGGTTGTCATCCACATGGGTGTCGGCGAAGCAGGTGAGAAGCTTGTAAAGGCCGAGAACATCATGCAGGAGATCTCCGGTCAGAAACCGGTACGCACGATTGCAAAGAGAACCCAGCCGGCATTCGGTATCAGAAAAGGTCAGCCGATCGGTTGCAAGGTCTCACTCAGAGGCGAGGCTGCAAAGGATTTCGTTGCAACAGCGCTCAACATTCTTGAAAACAAGCTTTTCGCAAGCCAGTTCGACAAGTCAGGAAACGTTGCATTCGGTATCGAGGAACACACCGATTTCCCGGGTCAGAGCTACGATCCTATGATTGGTATCTACGGTATGGATATCAACGTGGTTCTCGAGAAGAAGGGAGTCAGAATCGCAAGAAGAAGCATTCAGACAAAGAAGCTTCCGCTGCATCAAAGAGTTTCCCGTGAAGAAGCCGTCAAATTCATGCAGGATGAGTTTGGCGTGGAGGTACAGTAAATATGGCGCAGAAAAAATCGAAGAACGAGGACGCACCCGCCAAGATATTCGGCTGCGGTGCAAACAAGTGTCAGATGTGCGGCAGAAAACAGGGTCTTGTACGCAGATACAAGATTATGCTGTGCCGCCAGTGCTTCCGTGACTATGCCTCAAAGATAGGCTTTAAGAAGATGAATTAAGGAGCGTTTCAGAAAATGACAAGGTTAAATCCGGTTGCCGATGCAATGTGCACACTCAAAAACGCTTCCGATGTCGGTAAGACAGAATGTATTGTCGAACCTGCGGGAACTCTTCTTGGGGCAATGCTCGGCATTATGAAGGAAGAAGGATATATCGCAAACTTTGAGCTGATTGAAGACGGCAGAGGCAACCAGTACAAGATTTTCCTTAACGGAAACATCAACAAGTGCGGTGCAATTACGCCGCGTTTCTCGGTCAAGGCTGTTGATATTGAGAAATGGGAGAACCAGTATCTCCCGGCGAAGAATTTCGGATTACTTATCGTAAGTACATCGAAGGGTGTAATCTCACACGAGAATGCACGTAAGCTCGGTGTCGGCGGTGAGCTTTTGGGATACGTCTACTGAAGGAGTGATTAAGAGATGGTTACAGAGAGAAAGGTAACTGTTCCGGCAGGAGTCACGGCCGAGTTGGACGGTACTGTCCTGAAAGTTTCGGGTAAGAAAGGCAAGCTCGAGAGAGATCTCCACTATCCTGGCATCAATGTCAGGATTGAGGACGGACACCTCATTGTTTCGACCGAATCCACAAGAAAGAAGGTCTATGCAATGACAGGCACGTTCGCTTCGCACGCCGAGAACATGTTCCGCGGCGTTAACGAAGAGTATGTGTATACAATGAAGATTGTCTACAGCCACTTCCCGATTCAGGTAAAGGCTACCCCGCAGCGTCTCGAGATCGCCAACTTCCTCGGCGAGAAGCAGACGAGATATGCGGCAATCCCCGAAGGTGTCAAGGTAAAGGTCGCAAACGATCAGGTTACCATTACGGGTATCGACAAGGAGCTTGTCGGTATGACTTCCTCGAGAATTGAGAAAGCAACAAAGGTCCGCGGACGCGATTCACGTGTCTTCCAGGACGGAATATATATTGTTAACAAGGCGTGATTTGAATGGCTGACGATAAGATTAGATTAATCAGGGCAAGAAACGCTCAGCGCGGTTCATTCAAGCGCCAGGGTCTTTCAAGAAAGCTGAGACTCGAAGATACATGGAGAAGACCACGCGGTATTCAGAGCAAGCAGAGAAAGGATTACCGTGCAAAGGGCAGACACCCGCAGTCGGGATTCGGTTCTCCGAAGGCAGTGCGCTACTTCCACCCGTCGGGATTCGAAGAGGTCATGGTCTGCAATGTTGCCGATCTTGAAGGCATCAATGCAGAGACACAGGCAGTCAGAATTTCGGCAAAGGTCGGCGGCAACAAGCGTGCGGCGATTCAGGCTAAGGCCGAGTCACTCAAGATTAAGGTTCTCAATGTAAGAGTTCCCAAGGCAAAGGTCGAGAAGGTCGAGAAGACCGAGAAGGCTGCCGAGAAAAAGGAAGAGGTGACCGACGATGAGTGATCTGAAGAATCAGAAACGCCTTGCGGCATCGGTTCTCGGATGCGGAGTCAACCGCGTTCACTTCGACAGCGAGCGCTCTGACGATATCGCAAACGCAATCTCGCGCGAGGATATCAGAGGACTTGTCGAAGAGGGCGTTATTACCGCAAAGCAGGTAAGAGGAAACAGCCGCGGCAGAACACATGCTCTTATTGCAAAGCGTTCATACGGTCACCGCAAGGGTCCGGGACGCAGGAAGGGTGCGGCAGGAGCACGCACACCGGCAAAGGAAGCATGGATTAAGAAGATTCGTGCAATCAGAAGAGAGCTTAAGGCTCTTCGTGAAGACGGCACAATCGATGCGCATGTCTACAGAATTATGTACAGGAAAGCAGCAGGCGGTCAGTTCAGAAGTGTTGCACACATGAAGGCACAGCTTGTACAGATTACCGGGAGGATGGAATAATGGCAACAGGACCAAGATACTTCGTCCAGTTCCGCAGGCGCCGTGAGGGTAAAACCGACTACTACAAGCGCTTAAAGCTTATTGTCTCCGACAAACCGAGAATGGTTGTCAGAAAGTCAAACAAGCACATTACATGTCAGCTTGTTGAGGCAAAACTCGAGGGTGACAATACACTTGTTGCGGCACACTCCAGTGAACTTGCAAAATACGGATATAAAGGCGCAACAGGCAATACACCTGCGGCATATCTTACGGGAATGCTCTTTGCCGTCAAGGCAATCAACGCAGGTCACGGTGACGCTATCTTAGATATCGGTTTACACCGCCCGAGACAGGGTGCAAAGGTATTTGCCGCGCTTAAAGGCGCAGTTGCGGCAGGTCTCGATGTCCCGCACAGCGAGGACATTCTTCCGGCGGACGAGAGAGTAAAGGGCAATGTTATTGCCGAATATGCACCGGACAGAGCAGGCGACCTTGTTGCAAATGTCGAAGCATGTGAAGATGCAATTATGAAGGAGCTGAAATAATGGCCTTTGAACAGGATGTTTGGGTACCTCTCACCGGTCTCGGAAAAGAGGTTGCCGCAGGTAAAATCAAGAGCATCGACGATGTTCTCGAGAGCGGCAGACCAATCAAAGAGCCTCAGATTGTCGATTACTTCATACCCGACCTTGAGGATGAGGTTCTTGACATTAACATGGTTCAGAGAATGACTGACAGCGGAAGACGTGTTAAGTTCAGATGCGCAGTCGTTGTAGGTAACCGCAACGGATACATCGGATTCGGCCAGGGCAAGGATGCTCAGGTCGGAAATGCCATCAAGAAGGCAATCGACGATGCAAAACTCAATATCATCAAGATTAAGAGAGGTTGCGGCAGTTGGGAATGCGCATGCGGTGAGGCACACTCGATTCCGATGCGTGTTACGGGCAGAGCAGGCAGTGTAAGGGTTACGCTTATCCCCGCACCGCAGGGAATCGGCCTTGTAACCGGTGATATCGGTAAGAAGGTTCTCCAGCTTGCAGGTGTTCACGATGTCTGGACAACCTCCAGCGGAAACACCCGTACGACAATCAACTACGCAAGAGCAACCTACAATGCACTTCAGCAGGCAAACCTTGTCAGAAAGGGAGGTCAGAACTGATGTATTTCGTTGTTCAGGTCAGAGGTGTTGTAAACACAAGAAGAGAGATTAAGGATACCTTAAAGATGCTTCGTTTACACCACATCAACCACTGTGTATTAATCCCCGAGACTCCTGCATACATGGGTATGATCAGGAAAGTAAAGGATTATGTTGCTTACGGCGTTGCCGAGGCTGATGTTCTGGCAACCGTCCTTGAGTCACGCGGACGTCTGACTGCGGATGAGAAGCTTACCGATGCATACGTGAAAGAGAACTCACAGTATGCCGATATCGAATCATTTGCAAAGGCTATCTGCGCAGGCGAGGCAGAGATCACCGATTTACCGGGCTTAAAGCCGGTCCTGAGACTCCACCCGCCCAGAAAGGGATACAAGTCAATCAAACGCACATACCAGCAGGGCGGCGCACTCGGAAACTACGGTGCCGAGATTAACGGTCTTGTCTACAGGATGAGGTGAAGAAGATGCCGGTAAACAAACGCACTAAATACCGCGGATCACGTACATGCGGCGGCGGTACACACAAGAATCGCCGCGGCGCAGGTAACCGCGGAGGTAGAGGAAGAGCGGGACACCGCGATCACCGCTTAAGCCACTACCTTGTCCGTGGACTCTTCCATGAGGGTAAACACGGATTTGTCAACAAGAACGGCTGTAAGGATAAGACTCTCGATGTCGGCGAGCTTGATCAGATTCTTGACAGGCTTGTCGAATGCGGACTTGCATCGGTCGAGGGTGATGTCTTCACGGTTGATGCGGAACAAATAGGAATTAATAAAATACTTGGCAGCGGTAAAGTTACTCATAAGATAAATGTAACTGCCGAAGCATTTTCAGAATCTGCTAAAGCAAAGATTGAAGAGATGGGTGGCCAGGCACTGACCGCCTAACTCATTTTTTGGTGAACTTATGGGAGCAATGCTGGATCGAATGGAACCTCTGTTAGCCGCAATGCCGGCTGTCAGACCTCCTGAAGGGCATGTCCATTTCAAGAACAAACTCTTGTGGACAGTTGCCGTTCTGATATTGTATTTTCTGCTGACTAATGTCCAGGTCTTCGGTCTGAGTGCCGATTCCTCCGACTGGCTCGGAATGTACCGTGCAATTCTTGCAGGTGCAAGCGGATCTATTGTCCACTTGGGTATCGGACCTATCGTTACTGCATCTATCGTTCTCCAACTCTTAAACGGTGCCGATCTTTTGGGTATCAATACCCGCGAACCCCGTGGACAGGTTATGTACATGGGTCTTCAGAAACTCCTCATATTTGTGATGATTGTTCTTGAGGCCGCTCCGAACGTTATCGGAGGTTTCCTTCAGCCCGACGCAAATGTTGCTATGAATCTGTTCGGCGGCAGCATGGCGGCGGTCTCGTTCTTAATCTTCATACAGTTATGTATCGGCGGTCTCATCATCTTCCTGATGGATGAGGTCGTCACAAAGTGGGGTGTGGGCTCCGGTGTCGGTCTTTTCATCGTGGCAGGCGTATCGCAGGGACTTATCAACGGTTTCCTTAACTGGGCGGCTGTTGAGGATGCGTATCCTGTGGGTTTCTTCCCGCGTCTGTTTGCAATAATTGCCGACGGCGCGAATTTGATGGAGTATTTCAGTCTGGATATTCTTGCTTTGATTACGACCGTGTTTATCTTCGGTCTTGTAGTTTATGCGGAGTCCACAAGGATTGAGATACCGCTTGCTCATGCGACCGTTCGCGGTGCAAGAGGCAGGTTCCCCGTCAAACTCATATATGCAAGTGTCCTTCCGATGATTCTTGTCCGTGTTCTTCAGGCAAACTGGCAGATGTTCGGTCTTTTCCTGAACAATATCGGTATTACCTTCCTGGGTAAGTTCGAGGGACAGACTCCGGTTAACGGAATCATGTATGTTACCGCGCCTATCAATTCGCCCAACGACTGGATGTGGTGGCTCACTGATCTGGGACACCCCGTCTGGGAGGTTATCCTGAGAATGGGTATCGATCTGATTGTCATGGTTGTGGGCGGTGCTATCTTTGCGCTGTTCTGGGTCAAGACCGCGGGTCTTGATTCGTCGCATGTTGCAAGGCAGATTCAGAGAAGCGGTATGAGTATTCCGGGATTCCGCAGAAACGAGCAGGTTCTTGAGAAATACCTTGATCGTTACATTCCGCGTGTTACCGTCATCGGCGGTGTTGCAGTCGGTGTTTTATCCGTTCTTGCAAACTACCTCGGTGTTATCGGTGCGGTCGGAGGTACCGGACTTTTACTTACGGTAAGTATTATCTATCGTCTTTACGAAGAGATTGCAAATGAACAGATCATGGAGATGTATCCGTTCATGAGGAGTTTCTTCGGAAAGGAGTGATTTAAATGCCACAGAAAAGCAAGAAAGTTGTAATTACTGGTGTTCCGGGTGTCGGAAAGACAACGGTTATCAACGGATCGATGGAGGCTTTGAAGGAGCTTGGTGTCTCTTACACCTCCATTAATTTTGGTACATGTATGTTTGAGGTTGCTTGCGATCAGAATCTTGTGAGCGACCGCGATGAGATGCGCAAGCTGGATCAGGAGGTTCAGAGGAATCTTCAGAAGACTGCGGCTCAGGTCATTGCCAAGATTACGGATAATGTTATTATCGATACTCACTGTACGGTCAGTA
This sequence comes from Methanomicrobium sp., assembly GCA_017412625.1. GTDB lineage: Archaea > Halobacteriota > Methanomicrobia > Methanomicrobiales > Methanomicrobiaceae > Methanomicrobium. Next base: position 18,541 of record JAFPWZ010000056.1, read on the forward strand.
CGCCTTCGGGTTTCCTTCCGGGTCTGCCGGCATGGGTGCTTGAGGAGCTTAAGCCCGATATCGTTGTTCTTGTCGAGAGTAACGAGGATCAGATCCTGAAACGCCGTTTATCCGATACTACCCGTACAAGGGATGTTGAAGGTTATCAGTCAATTAAGGAACATCAGAATTACAACCGTTTCATGGCTGCGGCATATTCGATGCTGACCGGATGTACGGTTAAGAGCATTAAAAATCAGGACTTTTTACTTGAGAATGCCATCAATGAGATGGTTACACTCCTGAAATAAGAGGGTTTATGGTACAGAAGAACGCTAAGCCCGCATCACCTGCGGGCGGAGGAGGTATGTTTACCTTCCTCTTAATTATGCTTCTTGTGATGGTAGTTTACAGTGTGCCTTTCCTGAGGACAGGTATTGCTGATGCCGCCGGTATTGTTTTGAATCCCATGCACAACGGTCTGGGTGTTTCATGGCCGATTCTTATTCTGGTTCTGTCCGCAATTACGGGCTGTTATTCATCTCTTCTTCAGAAGTATACGATTGATTACGAGAAGATGAGGCGTGTTCAGGATAAGATGCGTGCTTTTCAGAAGGAGTTTCGTGAGGCTCAGATTGCGGGCGACGAGAAGAAGATCCGCAAACTGAATGAGAAGCGCGATAAGGTGATGCAGGAGCAGCTTGAGGTTTCGCAGGAGCAGTTTAAGCCGCTGGGCTGGATTATGATTATTACGATTCCGATCTTTCTGTGGCTTTTACAGATGGCGCCGACTATGGGAACTATCTCGTTTCCGTATATGGGTATGGTGGGTCTGAGCGAACCGACGTTTCTGTTTCTGCCGGCATGGATTATCTGGTATATGCTCTGTTCGATTACGATTTCGCAGGTTATCAGAAAGACTCTTGATATAGGCGGTGTATGAGATGAGGATTACGGTAAGCGGTCCGCCGGGCAGCGGCACGACGACTCTTTCGCGGGCGATTGCGGAGAAGCACGGTCTGAAGTTTGTTTCGGCGGGCGACATTTTCAGGGCTCACGTGAAGGCGAGCGGTCTGGATATTATCGAGTTCAGCAAACGTTGTGAGTCCGATCCGGCGGTTGACAAGGCGATTGATGCGGATCAGAAACGTATCGGCGAGAGCAGCGACGATATTATTCTTGAAGGCAGGCTTGCCGGGCATATGGTGAGTAATGCGGATCTTAAGATCTGGATTTCCGCTTCCCTCGATTGCCGTGCGGAAAGGATTGCGGAGCGCGAGGTTAAAAAATATGATAAAGCCTTAAGCGAGACGAAAGCCCGCGAGAAGTCCGAGAAAGACCGGTATAAGAGTTATTACAATATTGATATCGATGATCTTTCGATTTATGATCTGGTCATAAATTCGGAGAAGTGGGGCAAGGAAGAGCTTGCCGAGGTTGTTGATC
>JAFPWZ010000057.1 GCA_017412625.1 Methanomicrobium sp.
TAATATCGACAAAAGGACCTTCTTCGGCCTTCTCCGCGGTTACGAAACCTTCGAGGACAATCTCAGCCTCCGGCACCTTCACGCCGTTTTCGCAGGTGTAAAGTTCAATCTCGCCGCCGAGGAGTTCCGCGGCATAGGGCATCTCTTTTCCTTCGGGAACGCGTGTGCATGACGCAAACGTAACGAGGGGATCCGTTCCTATTGTGATGGCAATCGGCAGTTTCTTACCGTCGGCAAGTGCGGCTTTAAGGAGTGTATGCGTATGGCGACCTTCGACGAGCCTTGCGGCAAGATGATTCTTATCCAGAACAAGCATCCTGTGAACCGAGGCATTCACAACGCCGCCGTACTCCGAGAAGACAACGCCCGACGTAAGATACCTGCCGGCATCTTTGGGGAAATGCTTTAAAATCGGCAGCGAATTCAGATCGGCATCGACGGGGCTTACAATCTCCGCAAGACTGCCTTTAACCGTAACTTTGCCGTTATAATCGCATTTTGCAAGGTTCTTTACGATATCCTTCTCGTCATACCCGAGCGCAACCGAGAGAGCCCTCCTGCTGGAGATTACGTTCATCACAGCCTCGTGCCCGTCCAGATTGTGCAGATATACCAGTTTGTTTGTGCCCGCCGATATTTTTGCGGCTTCAAACTCGGTCGATACGGGTCTTTCGATATCCTCTACAAGACCGGCATCTCTCATCTTTTTTATGAAATTTCTCATCAGTATCCGCTCCAGCGCTCTCCGACCGTATGTTCTATACCAAGATGATCCAGGACTCTGGCTATGACCATGTCCACAAGATCATCTATACAACGGGGATTTGTGTAAAATGCGGGGCAGAGCGGCATTATTGTCGCGCCCGCCTCGCTAAGAGAGAGCATATTTCTTAAATGAATGGTGGAATAGGGCATCTCGCGCGGCATAAGTATGCATTTGCGGCGCTCTTTGAGGCACACGTCCGCGGTTCGCGTGATAAGGTTGTTTGAAAAGCCCGCGTTTATTGCCGCAAGTGTCTTCATACTGCACGGGATTACAATCATGCCGTCATAAAGGAAAGAACCGCTTGCAACATCGGCAAAGAGGTCGTCTTCTTCGAGATATATTGCATCAAAACCTTCCAGTTCAACCCTTTCGTGAGCCGCAATGTCTTTGCCGACGTCGGATATGATGACATGGACTTCGGCAAGATCGGATAGGATTTCCAGAAGTCTTCGCGCATATATCATACCGCTTGCGCCGGTAATGCCAATCACATATTTTTCCATTTATACACCCTTATCTGCAGGACAAAATTGCCTGTACCTTACGGATTGTTTATTTGATTGATTGTTGATTGATTGTTAAATGTCGATCAATTATTTATTACAGATATTTGATTTCGTGAATGCATATATATTGCGACAAAAATGTGATATTTTTATGACATATTTGCGGATTTCACGGAATCAATTTCAGAAAATCAGTTTATCCTGTTTTGTCGGGCGCTCTATGTTCAGGAGATCGTATGCGCACTGCTCGACTGCCTTTCTGTTCTCGCTTGAGGTATAGATGCCCATTCTCCATTCGCTCTTACGTGTCATGTTGAGCGTTCCTATAAGCGGCGAGAGTTCCTCGAGAGAGACAAGTTCGTTATGATTTCTGACAAGCACGTCAATCTTCATCGGCGACGGAAAAGGCGGGATATCCACGAGAACTTCGGTACGGTCAAGACCTGCCTCTTTGCAGACCTTCTCGGCAATGCTCTTTTTATCTTTAAGTTCCACAAATTTCTGAGCCGTCGAATACTTCACCTGATCCATGCCGATATAGACGGCACGTTTGTAAAGCTGACGTCTGTAAATCATGCCGATAAGCTTGCGTGCTTCTTCGGAAGGGGAGTTGGAGAGCGCTATCGAGAACTCCGCGTCATTCATCCGCATAAGTTCTCCGATATCCTCTCCTTTTGTTGCCTCTATATGTTCGAGTGCGGCATAAGTGACCATGGTTTCCGCGATTCGGCTGACATGATGGAAATATACCGACGGACGCATGATAGTCCTTGCAATCAGAAGTGATTCCGCGGCATTGATTCCGTTCTCGCGCAGGACAAGCCCTTTCTCGCCGAGAGTCGTGTTTCTTATGAGCCTGTGAACGTCCACGGTTCCGTAAGGCGCACCCGTATAATGAGCGTCACGCAGGAGGTAGTCCATTCTGTCGACATCGAGGTCGCCGTGTATGATACCCGTTATGAGATTATTGTCCTCCTTGCCTTCCACCATTGCGCAGACATCATCGGGACTTATGTCGAGAGCGCAGAGAGCTTCGTTGAGATAGCCGTTGTTTACGTATTCGGCGATTTCCTGATGGCTGTGATGAAGATATTCCTCCATGAGCTGCTCGGAGGCATGAGAAAAGGGACCGTGACCGATATCATGCAGAAGTGCGGAGACCTCGGCAAGAAGAACCTGCTGCGGCTCAAGCGAGAGGCTCTTTGCCATAAGCCCGGCAAGATGCATTGCACCTAAGGAGTGCTCAAAACGCGTGTGGTTTGCACCCGGATATACGAGATTTGCAAATCCGAGCTGCTTTACGTAACGCAGTCTCTGAACTTCTGGAGAATCGAGTACCGGGATTATTTTTTTGTCAACCTCAACATATCCGTGCACGGGGTCCTGTATAGTCTTCATCAAATTACCTGCGCTGATCTGCTCTTGCGTCGATCTGCTCTTATATTATTGAATCGGAGATTGTTGCTTATAAATATATGTCTGTTTTGCCCGTCATAAATTTCGGATGCAACCGAAATTACAAATATGACCAGGTATACCAGCGTATAACATTGTATAACAGAATATAACCAGTGTATTTCATTGTATGACATTGTATGACATTGTATAACATAATATATCTGTAATAACGGTAAACTAAATTTAAATGAACACGGACAGTTGCGCCAAAGACAATGATGGATTGCCGCGAATCACATTTCTCTCGGGAGGAACGGGCACCCCGAAGCTCATCCGCGGATTTCGCAGGATAATCCCCGACGAAAACATCTCGGTAATTGTCAATACGGCTGAGGATATGTGGATCTACGGCAGTCACCTATCGCCGGATATCGACACGCTCATGTATCTTTTCGCAGGCATTCTGAACACGGATACGTGGTGGGGCATCAGGGGAGATACGACAATTACCCATGACCGTATGAAAGAGCTCGGAGAGGACCTGTTTCTTACGCTGGGGGACAAAGACAGGGCAGTTAACATCATACGTGCACGCCTGCTCAAATCCGGCATCACGCTTACGAAGGCAACCGAAGAACTCTGCGGAAGGTTAAATGTGAAGGCGGATATAATGCCGATGACGGATTCAACCGTGACCACAAATATACTCACAAAGAACGGTCTGATTCATTTTCAGGAATACTGGGTCAGATACCGCGGCACGGTGCCGATTGAGAAGGTCGTCAGAACTTTCAGAGAAGGCATTCTGGAAACGGATTCAAAGGCGGCAGAGAAAAAGCCGTTAATAATCCCTGCCGATGTATCCCCAAAGGCAACCGAAAAAGCAATCAATGCGATTAACTCCGCCGATATCGTAATCCTCGGACCGTCAAACCCCGTAACCAGCATATCGCCGATACTTGAGTGCGAAGGCATAAAAGAGGCTCTGAAGAAGAAGTATGTGGTCGCCGTCAGCCCGTTTATAGGGGATGCGCCGATAAGCGGACCTGCCAAAGCACTCATGGAGGCGTGGGGGATGCCGCCGACATCAAAAGGCACATTCGAATTATACAAAGATTTCACCGACCTCTTTGTGCAGGACGAACGCGACACAGAGATCGTTGAAGGCGCTCTCAGATGCGACACCCTGATGATAAACGAGGATATAAGCGTCAGCCTTGCACGGACAATCATGGAACAGATAAAGGGAAAATACTGAACGCCGATAAATAAACACCAAAATAAATACAAAATAAATACCTGCAATAAACATCAAAATAAATACCCAATAAACACCAATCACAATCGATTTATCGTATCTGAGCGAAAAGTGAGTTCAATGATTACTGTTATATCCGGCGGCGAAGATTCTCTGAAACTCATAAAAGCGCTCAGAAATCTCCTTTACGACAGCGATATCTCGGTAATAGCCGATACTTCGGATGCCATGTGGACACAGGGTCACCTCGTCTGCCCAAACCTTGACGACATTATCTATCTCTTCTCGGGTCAGCTGAACAAACAGAACTGGACCGGCATAAAGGGCGATACCTACTCCACATTCAATTTCCTTGAAAGATTGAATTCCAATGCCATAACCGAGACTGTTCCCGATAAGGACGGCGACGAAGGTTCCGCGGCGCAATTGTCCGATAATGAATTGGCTTCAGGTAAACCTGCGGAAAGTGCAACCGGGATATGCGAAACTGTGGTATCCGAAAATGCAGTATGTGAAACCGCGTCATGTAAAAACGCGGTTTGTGAACCTGCAGGATCGGAAGCATCCGAAAATCCCGCGGACAATTCCGGCAAAAATACACAACAGTCCCTGAAATACGACGATCTCACAAATATATACCCCATCGGCGATAAACAGAGAGCCGTATGCATAGCACGCGCAATGCACCTTAAAAACAGACTGACGATCACGCAATCGACGCAGATTCTCTCAAAAAGCTTTGGAGTTACCGCAAATATCCTGCCGGCAACGGATTCGCGAATAACGGCATATGCAAAGTTCGCCGGCGAAATGTTTTCAATCGCGGATTTCAGGGCAATCTGCAAGACCGACAAAACAGCGGACTATAAAGCCGAGATTGAAATGGAATTTACAAAGTATCCGCAGATTACAAAAGAAGCGACATCGGCAATAAACTCGGGAAGTGCTGTAATAATCGGTCCCGGACATATCTCGACAATTTCCCCCATACTTGCCTGCCGCCCCCTGAGAAAACTGCTGAAGAAATCATTTACAATCGCGGTTCTGCCGAGATTACCCGCAGATTACATCCCCGGCAGATACATTGCGCTTGACAGACTTATAGAGACCTATAAGGGATTTGCCGACATTCTCATTCAGGACATAAAAGACGAGTTCTGTATTCCCGATGCAACAAGGATAAACACGGATACGGATTCATCCTATAAGGCGGAGTCGCTTGCCTGGGAGATTATGTCACATATTGGCAGCCGATGATAAGCCCGATGCCGCGTTCATGAGAAAATCAACTACGCTGACAAGGAAGGAATATATCGCCGTAAATATCTTTATAGTGCTCTCCACACTGACCTCGGAATGAAGGATATCGTCGATATCGGAGATTGTTCCGCCGTTGCCGCCCGTTAACTGATCAATCTGAGAGAGCGGGGATGAGGATTTATCCGACGAAGACTGCGAAGCAGATGAAGATGACGAGCCTGAAGAAGAGCCTGAACCCGACCCGATGCCGCTCAGCGATTCGAGTAAATCAAGCGGCGATGTGCTCTGAGTCGGCTGGGCGGTATTTCCCGAAGACGTTGAGGGATTTGCGGTCGATGCCGACGGCAATACCGTGGCTGCCGACCAGACACTGCCGTCTGCCGGCATGTTGAGACCCTGCTCACTGTTCAGAGATCTTGCGCAGGAATAACCTTCGTCGGCCTTGTTCTGCGAAAGTACGGCGTATTCCGCCGCGGCATCCATTGACCCGGAAGAATACTTCTCTTCGGCAAGAACCAGCAGGGTCTTTGCATTGTCATTGTAGGATTTTATGACCCATACGCTCTTATCCGAAGCAAGACCTTTGGTTACTTCAAAGTAATTTATGATTGAATCCAGCGACGCGGTCTTTTTCTTCGCCGCGTTTATCGCATGCTCGGCATAGGCTTTCTTCAGGATTTCGTTTGCCTCCGCGATATAGCCTTTTGCCGAGTCCAGAAGCGCGTTCTGCACCGATGCCGTCGAGGTCTTCGCGGTAGCTACCGCATTGTTTGCGAGGGTGAATTTTTCTTCGGCGGCGGAGGTGTCCACACCGACCGATGCATATCTGTCGATGTCGGCACGCAGATTCGAGAGCAGTACCTCGGTGCTGCCCTGAATGCCCGCCATGTCTGCTGGATTGATGAATATCCTAGTCTCTTTTGCGGTCGATTCCGTATTTCCTGCGGCATCGAAATGCGTTACCTCAATCAGTTTGTATTCGCCGGTTGCCGCCGTTGTCGGAACCGTGCCCGTAAGCTCCGCTCTTACATAGGTCTGATATGTCCTGGGATAATAGAGTTCAAAACCGGAAAGTGTCTCGTAGCGCCCGCTGATCTTTGGTTTGACGTGCTCAACGCCGTCAAGTATTATCGTGAATTTCCATACGGGGTTGTATAAGTCCGTATAGAACATAAGGGATTCCTGATCGGAGTCGAAATCGTATTCCACGGTATAAAGTGCATATACCTCGTCGCCCTGCGCGGGATTTCCCGACGGGTTGGAATAACCCCACATCTTAAGTTCGTCGCTGCCGGCGGATACCGGAGGTATCATGCAGAGAGTTGCAATTATAGAAATTATAAGCGCATAAAAGATGAGACGTCCCCGATTCATATCTAATAAGTAATGGTTATTTATAGAATAATAGTTTTTTTCTAATTTGTGGGATTTTTGTTGATTTGTTAAGTTTATTAAGGGATATGGTGCTTTACATTAAGTATTCTGACAAGATTGCGGACCAGTATTTATATTTCAGCATGACATATAAGTTATGATACCATGGGGAAAAAATCAGGAAAAAAGGGCGCCAGTACGACCGATTCGGCATCGTCCGTAAATGCCGATGAAAAATACGGGATCAATTCTTTCAGCGACCTTAAAGCAGAAAATCTGAAGAATGTAATTTGCAACAACCGCTATGCACAGATGCTTATTGTGCTTACCGTAGCGGCATTTGCTTTAAGATTCTATAATCTGGGATTTAATTCGATATGGCTCGATGAGGGAAGTACTCTCGGATTTGCAAGACAGTCACTTCTCGGAATCTGGGAATCTACTGCAGGTGGTGAGTTTAATCCGCCGTTATTCTACTATATTGAGCACTTTATGCTGATATTCGGCGACAGCGAATTTATCCTGAGGTTCGTTCCGGCATTACTGGGTGCCCTTACCGTCCCCGTATTCTACTTTATCGGAAGAGAGGTCTGCGGCAGAATGGGAGGAATCATCGCCGCGGCACTCCTCGCTTTTTCCTCATTCCACTTATTTTATTCACAGGATGCAAGAGCATATACGACAATGCTCTTCTTCTTCTCGATTGCCGTATTATTCTATCTGATTGCGCTCCGTTCTGATTCGCTGAAGCACTGGATAATATTCGGTGTCTTTGCTTCACTCTCGTTCTGGACGCATTTCTATGTCTTTGTCGCGGTCGGCATCCTGATTCTCCATGCACTGATTGTCAAGCGTGAGGCAATACTTAAGGACATAAAATCTGTAAAAACAATTGCGGCAGGTCTTATTGCATTCATAATCGTCTCACTCCCGCTGATCTATGTCACAATAGGTCTGTTCTTCAAGAGAACGGCATCGGCGCCGACATGGGGGCTCTCGGGACTTGATGTCTTTACTCAGACCATCCTGCAAATAACGAATGGCTTATACCTGGCAGCAGTCTTCGGAATTCTGGCGGTCATCGGATGTATATTCCTGTTATTGAAAGAAGATAAGCGCGATTACGGATATCTGATGATTCTCTCCATTATCCTGCCTTTCATTGTGACATACGTATTGTCATCCATGATACCGATGAGTCCGAGATATATGATCTACATCCTGCCTTTCTTCTTTGTGAGTATAGCGGCGGCGTTCTGCTTTATACCACAAAATATCGATTACAGAAAGGTTGCCGCAGCTGCAACAGTTATTCTGTTTCTCATATCGATTCCGTATTTCATGGGCTATTATACGACGTATTCCAAAAACGACTGGAGAGGATTCTCCGGGCAACTCTCAAAGATTACAAATGAAGGCGATTATATTGTAGTAATGCCGGGATATATGGCGCAGCCGCTGGATTATTATTACAGCAATTCCACAGACGGCACGATTCAGGTCGGCGCTTCATCTGCCGCAAATCTTGAGCAGATAAATGCAAATCGCCTCAACAGTACTGGAGAGCCGGTTGCATATTACATAATTACATGGGATATCTCGGCGGCAAACCCGTCCGGCGATGCAATGGATTGGATTAGCAAGAACGCACAGTATATCGGACAGAATATGGGAATATATGTGTTCAGATCACTCTGATTTGCTGAAAAAACTCAAATCCAATTATTTTAACAGTTGAACACGGAATGAAAATGTCTGATTCAAACATAACCGGAAAATACAGGATAACGGTAATTATCCCCACCTTCAATGAGATAGAAAACATTGAAAATATCACAAAAGCAGTACTGGATGTTTTTGCCAAAAACGGCATTAACGGCGAGATATTGGTAGTCGATGACAAATCAAAAGACGGAACCATTGATGCCGTAAAAGAGATGCAAAAGTCATATCCGCAGGTAAACCTAATTGTAAGGGAGAACGATCACGGTCTTTCGCAGTCAGTTGCCGAAGGATTCGAAAAAGCAAATTCAGAGATTATACAGGTCATTGACGCTGATTTCTCGCACCCTGTCGAACTTATTCCGGAGTTTTTGTCGGCAATAGAGAACGGAGCCGATGTCTGTATAGGAAGCAGATATACCAAAGGCGGAGATATCACAGACTGGCCGCTTAAAAGAAGATTAATCTCGTTGGGTGCTACTTTCTTCGGCAGAGTTCTGTTTCCCGAGGTTACCGATCCTGTAAGCGGCTTTTTTGCGATTAAACGTGGCGTTGTAGCGGGTGCCGAGCTTAAACCCCGGGGATACAAGATCCTGATGGAAGTTCTGGGAAAAGGCAGATGTCAGTCTTTTAAAGAGATTCCGTTTACTTTCAAGGACAGGGAAGCGGGGGAAAGCAAACTCAAATTATCTACCATAATTGACTATATCAAACAGTGTATTGATATCGGTCTGTATGCACTCTCTCACCATGAGACAAGTGTATGGAAAGAATGGAAAAAGCTGTTGAAATTCGGATGTGTGGGCTTATCCGGCATTTTTGTAAATACCGGCATATTGTATATCCTTACCGAGTATGCAGGCTTATACTACCTTTTATCTTCACTCTTTGCCATTGAAGCGTCAATCATTACAAATTTCCTGCTGAATGACTCTTGGACTTTCAATGAGAAAGTAAACTCGCGAATTGCTGAGAAATGGAAGAGGTTTGTATCTTTTGAGGTTATCTCGGTATTGGGAGTCGCAATAAATATGGGTGTTCTGTATACCCTGACTGAATTTGCGGGTATCTGGTATATTCTGTCGAATATAGTCGGAATTCTTGTTGCATTCGCATGGAATTTCTATGTAAACAGGCACGTGACGTGGAAAGAAAATAATCACGTAAAATGATTGCAGATTTACATAAAATTAAATGAAAACACATTTACAATAGTGGTTACTTAATATCTGTAATCATATGAAAGCAATAATAATGGCAGGCGGAAGCGGCACAAGACTCTGGCCGCTCTCACGCGAACAATATCCCAAACAATTTTTAAAAATAGATTCTACCCATTCATTTTTTCAAGACACATACATTCGCGCTCTTAAACTCTGCAATCCCGAAGACATTGCGGTAGTAACCAACAAAATCTACGAATTTCTGGTGAAGAATCAGATAGATGAACTGGGATACGGCATCCGCGAAGACAGAATACTCTGTGAACCCTGCGGCAGGAATACACTGCCGGCGATAATCTGGGGAACAAAAGTGCTCTCGGAATCGGGGGACTGCCACATAATTGCCTTCCCAAGCGACCATCTTCTGAGCGATGACGCAATAGGCGTCTTCAAAGAGGCCGATGAAAAAATCGCCGGCAAACACATAGTCACATTCGGCATCGTGCCCGACTGCCCGAATACCGGATACGGATACATCAAGGCAGGAAAGCCTCTGGATTTCGGATTTGAAGTCGATGAATTCAAAGAAAAACCGGACTTGACAACTGCGGAAAAATACGTCAAAGAAGGCTATCTCTGGAACAGCGGCATAGTATTATTCTCATCATCGCTTCTGATGTCCGAGGTGAAAAAATATCAGCCGGAGATGTATCGTGAATTCACAAAACCGGATATCGACTATAACGCACTGGAATCCCTCTCCATAGATTACGGACTGCTGGAGAAGACAAAATACACGGCGGTTGCGGCACTGGACTGCAAGTGGAGCGACCTTGGCAGTTTCAAGTCGATATACGACGTAAAAGAGCATGACGACTTCGGCAACGCCGGAAGTGCCGAATTCCTGGATTCAAAGAACAATCTGGTTCTGGCGGACAACCGTAAGACCGCAATTATCGGCGTAAATAACACCGCAGTCATCGATTCCGGCGATGCCCTGCTGATATGCAACATGGACAGGTCCGAATCCGTAAAAGAGATTGTCAAGAGATATCAGGCAAAGGATGATGATGTCGTCAAATATCATCTTACGGTCAATCGCCCGTGGGGTTCATACACCGTGCTTGAAGAACACCAGTTCTACAAGATTAAACGCGTCAGTGTGAAATGCGGAAGCATACTCTCACTTCAGAAACATCATCACAGAAGCGAACACTGGATTGTCGTATGCGGCAGTGCCGACGTAATCATAGGTTCGGAATCAAAGACACTGACACAGGGTCAGAGCACTTTCGTCCCCGCAGGAGTCATTCACCGTCTGGAAAACAAAGGTAAGATACCTTTGGAAGTAATCGAAGTTCAGATTGGCGAGTATCTGGGCGAAGACGATATCGAAAGATTCGAGGATGTTTACGGAAGAGAAATCTCAAAATAACTTTTTTTAGTTCAGTTACAACACACTCACTTCACAACCAGCGTCGTCCTGTCGCCGTGGCTCACAACCGCACTGCTGACACTGCCGATTAAGAACTTTTCAAGATTTGACTTGCCTTTTGTGCCGAGCACTATAAGATCGGCATCTATCTCATTCGATAGACCGATAATTTCCCTTCGCGGATCTCCGTATACCGCATGGCATATCGTATCGATACCTTCCTCATTGCCTACATCTTTTGCCCACTTCAATTCCTTCTCCCCGTCGGCGGCGAAGATATTTGTCAGGACATTGGGATCGGCGGTGACAAGACCGGTCGGATTGCCGGTCATCGGTGCGCTCTTTGCCTGAATGACATATACGGCGTGCAAGACGGCATTATGCAACTTTGCCTCTTCAACGGCGACACGAAACGCCTTCTCCGCAATCGGCGACCCGTCGAGACATGCAAGAATAACCTTATACATAATACTCAAAATCATCGTGAAATAAATTTAATTTATCGATCATACGGGTTCATCCGAAAACTCCAATGCAAACTAAAATAACAGTCAAAAACACACATTATTAGGACATTAATATGAGAATACCTATAAGCGAAGTTAAACCCGATACCGGGACTGCAACAGTCATAGGATGGATACATGAGATAAGAGACCTCGGCGGTCTTTCATTTTACATCCTGCGCGACCGCACGGGTTTTCTTCAGGCAACAATAGTCAAAAAGAAGGCAGGCGAGGACGTTCTTGCCGCGGCTAAAGAGGCATCCAGAGAATCGGTTGTAAAGATCACGGGCATTGTAAAAGAATCCGACAAAGCACCCGGCGGACGCGAGATCATCCCCGAGAAATTCGAGATAATCAGCAAAGCGGAGACCCCGCTCCCGCTTGACGTCTCGGAGAAAGTCCCCGCCGAGATAGATACAAGACTGGATAACCGCTACCTTGACGCAAGAAGACCCAAAGTAGCCGCAATCTTCAGAATAAGAAGTGAAGTCACTCACGCAATCTCGGATTACTTCTACAAAAACGGATTCATCAATATCACGACATCAAAGATAGTAGCCGCCGCCACAGAAGGCGGAACCGAACTCTTCCCGATTGCATACTTCGAGAAGGAAGCATTCCTGAACCAGAGCCCTCAGCTCTACAAACAGATGATGATGGGCGCCGGTTTCGAGAAGGTCTTCGAGATAGGTCCCATCTTCAGAGCGGAAGAGCACAACACGACAAAGCACCTGAACGAAGCCACATCAATCGATGTCGAGGTTTCGTTCGCCGACCACAACGATGTCATGGCACTCCTCGAGAAGGTCATAAATGTCGCATATGACGCGGTCGCGGAGAACTGCCAGCCGCAGCTGGACATCCTCGGCACAAAACTCCAGATGCCTTCCAAGACCTTCCCGAAACTGCCCTATGCAGAGGCAATCGATATTGCGGCAGGAAAGATCGACGAGGACATCAAATACGGCGACGATCTATCGAGCAATGCCGAGCGCGCAATAGGTTCCGAGATGGGCGAGCACTACTTCATCACTGACTGGCCGCGCTCAATCAAACCGTTCTACGCGATGCCTTACGAGGACAGACCCGATATCTCAAAGGCATTCGATATGATGCACCCGAAGATGGAACTCTCCAGCGGCGCTCAGCGTGTTCACCAGTATGACCTGCTTGTCGAGCAGATAAAACTCAAGGGTCTAAATCCCGACAACTTCGAGTTCTACTTAAAGCCGTTCAAATACGGTATGCCGCCGCACGCCGGTTGGGGTGTGGGTATGGACAGACTTATCACAACCATGCTCGACCTTCCCAACATCAGAGAGGGCGTATTATTCCCGCGCGACAGACACAGAGTAACACCGTAATCGCTAAAAAAAGGTGACAGGGTGACAAAATCATCATCAGGTCACCGTTAAATATTTTCACGATATATTCTGTCATTATCAATCAACTCATCCATATCATGACGGCGAACAAGATTCTACCCACAACCGTTGTCGGAAGTTATCCGGCGGTCAGATCGAAAGGACTCAAATCCCTTTTCAACCCCTATGCGTCCTCGCTGGAGACCGCGGTCGGCGATCAGATCAAAGCCGGCGTCGACATTATCTCCACGGGTCAGGTCAGAGGCGACATGATAACCTCGCTTACCTCGCAGATTCCGGGTATCCGCGACCAGAGTATCATAGGGACTCTCAAGCCCACGCAGTCGGCGATGACGGTTGACGACACAAAGTATGCTCTATCGCGTCATTCGCAGGTCAAAGCCATGCTTGCGGGTCCGTCGACGATAGCGCATGCGTTGAAGATTGATACGCCGCTTTACAGAAACCGCGACGAGGTCATAACGGACCTTGCGAAGGTCCTTGCCGCTGAAGCCCTTCGTCTTCAGGATACGGGCATCTCAATCTTTCAGATAGACGAACCGATTCTCTCTACGGGTATCGCCGATATGAACACGGCGCAGGCGGCGGTCCGCGAGATAACGAAGAATCTCAAGGTTACGACCTGCATTCACGTCTGCGGAGACATAGACGGCGTTATCGACAGCCTGCTGAAGATGCCCGTAGACATTATCGACCTCGAGTTCTCATGCAACGAAAAGAATCTCGAATGCGTTGGTCGAAAGGAGTTCGGAGATAAAAGGATCGGATTCGGCGCCGTTGACTCGACGGACACTTCAATCGACAGCGTTGAAGCGATAAAGTCGCGAATAGAGAAGGGCGTAGAGTTATTCGGCGCCGAAAAACTCCTCATCGATCCAGACTGCGGTCTTAGGATGCACACGAGAGAGACGGCATTCGGAAAGCTCTCCAACATGTGCGCCGCCGCGGATGAGGTCAGAAAAGAGCTTTGATACTTTACGAAAACAACGGATACGGATGACTGCACAGTACAGGAATAACTTTGATTTTTTACGTTTCTTAGGTGCGGCATTAATTATCTTTTCACACTCTTTTGCACTGTCTCTCGGTTATGCCAATATCTATGAATTCGACTGGCATATCCTGATAGGTCAGTTCGGACTTGCCGTCCTCCTGGTTATCAGCGGATATCTTATTCCTGCAAGCTGGGAGAGACTGCCCGATTACAAAGTTTTCTTCAGGAAGCGCCTGCTAAGAATTGCTCCGGGGCTTATTGTATCCATACTTGTAATTCTCTTTATCATAGGTCCCATTGCAACCGATCTCACTCTTACAGAGTATTTCGCGGCGCTCTTTTCGCCGGCAACATGGACGACACTACCGTTTTACACCGATGGTTCGGCACTGGGTCTTTTTACAACCAATCCCGTAACCTATGTGGATGCGCCGCTCTGGGCGATTCCTCTTGAGTTCTTCCTCTATGTCGTTGTCGCGGTAATGGGTATCGCGGGTCTGCTCAGATACAAAAATTCGATGGTGCCCGCTATCGCGGTCACTGTCCTTTTATGGGCGGTCTGCTACATGTTGCAGCCGTTTGACAAAATACGTTTTATGATCTACTTCTTCATCGGTGCTTTTCTCTGGATTAACAGAGAGAGAATCGTGTACAAATGGTATGCTGTTGCTGCAATGTGGCTGTTAGCATTTATGTTCTTCCATACGCAAGTCTTCTACGTATTCGCATTTATTGCCATACCCTATACCGTAATCTGGTTTGCAAACCTTCCGCTTGAGAGGCTTCACAACTTCGGCAAATACGGGGATTTTTCATTCGGCATGTTCATCTACGGATATCCGATTCAGCAGTCAATCATGCATTTTATGCCGTCAATAGAGATCTGGCAGTTTATCATACTCTCGTTTGCGTTCACTATACCCGCCGCGGTTCTCTCATGGTATCTCATTGAGCGCCATGCCCTCGCAAAAAAGGATAAGATTAGGACAGATAAAAACCTTTAAGACCACGCCCCGCGCCCACCTGCCGCCTGCGAAGAGTTTCCGATACGGTTCAGATA
>JAFPWZ010000005.1 GCA_017412625.1 Methanomicrobium sp.
TGGGGATAATTGTGTATTTTGTAAACAGGTCATCGAAGCTATTAATTATACCAATAATATTATTCTTAGTAGCTGGATTTCTCATTTCGTATGTGCTTTTATTAGATTCGATAATTAAAATCGATATGGCTATAGTATTCTACTATTCGTATGTCATTTTGTTTCCTATTCTTTTAGGGCTAATCTATCGCAGAACTGAACGAAAATCTTCAGATTGTGCCGACGATGTTGTCCAATACATAACTCCGAGAATATATGAAAATCATACGGCAGTAATTTTGGAACATAATGCAAACAGAGTAGCTGATGGCGGAGATATAAATGTTCTACCACTTATTAAAGTCTTAAAACGATACAACGAAAATTTCCAGATATATCTTTGCCTGTACGAAGACAACATTGTTGAAGTTCTGACAAATCCCTATGTAAAACGAATTTGGATATTCGGTCATGGTGAGAGAGGCGGCTTTAAATTGACAGATAAATTCTTTTCATATGAGAACTTCATGAAAGAACACAGCTCGGAATTAAGTGAGATAGGTCCCAGAGAATACGTTTATCAATGCCACTGCAATCCAGGATCTGGAAAACCGTTAACAGATTGCTTGCTAAAGGAAAGAAAAGGGCTGTTAGATCCAAAAGTAGATACTATGCCAAATTATTTTGACAGCGGTCTTGCAGATATGGAACTTGACAAATCAATAAAGTCAGAATGTCTATTCAGAATTGTTGTATGGTTATGCAGTAATCTCGGAAAAATACCGTATATTGACTTAAATTACAATTGCCCTTCTTCAGTAGAACATATCATTAAGAGATATGAGGCTCATCTGGAAAGAAAATCAAATAAGTAACAAAAAAATACTGCATAGACTTGTATTTTTGATATTTTCTTTTTTTGGAATCATAGTTAGGATGAACTCACAAATACATCCGTAAATACTTCGATACTATTATGCGTATAGTCGTAAATTATTCTGTAAGTTGGAAGAGATAGTGCATAAAAAAAGTAGTGCTTCCGAGAGTGTTTTTCATGTTCGCGAATCCAATCAGAGAAATATTACTGCGCCGTTACTTGTGCTGTGCCTGAGTGGATTCAAGATAAATGTGTAGAATAATTGAGTTATGTGAGTGCCTAAAAATGACCGAGCAAAAAGTGATCGTAATCCCTGATGGGAAAATCTGTGATTATATTGACGGAAAATTCCGTAATGATACCCCAGAAGAATATGTACGTCAAACGATTGAAAAGCGCCTCGTGAATGAACACAAGTACTTACCTTCACAGGTGAAAATTGAATATACTCTTCAAGTGGGTTCGAGAAAGCCCCGTGCCGATATTGTGATTTGGGATCGTGATGTCGCGGAACAGTCACAAGGCAATATCAAATTGATTATAGAGTGCAAAAAAGAGACTGTAAATGCCAATAATGCTAAAGACGGCATTGCGCAGTTGCAGTCATACATGTCTGTTTGCCCAAACTGTGAATGGGGCATGTGGACAAACAGTAAACAGAAGTTTGTATTCCATAAGACAATAGACGAGTCCGGAAAAATAAATTTCATGGATTTCAACGACATTCCGTCTGCCGACGGTAACCTTGACGATGTTAACCGTCCGTCAAGAAAGAGCCTTAAGAATGCATCAGATGATAATCTGCTTTTTGTCTTTAAAACATGTCATGATAGCATTTATGTGAATGACGGATTGCCGAAACAGTCTGCTTTTTTTGAATTGCTGAAGGTTATTTTCTGCAAGATTGAGGATGAGAAGAATATCCCTAATCCGTTGGAATTTTATACAACATCGGAAGAACGCTCAAATCCAGATGGTCAGTTGACTGTTCAGAAGCGTATATCCAAGATTTTCCAGCGCGTAAAGAAGCGTCAGGGTAAGATTTTCGATGAGAATGATGAGATTAAACTGACACCTCGCAGTCTGGCTTATATTGTCAGTGAATTACAGCGTTACAGTCTTTTGAACACCAATATCGATATAAAAGGCAAAGCCTATGAAGAGATAGTGGGCGCTAATCTTCGTGGTGATCGTGGAGAATTTTTCACACCACGCAATGTCATGAAGATGACTGTTGAGATGATAAATCCTAAACTCAATGAACGCGTGGCTGACACATCATGTGGAACTGGCGGTTTTGTTGTAACTGCCATGACGCATGTCATTAACCAGATTGAAGAAAATTTTGTCAAAGAATTTGGAGTTCCTAAAAAGGATTGGGATGCTGATACAATCAGAGCGTTTCAGAATAAGATTGCAGAAGTTGCAGGCACTTTCTTCTTTGGTTTTGACATAAACCCCGATCTAGTAAAAGCAACAAAGATGAATATGGTCATGAATAATGACGGTAGCGGCAATATTTTGCAAACTAACTCATTGCTTCCCCCACATGAATGGAGTGATGAATTCAGAACACGACTTTCTGAGGCGCTCGGAATTAATAAAACAGCGATTCGCAATCATAAATCAATTGAATTTTTTGATGTGATAGTAACCAATCCGCCTTTCGGAAGTAAGATACCTATTAAGGACAAGAACATTCTGGAACAGTTTGATTTGGCTCATATCTGGGAGAATGACAAGAAATCTGGCAAATGGACTATGACAGGTAGGCTTCAGTCTTCGGTATCTCCAGAAATCTTGTTTATAGAACGTTGTACGCAATTCCTTGTTCCCGGAGGGCGTATGGGTATTGTTCTCCCAGATTCAATTCTCGGTTCACCCGGACTTGGATATATCCGCGAATGGCTGATACAAAATCATCGCATTATTGCAAGTATTGATCTTCATCAAGATACATTCCAGCCACGTAACGGTACACAGACTTCGGTTCTCTTCCTTCAGAAGAAGACACAGGAACAGAAATATGCCGAAGAAAAAAGCGGTCAGATGTCTGATTATAATATATTCATGGCAATGGTCGAGAAAATTGGTCATGATAAACGTGGCAATCCTATATTCAAGCGTGACAAAGAAGGGAATGAAATTCTAGTACCAGACAAGAATAGTGTTCTCGTTACAGGTGATACTGACAAAGGGACACAAACAGTAGAACATGAACAAAAGGTCAAAGTCGAAGATGACCAGACAATCGATATTCCCGCAATATTTGCCGAGTGGAAAGCACGTGAGGGATTGTCATGGTAAATGGGAGTGTTACATCTCCCAAACAAGATGATGTATTCGTAGTGTACCCTCTTAAGTTTTGCACAGTTACCTTGTCTGAAGTAACTGCATCAGGAAAAAGATTAGATGCACAAAAATATGATGTAAATCTTCGAGCAACTCAAAAAAGAGTATTGAATAATAAATTTGGTGTGAAGCATGTTATTGGTGATGTAGATGGTTTTTGTTCAGCGTATCGTCCAGGGATATGTAAACGTATTTTTGTTGAACAAGACGATGATACTGTAGCAATGCTGACTCCCTCTCAGATTACAGATTTGCATCCAAAAGCTGAGAAGTATCTCCCTAAAAGATTTTGTGATAGTATACCCGATTGGTTTGTAAAAAGTGGTGAGATTCTGTTAACTTGCTCAGGAACTATAGGAAATCTATCACTTGTTTCTAAAACACTGAATGGAAAATGTATATCTCAAAACCTGATTAGGATTGTTCCAAATAATGTGGAAGATACAGGATACATCTATACATATTTAAAATCAAGCACAGGACAATTATTTTTGACAAGAAATAATTATGGTGCAGTAATACAACATATTGATCCAGATCACCTTGCTACTATTCCCATTCCAGATGCACCATCTGAGATTAAGAAACGTATCAATGATCTTATTGTCAGTTCTTATGATCTACGCGATGAATCTAATGATTTGATTGATGAAGCAACGGCGTTACTAGTTAATGAACTCCAATTCCCCAATATCCGTGATTTTGATGTTGCTCTTTTTAAGAAAAATGCTGGCGTAGATACCTTCAGTGTTAAACTGAGCGATCTGGCAGGTCGTGCAGATGCTTCATACCATGTTCCAATTGCGAATGCTATTGTCGAGCATATGAAACAACATGCGGCAGAAGTTACAACAGTCGGAGATAGTCGTGTCAGCAAAGAAATCATTCTTCCGGGTCGTTTTAAGCGCATTTATGTCGAGGAAGGCTATGGTAGAGTTTTCATTGGCGGAAAACAATTGCATGAGTTAGACCCTACAAACAAGAAATATCTTTCTCTTGTGCATCATGGAGATAGAATTGCAAATCAACTTGAATTACATGAAGGTATGACTCTTATTACATGTAGTGGTACTATAGGTAAGGTTACACTCGTAGGAAAACATTGGGAAAAATGGACTGCAAATCAACATATCATTCGCGTTGTTCCTGCAATTAAAGATATAGCAGGGTATCTAAGCGTTTTTCTTGCTTCAGATTATGGGTATCAGTTAATCACTCATTACACTTATGGTTCTGTTGTAGATGAAATAGATGATACACATGTAAGCAATATTCCAATTCCGTTTTTGAAGAATGCAGATGTGCAACAGCGTATCAATGAACTTGCTTTGGAAGCAAACGAGAAGAGATATGAGGCATATAAGATGGAACAAGAAGCATTGCGGATTATCGATAAAGAAGTGATTTATGCGAAATAGAGTGATAAAATGGCAAAAGGATACATTTACATAATGACCAATCCTGCATTTGATAATATGGTAAAAATAGGATATGCAACGGATGTCGAGAGTCGTCGTAAGCAACTCTCAACAACCGCTCTACCCTACGAATATGAAATATATGCAACATATGAAACATCTGGAAATCTAGAAGATAAGAAACTTCACAGGCTGATTGACAATCTGAATCCTGATCTAAGAGTATCGGCAAACAGAGAGTTCTTTGTGATGAGTGCACAAGATGCATATGAACTGCTGGAAGCGATAGCGACTATCAGCGGTACTAAAGACAAACTGAAGACAGTTAATGTTGTCAAAGAAAATAAGCAGGTTGTCCGAAGACCGCCGGTTAACTTTGTAAAATGCGGTATTCCTATGGGTGCAGAACTGATCTACATCGAAGATCCAAGTCTAATTGTAAAAGTTGTCAGCGAACGAAAGGTAGAGTACAAAGGCGAAGTTACTTCATTGTCTGGCATATTGGAAAAAATCAAAGGACATGCCATGCAAGGACCTGCTTACTTTACGTATAAAGGAAAATTAGTAAGTGAAATCGCTGAGGAAACTCAGTGGAAATGTGAATAAAGATAAACAATTAATCTATTCATTTCCCCCTTATTCCCGTTTCCTTCTTTTTGAACTGCCGAAGATTCCTCGGTAGTTGAAATCTGTCGGATACCCGACTTCACATTTACTTATATTTCCACTGCAACCTTACTTTTTATTTCCCCTTTATTTCCCCTATTCCTTCTTCCTTTTCGCCTTCGGCGCCGGCAGTTCCTCGTACATTGCTTTTACGAGATCGCAGAGGAAGTCGGCGTCGTCGACGTTTTCCACTGGAAACATAGGGGTTCCGCCGGGGTAGGGAAGTTCCTTTACGGCATGGGGCATCATGGCGGCGGCTGACTTAACGGGCTTGACAAGAAGGCGGTCGTCGTAGATACCGCCGAAGATCTTACCCTTATAATAGAGAATAAACTCCCCCATCATCGGTCGGAACGTGACCTCCGAAGCTATGGCGGAAAGCTGCTCCAGAATAAAATCGAGATAGGATTTGCTCGACGGCATCGTGATACGTATAATACTTATTTCGGACTGAAATAAAACTTCTCAATTCAGCATCTCGCGGTTATGCAGCCCATATTTACCGTGTATCAGCAGATTCTTCAGAAACTTCTCCAAAAATTCCGTTGTCTTATACACTCCCTTCATGACGTTATTGTAGTTCGCACGTACCAGAGCATTCCTGAAATACCACGAATTTTCGGCAAACAAAGTATTATCCGCATCAAAGCCGAGCATTCTCAGATACTTGATGAAGAACACCGCCGTTGTCCTCGTATTCCCCTCCCCGAAAACGTGAATCTGCCATAACCGTGAGACAAAAACCGCCAGATGCCGAATCGTCTCATCCGGCGTAAGACCGTTGTAACGAAACTCCCTCTCCTGCGAAATATCGAAGATGAGCGTCGCCGAAAGTTCGGACGCGCTGCCGTATGAAACCGAATCACCGTCCAGAACCCATTCCTTCTTCGTAATGTTGTAATCGCGGATCATTCCCGCATGTGAATAAATGCCCCGAAACAACTCTTTGTGAATCGCAATGTACTGCGCCGGAGAAAACGTAAACGCATTTTCGGACAGAATCTTAGCTATCCTTGCCGCGACCTTATCGGCTTCCTCGGTGCGTTCCGCAGTATCCTCCCGACTCTCTTTGCTCTCGTAATAACTGTCGATAAGCGCGTTAGCCTCGGCAACCGAGATCTCCCCGGCAATATTCCTCATTGCCGTCTCATACAGATATTCGGAAGTCTTCAGCCCGTCAACACCCTGCAAACCGATGGCAGCCGACCATGCCTGCCCCAGTTCTTTCTCACCCGGCGCAAGATTCTTCACATACTCTTCAAACGGATCTCTCTTAATGTCCTTCACGACACCACCTCCGAAACGGCAGTCATCACGTATATACTAATAGATTAGTCTGTACATGCTTATTTTTTTACATGCCCTCACGGGTTACCCGAATGACCGACCCCCATCGGAACAGCTCCGACCGACTCCGATTCGTTATTTTCAGTTGGTTACAGGTTGTAACCAACCGGCATCTGAGATCACAAATTGTGATCTCAGGCAAGCGGTTACAGGTTGTAACCGGTTGACCACATTGACCTTCACCTTCTTTGAATCACTAGGTGGTCAAAAGAAAAAACAGGTGGTCATAAGGGTTATTTTACGAAATTATGGGTGGTCAAAAGGGTTATTTTCGTAAAATTTCAGGTGATCAAAAGAGGAAAAAACGCCAAAACGGGCTCTTTTCGGACTGAACAGGTGGTCAATAAAGTGGTCAAAAGAAAAAACTGGTGGTCATAAGGGTTATTTTACGAAATTATGGGTGGTCATAAGGGTTATTTTCGTAAAATTGCAGGTGGTCAAAAGAGGAAAAAACGCCCAAACGGGCTCTTTTCGGACTGAACAGGTGGTCAATAAGGTGGTCAAAAGAAAA
>JAFPWZ010000058.1 GCA_017412625.1 Methanomicrobium sp.
GCAAAGGCAATAGTAATTGCGCTAACAATGAAAAATCCTAGGAGATCTTTCGGCATAGATGCTATATTCATAAAAATCACCTCTTAATGCATTGTATATCATTAAAAGTATATATATTTATATTATCATAAATTATATAATTATGCCATATATTACCTTACTAATCTGCTTCTTGCAAATTACAGATCAAAGGAGAGAGAGTCAGTAAAAACATCCCCCAACCATATCAATCTCTCCTCTCCTCAAAAGGTATAAAAAGATTCTCACCCAATATATAGAGACTACTAATGTACCGCATGGTATGTTAGGAGACTCTGAAAAGAAATGCGGTCAAACCGCAACAAGAGTGGTTAGAAAATGACAACAGTATACGACATCCCTCCGGATGTATTAATTGCAAACGTGGCTGGCGAGCTCAAAAAGCTCGATACAATTAAAGCACCGGACTGGGCAGAATTCGCTAAAACGGGCGTACACAAACAGATGCCGCCCAAAGAAGAAGACTGGTGGTACACACGCGCGGCATCCGTGATGCGCCGCGTCTACATCGACGGACCCGTCGGTGTCCAGAGACTGAGATCGTTCTACGGCGGAAAGAAGAACCGCGGATCAAAGCCCAACCGCTTCGCACGCGGATCCGGTTCCGTAACCAGAAAACTCCTCCAGCAGCTTGAAACTGCCGGATACATCCAGAACACACCCGAAGGAAGAATCGTCTCCCAGAACGGCAGAAAGTTCATGGACGCAGTCGCAAACGACTCCAAAGCATCGGTAGCAGAAAAATATCCGGGCATAAGCAAATACTGAAAGTGATCCTTAATGGGTGACGATGAACTCGCGGAACTCCGCAGAAGAAGAATGGCGGAACTGCAGCGTCAGCAGATGCAGCAGGGTGCAATGGAAGAAGAACTGCAGAGACAGAAGCAGGCGGAAGCACAGCTTCACCTCATACTCATGCAGATCCTCGAACCCGAAGCACGCGAACGTCTCAACACCATCAAGCTGACCAAGCCGGAATTTGCAAAAGCAGTGGAACAGCAGCTCGTCATGCTCGCACAGAGCGGACGAATAAGAGAACGCCTGACCGACGAACAGTTGAAAGGCATCTTAAAACAGCTGATACCGGAGAAAAAAGACTTCAACATCACCCGCAGATAATGAAAGCCGGAGTGCTCTACAGCGGCGGAAAAGACAGTTCCCTCACCGCACTTATGCTGTCGAGGGACTACGAAGTCGAACTCAACAACTTCGTCTTCAACAAAGACACCGACACATCGGGTGTCGAAAACGCCGCGAAAGTTCTGGGACTCCCCCTGAAAAAAAGAGTATTCGAAAGCGGACTGCTCGAAAATGTTGTGGACCTGATGGTGGAAAAGGGAAATCCCTCCGACGCTATCAACCTTGTGCACAGGAACGCCATCATGACTCTCGCAGAAGAGTATGATGTTATAGGGGACGGGACACGCCTGAATGACCGTGTGCCCATGCTGACATATGCCGAAGTTCAAAGCCTTGAAGGAAAGCATGGCAGCGCCCTCGTGCGGCCTCTGCTCGGATTCGGAAGAAGAGAAGTCAACCGCCTCACCGAGAAGTATTTCACCGTCCAGTACGGCGAAACCGGCTCCATGAAGAACGGCGACTACGAACATGAAATCCGTGCGGCATTCAAAGCCAGGGGAATCGATCCCTACAGCATATTTCCAAGCCACCACGAGCAGTCGCTTGTAACCGGCAGAAAATGAAAAAGTGGTGAAAAAAATGAGCAAAATATCAAAAGCAAGAAAGATCAGACTTGCAAAAGCATGCGAGCAGAACCGCCGCGTGCCCGCCTGGGTAATGATTAAAACAAAGCGCCACGTGGTAACTCACCCGTGCAGACGCAGCTGGAGACGCAGCACACTGAAGGTGTAAGCAAAATGGCAGACATATTAAAAGAGCAGATCTACGTCATCCCTCTTCGCGATGTAAAACTTGCCCCACGCTGGAAGCGCAGTCCCAGAGCAATCAGGGAAGTACGCGACTACCTCGCAAAGCACATGAAGAGCGAAGACATAAAGCTTGACACAAGCATCAACGAAAAAATCTGGGAACGCGGCAGCGAGAAACCACCCCGCAAAATTCGCGTTCGCGCAATGAAATTCGAGGACGGTCAGGTTCAGGCTGAACTTGCCGAAGAGTAAACAAAATGAATGAAACGATCGACTTCGCCGGTGACGAAAATATCGGTGTATACACACGCGTCTTCGAGGACGTGGCATTCGTGCCCCTTGACGCCCCCGAAGAATACGTGAGTACTGTAGAGAAGAGACTTGGTGTTGAGGTAGTACCTACCACAATACAGGGAAGCTCGATCATAGGATCACTGCTTGTAGGCAACAGCCACGGCATGATTGCAAGCGGACTCGCAACCCGCGAGGAATCCGACACACTCAAACGCTACGGAGAAGTGCTTTTCCTCAACCGCACCATGAATGCGGCGGGAAACATCATCCTCGCAAACGACGAATTTGCAATCGTCCACCCGGCATTACCCGAAAGATACGCTGAAAAAATATCCCTCGCCCTTGACGTCCCCGTCATCATGATGACCATCGGCAACATACCGACGGTCGGCATGGCGGCATCGGCAACCGGACGCGGAATAGTCGTAAGTCCCACCATCACCGATCAGGAGATAGAGGAACTTGAAAACATCACCGAACTCCCCATAGGAACGGGATCCGTCAACATGGGAAGTCACCTCGTCGGAACGGGACTTATAGCAAACAGCAAATCCTACCTTGCGGGAATATCCACAAGCGGTTACGAACTTGGAAGAATTGAAGAAGTATTCGGCTTTGAATAAGGAGTAAACAATGGCAGACCAGAGATATGAGGTGAAAGGCACTTTCAGAAACGGCTACGATTACCAGCCCTTCACAAAAGAAATTGTCGCACCCAACGAAAAGCAGGCAACCGAGAGAACATACGCAACAATCGGCAGCAAACACCGCCTGGAAAGAAGTTACATCAAAATTGAGACCGTCAAACTCATAGGTGAGTAACTTGGAAAAAGTTGACCCTCGTGAAATACAGATGCTCCAGCAGTATCTTAACGAGTTCGGGCAGGAGATTCAGTCATATTCGGCTCAGCTTGAATTACTCGAGCAGAGAAGAATTGAATCCCTGACTGCGGTTGACACAATTAACACAATCAAGGAAAACCCCAAAAACACTGTCCTTCTCCAGATAGGCGGCGGAGCATCAATCAAAGTAAAACCTGTGGAAGAGGATACAATCCTCTTAAACATCGGTTCGGACGTCGTCGTGGAAAAAACCTGCGACGAGACGGCATCATACCTGACCGACCGCGCAACTGAGATGGAGGCACTTGAAAAGAAATTAACTGAATCTATCTCAAACATGCAGAAACAGGCAAATGAGATCGCTAAAAAGATTGAGAACGCATACAAACAGCTGCAGACAATGCAGCAGAAGCAGTAAGCGGCAGTCCTTTAGTGTAAAAAATTCAGAAGAATCATGTTCAAGTCTCTAAAAGATAAACTCAAGAGTGTTAAGAAAGGGTTCGGTTCCCGCATCGACGACGCGGTCATAAACGAGACCGAAATAGAGGAAGAGACGGACGTTTCCGTCTCCGTCGCCGACTCCGAACCGGAAAAACTCACGGGAACCGGAACCGAGACACAAAACGTACCGAAAACGGACGAAACTGTTTTAACAACCGCGGACAGCGGTTCAGACGATTTGGAAGACGACTTCGGGGACGAATATCCAGAAGACGAAGACTACCTTCCCGAGATTGAGGAACGCACTCAGACCGAGGAAAAGCCCAAAAAGAAAGGCTTCTTCAGACGCTCGAAGAAGGAGGAATTATCCCTCGTATCCGACGGCGCACCCAAGAAGAAGGCATCCTTCGGCTCAAAACTCAAGGTGCTCATAACCGAACGCGAGATCCTCCTCTCCGAGAAGGACATCAGCGAACCCCTCGAGGAACTCGAGATAATCCTCCTCGAAAACGACGTCGCCTTCGATGCCGCAAACGCAATCATCGAACAGATGAAGACCGAACTCATCGGTCAGAAACGCAAGATCAGAACCTCTTCCGAGGAATTCGTAACCGAGGCACTCAGAAAAGCGCTTCTCAACGTCCTCGGCGAAGGCTTCTCCCTCACCGGCTACATCGACACCCACGAAAAACCCGTCAAGGTCCTGTTCACGGGCGTAAACGGAGCGGGAAAGACCACCACCATAGCCAAGGTCGCACACTACCTCAAGAAGAACGGCTACTCCGTCGTCATAGGCTCGGGAGATACCTTCCGTGCCGGCGCCAACGAGCAGATGAAGACGCACGCCGAGAGGGTCGGAGTCAAGGTCATCAACCACCAGGAAGGCGCCGACCCCTCGGCAGTCCTCTTCGACGCCGTAAACTACGCAAAAGCACACAACATCGACGTAGTCCTCGCCGACACCGCCGGACGCTTCCACAACCGCACCAACCTCATGAACCAGCTCGACAAGATTCGCCGCGTCATAAACCCCGACATCGTCGCCTACGTCGATGAAGCCGTCGCCGGCAACGACGCCGTAATCCGTTCAGAAGAGTTCAACAACACCGTCGGAACCGATGTCGTCGTCCTCACCAAAGCCGACATGGACACAAAAGGCGGTGCGGCCATCTCAATTACCTACACCATAAAGAAACCCATCATGTTCTTAGGCGTAGGTCAGGGATACGATGATGTAATACCCTTTGAGCCCCAAAAGTTAGTCGATGAACTTCTCGGAGATGATGAATAATGCTTGACAGGCTCGGCTCCGGACTCAAGGACGCACTCAAAAAACTTGCGGGAAAGACCGTAATCGACAAAGCGGCCGTCGACGAACTCGTAAAAGACCTGCAAAGAGTCCTCCTCCAGTCCGACGTCAACGTAAAACTCGTGATGGGACTCTCAAAGTCCATAAAAGAGCGCTCGTTAAACGAAGAACCGCCCAAAGGCATGACCGTCCGCGAACATGTCCTGCGCATAGTATACCAGGAACTCGTGAAACTCATGGGCGGCGAGGTCGAAGTTGCCTTAGGACCACAGACCATCCTCATGGCTGGACTTCAGGGCAGCGGTAAGACGACAACGACCGCAAAACTCGCGAGATACTTCCAGCGCAAAGGACTCCGTGCCGGCGTAATCTGTGCCGATGTCTTCAGACCCGGCGCCTACGAGCAGATAAAGACGCTCTGTAACAAGATAAACGTCCCCTGCTACGGCGAGGTCGGAAACCCGAACGCCGTCGAGATAGTCACGCACGGAATGCAGGAACTCGGCGCCGTCGAGGTCCTCATCGTCGATACCCAGGGCAGACACGCCCTCGAAGACGAACTCATCGACGAGATAATAGCCCTCAACGAGCTCACGAACGCCACGCACAGATGGCTCGTAATCGACGCCGCACTCGGACAGCAGGCACGCGAGCAGGCAAAACGCTTCCACGAGGCAATCAGCATAGACGGCGTCATCATCACCAAGATGGACGGAACCGCAAAAGGAGGCGGTGCCCTCTCCGCCGTTGCCGAGACGCAGTCGGGAATCGTCTTCATCGGAAGCGGCGAGACCATCGAGGACATAGAACGCTTCGACCCCGACAGCTTCATCTCGAGGCTCCTCGGAATGGGCGACCTGCACGCACTCATAGAGCGTGCCGAAGAAGCCATGGGCGACGAGGAATTCGACGTAAACGCGATGATGAACGGCAAGTTCACCCTCCGCGACATGTATAAGCAGCTCGAATCCCTCAAAAAGATGGGACCCTTAAAGCAGGTCATGTCAATGCTCCCCCTTGGCGGAATCGAGATCCCGCAGGACGCCTTCGACGTCACCGGCAGGAAGATGGAGCGCTACAAGGTCATCATGGACTCCATGACGGCGGCGGAACTTGACAACCCCTCAATCATCAGCGGCAACAGGGTATTTCGAATCTCGCGCGGCTCCGGCTCCACGCCCGAAGAAGTCCGCGAACTGCTCAAATACTACAAGACCATGCAGAGAACCCTCAAAGGCTTCAAAGGCATGGGCGGCTCGAAATTCGGCATGCAGAGACTCATGAAGAAGTTCGGCGGCGGCATGTAAGACAGGGATCGGAAATCGACATGAAACGATTCCTCATAATCGGACACAAAGCCCTCACCACGGGCAGTTTCTCCCTCAACGACATGCCGGGAAGCGCCGGAAGGATGGACGTCCTCTGCCGCTGCGTAAACTCCTGCTTCTTCCTCTCGCATGACCTGAGGCGCGACGTCGAATGCTTCCTCGTCCTCCTCGGAGAACCAGACGCACCCAAGACCGTCAAGTTCTCCGGCGAAAAGGTCAGATACCTCAACCCCGACGAGAGAAGTGCGGGCTCGCTCCTTCAGAAGGCGCTCGCCCTTCCCTGCACCGAAACCTTCCGCGAATCCACACGCGGAGTCTACGTAAGAAGAGGCGGACTTAAGGAACTCCTCGAAGAGTTCAGAGACGAAGAGGGCGTCAGCCTGTTCGCAATCCTCGACGAGAACGGAACCGACATAAGGGAGATACACCCCGAAAAGACGCCCGTCGCCTTCATACTCTCGGATCACATGAACTTCACCGAAGAGGAGGAAGAGCTGATAAAGGACCTGAAGAGAATATCCGCCGGTCCCAAAGTCATGCACGCCGACCACACAATCACCGTCATCCTAAACGAACTTGACAGGAAGAACCTATGACCTCCATCACTGAAATCACGGAGAAGATCCTGGAATACGGTCCCGTCTGCGACCACTGCCTCGGAAGAATGTTCGGCAAGAGCTCGCACGGACTCTCCAACGGCGAACGCGGAAAAGCCATGAGAGTAGCCTTGGCCCTCGAGAAGAACATCCCCTACGAAAAGGAGGAGGAAACCTGCTGGATCTGCGGCAACGTCTTCGACAAAACGGAGATGTGGGCGCAGAAGGCAAAAGAGGCACTCGCACCCTACGAGCATAAGACAATCCTTGTCGGCTGCAAAGTCCCGCCCTTAATCACCGAGAACGAAGAGATGGTCTGGAGCGACCTCGGGCTCAGTAACCCCGAGACCTTAAAGGCGGAGTTCAACCGCGAGACCGGAAAGGCCATAAGCGCCCTCACAGGCAGCGAAGTCGACTTCAAACATCCCGACATAGTCGTCTTCTGCGACCTCGCAGCCGAGACCGTCGAACTTCAGGTCAACTCCCACTTCGTCTACGGCAGATACCTCAAATACGAGCGCGGCATACCTCAGACCCACTGGGACTGCAGGGTCTGCCACGGCGCCGGCTGCGAACGCTGTAACTTCACGGGCAAGATGTATCCCGACTCGGTCGAAGAACTCATCGGAAGACCGATTATCGAGGCCTGCGGCGCCGAAAAAGTCATCCTTCACGGTGCGGGCAGAGAGGACATAGACGCAAGGATGATAGGCACCGGAAGACCCTTCGTCCTCGAGATAGTTGCGCCCAAAAAACGCAGCGTAACCATAGAAGAGATGGAAGCGCTCGTAAACAAAAGCGCCGCCGGAAGAGTCGAAATACACCTCGACCACGTCAGCAGCAGGCAAGAAGTGGAAACCATTAAATTAGGTAAAGCGCATAAAAAATACAGCATTCTGGTAAAAGTAGAAGGCGATTATTCCATAAATGACGTCAGATTGGCTCTTAAAACTCTGAAAGGTGCTACAATAGACCAGCGCACCCCCGACAGAGTCTCGCACAGGAGAGCCGATCTTGTCAGAAAACGCCAGTGTCTGGATATCGAGTGCGAAGGTATGGAGGACGACCTGTTCAGGATAACCGTCCTGGGCGACGCCGGACTCTACATCAAAGAACTCATATCGGGTGACAACGGCAGGA
>JAFPWZ010000059.1 GCA_017412625.1 Methanomicrobium sp.
AGACTGAAAATAACTTGTGCATTGTCATGGATTAGACCAAATAAATTTTTATCACTTGGCAAAAC
Source organism: Methanomicrobium sp. (assembly GCA_017412625.1). Taxonomy (GTDB): domain Archaea; phylum Halobacteriota; class Methanomicrobia; order Methanomicrobiales; family Methanomicrobiaceae; genus Methanomicrobium. Next base: position 66 of record JAFPWZ010000059.1, read on the forward strand.
AGAAATTGGTTATTTGAACAGCAAATGTCTGAATGATATGTGGGGTCTTGATGGGGAAACATACTTGTATCTTTTGGATGTCTGCGCAGGTTACTGCAATCGTTCGGATTCAACGACCCATTCTTTTCCTGAGTTCACCGAAATGATAAATCACACGGAAATTGAAGAAGATGAGCCTGTTAAAAAATGCCTGTACATAGATCGTAAGGTCATATCGGTATATTTTGATCCTGAAGAAGACGATTATGACGACGATGTGGAAGACGAGTCTGAAGAAGAAAATGATGAAGACGAAACTGAAGAATCTGAATACTATTTCAATAGTACAATCAATATCAAAGAAGTGGTAATTCAGTCGCAAAGTGATGCTGATATAAGACGCATTACTGAAATTGAGGTTGGAGACAAAATCGCAGTAAAAATAAATCAGTGTTCTAATCCGCCATCATTTTACATAACCCAAATAGGTACTGTATTGAAAAATTATGGTGATGGAAGTAGACTTGATGTTTTATGGGATGGGGATTATCAAAACTGGTATTCCTCAAGAATAAGGGGCAAAATATGGCACTATTTTACTTCAGAAGATGCATTATGGCACGTTGAAGCAAAAGATGAATCTGACTGGAAAGAAAGGGCACTGCTTGATTTTACATTTAGTAATGTCAAACAGGATATCAACAGATTTGCAAAAGAATACATAGGTATTGAAAAAACTGATGTCATCAGTAATAATTCTGAGGATTTAGCTTTTCGTATACAGAATTATAGAGATTTTATAAAGAATATGATGGACGGTAATCCATATACCGAATCCGATTTCCTTTCTGAAGTATTCATCACAAAAGAAAAATATCAGTCCCTCAAAGACCTCCTGTTGCGAAAACAAAACATAATTCTCTCTGGACCTCCGGGCGTCGGAAAAACCTTCTCGGCAAAAAGACTTGCGTACTCAATTATCGGAAGCAAAAACCGGAAATATGTCCGTATGGTACAGTTCCATCAGAACTACAGTTATGAAGACTTCATTCAGGGAATCAGACCGACAAAAGACGGATTAAAACTCGTAAACGGACCATTTTATGAGTTCTGCAAAACCGCGGAAAGCGATCCCGAGCACAAATATTTCTTTATCATAGACGAGATAAACAGAGGCAACCTCAGCAAAATATTCGGCGAACTCTTAATGTTGATAGAGTCGGACAAACGCGGAGATAAGATAGAAATTCTCTATTCCTCAGAGCCGTTCGGAGTTCCCAAAAATCTTTACATCATCGGAATGATGAACACCGCCGACAGAAGCCTTGCAATGATAGATTACGCACTGAGAAGGCGTTTCTCATTCTTTGAACTTGAACCCGCATTTGACTCTGAAGGCTTTGAAAAAATGCGCTTAGAGATAAACAACACAAACTACAATAAACTCATAGATGCGGTAAAATTCGTTAACTCCGAGATTATGAACGATCCGTCACTCGGTGATGGATGCGTAATCGGTCACAGTTATCTCTGCCCCAAACCTAAAGAGAATGCCGACATTATTTCGGTCGTAAACGATGAATGGATACGCTCGGTAATCAGATATGACCTGATACCTTTGCTTAAAGAATATTGGTTTGACAACAAAACGGAATTTGACGCCTGCTCTGAAAAATTAAATAGAGTTTTACTTGATCAATAATAACGACCAATGACAGTATTAAAGCCCAAAAACATCTACTACATGCTTTCATACGCATATCACGTATTGAATGAGGGTACTTTCAAAGACGTGGACAGCGAAGACTTTGAAAACATCCACAATCTTTTTGCCGAGATTATCTATCTCGGTGTCTCAAATCAGATAAAACGTGGCATTAATCGCGAATATGAGGAATATACCTATTCAATCGGAGCAGTTCGCGGAAGGATAAATATTAGGGAATCTTTACTCACGCTCACGGGAAACGGCGATAAAATAGTCTGCACTTTCGATGAATACACGCCAAATTCACCGATGAATCGCGTCATCAAAACCACTATGCAACTTTTGATTGATTCGGAAGATGTGGATTCAAACAGAAAAATCAGGCTCAGATCATTGATGAAATACTTTGGTGATGTCGAACTCACAAATCCGCAGACTGTCAAATGGAAATCTTTCCGTTATCACAGAAACAATGCGACATATAAGATGCTGATGAATGTCTGTTATCTGATAATCTCGGGAATGATTCTTTCGGATGCATCAGGCGCGCACAGACTTTCCGAATACATTGACGATCAAAAAATGCACGCTTTATATGAAAGATTTCTTTTCGCATATTTCAAAAAACATCACCCTGAGTTTAATGTCGAAAGAGAAAAGATCAGATGGAATATTGATGATGATGCAGGCACGGTGATTGATTTCCTGCCCGATATGAGAACAGATATAACAATCCGCTATCAAAAGCGTGTTCTTATCATTGACGCAAAATATTATTCGGAGATTCTCGTAAAAACGCAGTATTCGGATCGGCAAAAAATGAGGTCAGCAAACCTCTATCAGATTTATTCTTACGTCAAAAATATGGACGCAGACAAAAACGGCAGTGTTGAGGGTATGTTGCTTTACGCAGGAACGGGCGAAGAACTTCCCGAGAATTTGTCCGCAGTCTTTGACGGCAACAAAATTCATGTGCGCAGTCTGGATTTGTCGGGAGAATGGAAAGAGATTACCGCCAAACTCGAAAATATTGCAGATGAGTTCAAATGCGTTGTGAATCCGCAAAAGGCTTCGTTGCAGTAAGAAAAATCAGACTTTTTTCATCAGAATGTATCTTAATTTATCGCCGTATTTGTATTTCTCGGCAATAATGCCGTAGCCTAATTTAAGGGTACTTGAGAGGCTGTGAGTGTTCTTCGGTGAGATTGTGCACAGGATATAGTGAATTCCTGCCGCTTTTGCATTCTCTTCGAGATACATGGCGAGTTTTGCCTGAAGACCGTTTCCCCTGTAATCGGGATGAACCGTCACGGTCTCGAGGTGTGCGACAAAATCCAGTTCCTCTTCGGGTAATTGCGCATCAAGACCCAGATTGTCGGCTTTGTCATGCGGAATTCTGAGAATGGCATATGCAATAATTCTGCCGTTGACAAAAATCCCAACGCCGGTTCCGTAATCCGTAAGATCCTCCAGAAATGTCTCTTTCGTCTCCGGCTGGAATATCTCGGAGAGATTGTCGTAACCCGCGACAAATGCCTGTAAATCAAGCAATGAGGGAATATCCTCCGCACTCAGGTTTTTTTTCACGGCGGAATCCTCAAGCCCCGTTTTACGGTTACGGAGTAACATATCAATGATATCGGCGCTGAGCAATAGTAATAATTCTGATTTTTTGCGGAAATCCCTGCCCATTGTCAATTGCAATCAATTGCGATCAATTGAAATGACATAAATAATGTTAACATAGATACTTTTATATCCCGAAATTGTTGCTTATCGGGGTTGGTATGGTATTATGGTAAATATTGCTGCAAAATCTTCAGCCGCGGATATAGGTGCCATGGTTGTAATCATTGCCGCATTCGTTTTACCGCTAGTTTGCGGTATTACGGGCGTTGCGCCGGAGGGTGCGAGCGCCGAAGACTCGGCGTCAATGATTGGAATTCTGACGCTGATACCCCCGGTATTGGCACTGGTTCTGGCGTTCCTGACAAGAAACGTCATCCTTTCGCTGTTTTTGGGTGTGCTTTCGGGCACGTGGATACTTGCACTCATGCGTGGCGACATCCTCGGTGCCGTCGCAGGCGCATTCTTCTCGTCGACGGAATACTTCATCGGCACATTCGCCGACCGCTGGAATGCCGGTATTCTCATGCAGGTTCTTGTTATCGGCGCTCTTATCGCGATTATAACCCGTATGGGCGGAATGCATGCGATTGCCCAGAGTGTAAAATCGTGGGCAAAAGGTCCCAGGAGCGCACAGCTCACGACATGGATCATCGGTTTCATCATATTCTTCGATGATTACGCCAACGCTCTTATCATCGGACCCATCATGAGACCTGTCTGCGACAAGTTCCGCATCTCGCGTGAACGCCTCGCATATATCGTCGATTCGACTGCCGCACCTATTGCCGGTATCTTCGTAATTTCCACATGGATTGGAACGGAGCTTGTAAACCTCAACGAAGGTCTCGCAATCGCGGGCATAACGGGCATCTCGGCTTACAGTCTCTTCATCGACACGATTCCGTATCGCTTCTACAATCTACTTGCACTCTTCTTTGTCTTCGCATCCGCACTTCTCCTCAGAGAATACGGACCCATGCTTGCCGCCGAAGTTCGCGCAAGAAAGACGGGAGAGACGATTCGTGAGGGCTCGGAAATTCCCGACGATGTAAACAAAGCCGACCCGGTCAAGAATACCGTAAACGACGAATGTGCGGTTCTTGAAACCTCGGAAAAAGCGACTAAAAGCAGCATATGGAATGCCGTCATCCCTATCGGCGTTCTGATTATCTCTGCAGTCATCCTCTTCTACACCAACGGCGCCAACGCCATCATGGCGGGAGACGGTCTTATCTCGGCGGAAGAGTTTGCGACTCTGGGCACTCTGGACGCAATCCGCGATGCATACAGTTCATCCGATGCCAGTATCGTCTTGTTCCAGGCGGCACTCCTTGCCTGTATAGTCGCGGTTGTGATGGGCTTCGTTCAGAAGATCTTCACGCTCAGGACGGGTATCGAGACATGGGCGCACGGTATGAGGTCAATGCTCTATGTCTGTATCATTCTCATACTTGCATGGTCAATCGGTTCAATCATCGGCGACCTCGGAACAGCCCATTACCTTATCGGCGCACTCTCCGAGAATCTGCCTATGTGGATTGTGCCGGCGCTCATCTTCGTAATCGCGGGCATCATCTCGTTTGCGACGGGAACGGCTTACGGAACGATGGCTATTCTCCTGCCTCTCGTTATTCCGCTTTCTGCGGCAATCTCGGGACACCACAACGGCAATGAGATTGATTCCATCTATTCCTACATTGTTGTCTGTTCGTCGGGTGTGCTGACGGGCGCAATCTTCGGAGATCACTGTTCTCCGATATCGGATACGACGATTCTCTCGTCGATGGGTGCGGGATGCAGTCTTATCGACCACGTGGATACCCAGATTTACTATGCCGTATCGATTGCGGCGGTTGTTATCTTCGGTTATCTCCTTGTAGGTTTCGGACTCAATGTCTGGATTACCCTGCTTATCGAGATGGCGATTCTTGTCGGCATCCTGATGGTCTTCGGTAAGAAAGTGCCGACATGGGATCCCGAAAAAGAGAAACTTATTGAATAATCCAATTATCCAATATTTTTCCTGATTTTGTATTTTTTCTGTTTCGTGATTTACGACAATTCGTTAATATCTCCGTTTGTCTTATCACATTTTTTTCGATTGAGATCGGCGTATTCGTCAATAGTCGGCGATGAACTACATTTTATATCTTCAGTATATAATTATCAATATGGCAATCAATACGCCTTCCATGGCTAAGTATAACGGGCTAATGTCCGTCAAGCGTTCCGATAAAATATTATCCAAATATATGTTTCGTGAAAATAAAATGAGTGGCAGAAAGACCGTTCGAAAAAAAAAATCACGAACCTGAAAAGACGGAACATTTATCTGTCAGCATGTTAAACGGTGCAGAATTCGGTCTGGGTACTGTGATAGGATCAACTACTCATCTTACAGAAGAAGACATAACACTCGCTGACGAAATGGAACGGGAAATTATCAGAAAACAGCACGCAGTCATAGACCACAGCTACGATAAATAACTCCCTTCTTTTTACCGCAACCTTTCAATATTTCTACTCTTTTAGCACTCACTTTGTCACGGCTTACATGCCTGAAAACCAATCCGAGCAAAATTAACAGCTATATTAATCAAAAATCTGGGGCAAAGAAATTATTTATTATTTCAAACTGACATAATAGAATAACATGGTATCAGTAATAATGCGGGAGACTGCAAAATATGGGGTAGGCGTGCCCATAAGAGGTACTTTTAAACCTACTGAAGAAGATAAAAAATACGTCGCGGAAATGGATAAGAAAATTATTCGAGAACAGGATGCAGTCATAGACTACAGCTACAAAAATTAACTTCTTTTTTACACATATTTCTCCATCATCACACACACTTCTTACGCTCAACAGCTGACGGCTTACATGCCTGAAAACCAATCCGAGCAAAATTAACAGCTATATCAATCAAAAATATGGGGTAAAGCAATTTTTTATTATCTCAGACTGACATAATAAAATACATGGTCTCAGTTATAATGCAGGAAACTGCAAAATATGGTGTCGGCACTAAAGTAGTCGGCAGGCACAAACATACAAAAGAAGATGATATAAGTGTAAAGCGAATGGAACAAGAACTCCTCAAAAGAGGATGGGTCAAAAACCCCGAATTTGAAGATTAAACTCTCTCTTTTTACACATATTTCTCCATCATCACACACACTTCTTACGCTCAACAGCTGACGGCTTACATGCCTGAAAACCAATCCGAGCAAAATTAACAGCTATA
>JAFPWZ010000060.1 GCA_017412625.1 Methanomicrobium sp.
TTATACGCAGGTGTCCTAATCTTTGCAGTTCTTATCTCGATTCCGTTCGTATATTTCTCGGGAACTCAGGACATCTCCCTAGGAATTGCGATGAAAAACGGCGGAATGACACCCGACTGGGAAGAGGCTCTGAGCTGGATGGGTGAGAATACGCCCGATACGGGCATCGATTACTACGGTATCTACACACGCAACTCGTACGAGAATCCGGAAGAGGCCTACGGCGTCATGACCTGGTGGGATTACGGTCACTGGATAACCTTCATATCCAAGCGTGCGCCGAATTCCAACCCGTTCCAGGAGGGTGTCGCAGGTCCGAACGGTGCCGCGGCATACTTCATTCAGCAGGATGAAGCGGCATCCAATGCCATACTTGACACCCTTGATACACGCTATGTAATCACGGATGCCGAGATGGACACGGCAAAGTTCTGGGCAATGTGCACATGGTATAATTCGAGTGCAGGTACTGACCCGTATCAGCAGACATTCGCCATGTTAAATCCTGATAGATCCATAAGCACAGGAAACCTCTACTCGGAGAAGTATTACAATACGATGATCTCAAGGCTGCATAACCTTGACGGCTCCATGGTCGACCCGTCATCGGTATACTACGTGGAATACGTTGACGGCAGTCTCTACTCAATACCCATACCGATTGTTACCGCCGCTCAGGAGATGAGCTATGCCGAGGCTAAGGCCGCTGTCGATGCATACAATGCAAATGCAAAGGCAGGATACGGTGCGGGAATCTACAGTCTTTCACTGACGGCACCTGCGGGTGAGGTCCCCGCACTCGAGCACTACAGGCTTATCCATGAATCTCCCTCGTCTCCGATCGGCAACGCTAAGTCCGTAAAATACGTCAAGGTCTTTGAATATGTCAAAGGTGCGAAGATTAAAGGCGAGGGCATAATCGAGATTGATCTCGAGTCCGATCAGGGACGTAAGTTTACATATTCGCAGCGCAGCACGGACGGTTACTTCACGGTTCCGTATTCCACAACCGGAAACAACTACGGAACCAAGGTTCTCGGTGACTACAGAATCCGCGGCACACAGCAGACATTTAAGGTCAGCGAGGATGCCGTGATGAACGGTCTTACCGTGAACTGAGAAAGCGTTTCACAAAACTCAAAAATATATTTTTAAAAATTGAACAAACATTTTAAAATTATTTTTCAGTATTTTTCGGTTATTTTCTGTTATTCTGAGATTAGATTATATCAGAGAATTATTGAATTATTGGTTTGTCTTCTTTACTCTTGACGGGTCAACGCAGGATATCTCAAATCCCGGAATAATCACACGCACCGCAGGCATTACTTTTGTGAGATCGGCGACAAAAACAAATTCGGCGCTGTCGCGAATCGATGAGAGAATGATTCCTATATCGCGGTTGATGTAATCCGTGCTCCTGTCCGGCAGATCGGAGATGCGGCAGGTCTCGCATTCGGCATTCGCGGACCCGAACCACATGGAGTTGATTCTTTTCAGTCTGTCGTAGCCGGCTCTCTCGAGAAGCGATTTCTGATCGGCGTTCTTATCGGCATACTCGCCGTTAAGGCGCGAAGCACGCCTCTGTGCCACCTCGATGAGTGCCATAATTGCGGCATTCACGGGGGAGAGGTCGTATGCCGAGCCGGTTACGAGCATTGCGGGATCGCGGGTCGTGTAATCGTCGCAGGCGGCGGCGATGGTCACGCCCGCCCCTTTTGACGGCAGACTCCAGAGATTTATCTCGATGCCGTTCCTCTCGAAGGTCGCGAGAAGTTTGCGTAAGACCTGCGGCGCGTTATCGTCGATTATGACTTTCTTTCCCAATTTGCGGCTTTTCTCGGCGGCGCTCAGGGCATCGCGCTCTATGACCTCGCAGAGCGCATGATATATCGCCTCTTCCATGGTGTTTCCCGCGCCCAGACCGTTGGAATCGCTCCTGAATAGCTGCTGCGCCATTCCGAGCGGGTCGTAGGGGTGGAAGACCGCATTCGCCGGAATATACATCTCATCGTAGTCGGTCAGAGTAAAGTCATCGGTTATGCTCTCCGCTCCTTCGGTTTTTCCGTATTCCCGCGTCTCCGAATCAAATCCGCTCATTAGGTCGGTTGCCGTGACCCAGTGGAGTTCTTCGCCGATTGCAAGCTGTCGCGGGAGTATAAGTTCCGAGGGGTCGAGGGCACGTGTCAGACCGAGTTTTTCGTAGCTTGAAAACTCCATCGCGTCGTTTCTGTATTCGGAGCTGAAGCGTTCGACGGCGCTCATGAGCGATGCCGCCTTTGCATCGGCGGGGGTGACGCCCGCGGATGTATGTATGCGTGTCCCGCCCCATGCCGCACGCGGTCTGGCTATTGTGTATACGGGTATTCCGAGTCTGTCAAGTGATGTTATCTCAAAGAAGTCGATGGCGCCGATATCCTGCATGAGAGGCTTTAAAATCTCCGCGGTCTCCCCGGAACTCTTTGTTCTGCGGCAGTATCCGCCTTCTGCGGCAGAATCCGTTTTTTTGACTTTATTGATTGTGATAACGCTCATTGAAAAAAATTTGACTTTAATGTTTATATCAATGCTTATATTTTCGTAAGACACAAAATATCAGTTGATGAAAGAAGGTGAAATTGCCGTAGGAGATATCGTAAGGTATCCGAGCACGGGAACAACGGGGCGCGTGGTTGCGCTTGAAAGGATTCCCGACGAAGGTACGGGTATCGGCGGAATATATGCGACACTCGATTCTACGGGACTCCGATACCGAATCGACACTCTCATCCGCGCCGATGCCGTTGCGGAAAAGCAGGAAAGAGAGGAGTTCTCGGACCTTGACAGGCTTAAGCGTGCGGAAGACATGAATGCCAAGGATATCAGCGACGCATTCGATAACGTAAACGGCGTGGGCGCAGGATAACCCGTGCTCTGTGCGATGTATATCTGTGATGTCGTCCATGCGATATCGTCCCGAATGAGTAATCACTTATAAAACCAAAAATCCAATAAAACAGTCAAAAAATCCAATAAAACAGTCAAAAAATCCAATAAAACAGTCAAAAAATCCAATAAAACAGTCAAAAAATCCAATAAAACAGTCAAAAAATCCAATAAAACAGTCAAAAA
>JAFPWZ010000061.1 GCA_017412625.1 Methanomicrobium sp.
ATCTCCGTTGAAATATTGAATAGATTTACACCTGTGAAGAGTCAATTACTATAAATGCCAAAAGACACACCCGTTGACTTCAACGAAGACATGACCGGAATCGTCTTCGACGGCGAAAGATACGAGATTCCCGGGATGGACATGATATTTTACGCCGTATACCAGCGCGGCGCTTCCTCGCGCGAGGTCCTTAAGGAACTGCTCATAAACGAGATCAAAAGAGCGGGCATTGCCTATCCGAAGGATAAAGAAGAGGAATTCGGCTTTGCGCTCGTCAAAAAATACAAGATGACGATGCAGAGAGGCGGCGGCGAGGTCTGAACCCGCAAAATCCGCAGATCACTTTTTTCATTTTTTCATTTTTCGGACCGATGCGGCATTATAATGCCTCAGGTGACTCATAGGGCTCATCATATGCGAACCGCATCAGAACGGGTCATCTCATCATCGGCATCATGCAAAAATCAGAGTTTGCGCACGAATGCGTATTTTGCGGCGGCAGCCTGCGGATCGTCCGAGGTGTAAATCGACCTGCCGACAATCATGCCGTCGATGAGCGGCGCTATCTCCTCGGCACTGCCGCCCTGTGCGCCGACACCCGGCGAGAGAATCTTCAGATTGCCGATAACGCCGCGGAGCTTCTTCACGGTCTCTGGACGTGTCGCCGGCGCGATAATGCCGTCCGCCTTGCAGTCCACGGCAAGCTTTGCGAGTTTTACGCCGTTTTCGCCGCCGAGGAACTCAAGTGCACCCGGGTGACTCATCTCGGTCACGACATAGCATTCGCCCCCGGCATCGTGAGCAGCCTCGACCGACGCCGTTACCGAGTCGCTTCCGGTGAATCCCTGGGTGATTATCCCCGAAAATCCCGCCTCAAAGACATGCTCGGCAATCAGTCTGCTGGTATTGGGGATATCCGCGACCTTGAAATCGGCAATAAGCGGCAGCCCGAAATGCGAAAGTTCGCGTGCAATCGAGAGCCCGCTTCCCAGAACGAGCGGGTATCCTATCTTGATTGCGTCAAGATACGGCGCCGTCTTCTCGGCTATCTCAACAGCCTCATCGCGTGTAAGAACATCCAGTGCAAGTATAAGTTCGGTCATATTTTCCGGTTTTCGTTATTTCGTTGTTATGTTTTCGTTGCGTAGTTACGTTTTCGTGTTATGCTGTCGTTGCTGCGTTATCGCCGCTGTATTATTTCTGCAATCTTTCGAGTGTTGCGGCGACAATCAGCGGAAGGTTGATTGTTGCATCGCCGTATACGGTCTGCGAGGTGGCATCCTCGGTGAGTTTGCCCCACGACTTTGCCTCATCGAGTGTCGCACCCGAGAGTCCGCCGAGGTCGGGGCGGTCGCCGGTGAGCTGAATCGCGTAATCGAAGCCCTCGGGAGTCATGAGCCTGCTCTGGAAGATGTAGTTCTTCGGGACGCCGCCGCCGACAAGGAACGCTCCGCTTTTCTTCGCGGCAAAGCAGATATCCATGAGCTTTGACATGTCCTTGAAAGCGTCGATTGTGACGCCGCCGGTCTGGTTGAACATCCAGTACTGAAGACCGATCATAGAGTCCTGAAGTGCGGGGCAGAAGACGGGTATGTCCTTTCTGGCCGCGGTTGCAAGGATACCGCGGTCGAGGTTCTTTCCGATAAGGTTTGTTACCTCCTGAATCGAGTATTTCTGACCGCGTTCAAGCTGCGAGAAGACGTCCTGCATGAACTCCTCGAACTTGATGAACGCCGTCGTCGGAAGGTAGATATCGAAAATTCTGTTGATCTCCTCCTCGCGAAGTTTGACGTCGTCGCATATCTCGGTGCCGTGATAGTGCTTACAGCCGATTGCCTCGATGGTGTCGTGGGTGAGGTTTGCGCCCGTGGAGACCAGAACATCGATGTGACCCGCGTCGATGAGGTCGGCGACGATTCCGCCCATGCCGCCGGGGACCATTGCCCCGGAAAGTCCGAAGAACTTGACGGCTTCCCTGTCGCGAAGCATATTCTCGTAGATATTGACCGCACGCCACAGCGATCCGCCGTTATAGGCGCGGGCATTTCCGAACTGCTCGACAAGCTCGTTTACGGTCATTCCAGCTCTAACCCGTGCCTGCACTACAGGCGTTCCTAACAATGATTCATCCATGGATATTCACTATCTGTTCCTCTATTATTTGCGGTGATAAACCATAAAATATCATATTGCAGAAAAAGCAGTATTATAGAGTTAAACATGAGTAATACCGCGGGCATGTCAGAGTGATGCCGCGGTAAAGGGGGCAGATGCGGATGAGAAGGGACTTTGAGACGGCAATGGCGTCGGTGTATGCGCAGAGAGGGTATCGCGTGAGTGCATACTTTGACTACTACGCCGCTAAGCTATTCTCGGATTCGGTCTTAAGCCGCATTCATGCCGCCGAATGTCTTGCCGAGGCACGGGGTGAGGATGCGGAAATCGCGGCCGAACTCCTGATCGAACGCATCGGGGTCGAGGATGATGCCGGCGCTGTCTACGTCATGGAGACCGCTCTCGGTCGTCTCGGGGATGTTTCGGCAACGGCGCCGCTCTTAAAACTCCTCTCGTCCGATGACGGATGGGTGCGCAGGGGTGCGGCAAAGGCAATCGGGGCCATAGGCGGCGTCGATATCCTGCCGAAAATCACCGATATGCTTGCCTGCGCCGACGAACACACGCGGGCGGGGGCGGCGCTTGCGCTCGGAATGCTGGGTTACTGGGAGAAGAAGGAACTTCTGATTCCGCTCCTTGACGACAGTTCGGACGAGGTAAGGGAGTGCGCAAAAGAGGCGGTCCGAAGGCTCGGGGGCATTCACTGAAAGTGAAATGTGAAATGTAAAATGTAATATGTGAAATCTGAAAAGCGAAAAGTAAAAACTGAAAATCCGAAAAATCCGAAAAAACGAAAAAAATGGGCCTGGAGGGGTTCGAACCCACGGCCGCCCGGTTATGAGCCGGGCGCTCCACCACTAAGCTACAGGCCCCGAGATGATGTCAACCGACCCGCCTGCATGAGATAATGGGGGGCATTGTCCTCACCGGCAATAAATCGGTTGTGCACATATATTTTGTATAGAACAGATAAAAAGATTTTGAGATTGGCATTTCCGGATACTTTCCATTTATTTTCCGCATGCGTAACGGCGACTTTACGCGAACGCCGCGGTTCACGCGCACATTTATTAGGTTTTGTCGGATTTGCCTAATCATATTCGCCATAACAAACGCTTCTTAGAGAGTTTTGGGACGCAGTTAAGTAAACCTAACGGGATAGTATGTATCAGCGAAGTTGAGAGGTGATAAGCAGGCCAGCGAATTGGAAAGCAAAATACAGTAATAACGGATATTGAGCCGCAAAGGCGCGTTTACCGTTTACGTCTGTGAAATTACACGGCAGTCATAATATGAATCTGATTTAATTAAAACGTTATACTTTCAAAACCGCAAAATGTGATAACATGAACAGATCATCCATAAGAGGCGTCGGTTCCGACAAAAAACTCCCTGACGAGTTCTTTGAGCTTTTCGGAATCTGCGTAAAAGACAAAAATAAGAGATAAGTATACGGACGCAGAAATCACGGGATTTTTGCGGGTATACCAACGAGTTAAAACACAAACTATCCGAATTTCACGTAAAATTCACGCACCGTTACGTGAAACAGTCATCCATAATTAATTCCAACACACGTACACTAACTCCGAAATACAAAAGCAACGGAAAAACCGCACCATAATTACAGCAAAACAGCGTATTCACAAAATTACAACACTTAATTACAACACTTAAAAACGAACCGCAAAAACGACAAAATCAACAGAAACAGACATATAACAGACAGAAGCAAATTAATCGCATATCGATCGTTAAATTAACGCAGATGCAGATGCTTGAATAAGCATACTGTATACATCTGTGTGCTGCACGAAAGGTATCTTTTTTTATTCACGAAATTTCAGAGAATTATTTACACGATTCTATCAGGATTATTCGGAATGTATTTACGGGGAATATCCGAACTGAGAAGGGGAGAAGGAGAAAACAGATGCAGGAGCTTGCCGCCGTCAAATACGAGATCTCAAAGTCGCGATTCTATGCGCATCTCTACCTGCTGGAATTTCCGGACGAATACGCCGATGCCGTCGCAATCCATGAAAAGCTCTACAAAAAGGCGGCACATCACTGCTCGGCAATGCTCTTTAAGATGCCGGACGGCAGGACAGCGTCCGAGTTCAAGAACGACGGCGAGGTGGGACACCCGGGACGGACACTTCTCAACATCCTCGAGGTAAACGGGCTTAATTCGCATGCGCTGATTGTTTCGAGGATATTCGGCGGCATTAAACTCGGACCTTCGGGGGTCACGCGGGCTTTCCGCGACAGCGGAGATATGGCGGTAAAACTCGCGCAGAATCAAGATTGAGAGGATGTGGAGCGGTCACTTCTTGCGGAAGATGCCGTTTACCTCGGCACGCGGGTATCGGGCGCCGCGGACCTTCAGATCCCATCTGTGAGTCTGAAGGGATACGCATTCAAAGCCGCGATTGCAGAACAGTTCACGGACTTCGTCTTCCGTGAAGAAATGAGTCATTATTCCGTTTTTCTTTCGGTAAGTCCGCGGTTCTTGGACGGCATCTCCGCAGGCTTTCATATCGGCGGCTTCAAACTCCGTGAAATATAGGACCCCGCCCTGCTTCAGGACGCGGCAGAACTCCGCTACGATTGCGCAACGCTCCTCTTTTAATGAATGTCCGATTATATGCCGCGCAAATACGACATCGAAGGTGTCTGCCGCAAACATGAGCTTTGAGGCATCGCCGACAAGGACTTCGCCGCTCATCCTTGCGGTGAGGTTCTTCTTTGCCAGAGTGGCGGCAGTCCGCGAAAAGTCGAATGCAAAGATATCCAGACCTTTTCCCTGCATTGCCAGAAGAGTTTTGCCGTTGCCGCATCCCGCCTCAAGAACTCTTGTGCCCGCAGGCAGTTCGGGCAGATCGACTATTCCCCCCCAGATATTCCCCGAACTCCGATACTGCCTCTCCCATGATTCCCGCGATTCACGGGGCTTCGCATCGGCATCGGCTTCGGCATCCATATACTACCAATATGTAAGGACTTCCCATTAAATAACAGGGTATGATGATTCAATCCTGAATCCGATGATTAAGGGATTATTGATTATTTGCAGGAATATTCCCGATATCCCATCACACCCATGCGGTAAGCGGCATCTGATATGAGCCCGAAGTTACCTTTGAGGCAACGGTAGGATGCTCAATCTCGGCAACAGACGCACACATGTTGCAGCCCTTTAAGACGCTGCTTAACGAGAGGATTGAGACGGTATACATCCTGCCGTCTTCCATGCGTATATTGACGGCTTTCTTTGAACCCGATATTGTTGCGGTCCCCGCAATATTGTCCAGAAACCTTCCCCAGTTCTGCCTGACGGTCCAGAGATATGCCTGACCGCCGATGTTGATGAGCCGCTTTATCTCGGCAACGCTTACAACATAAATGCGGTTGTGGACGCCGATCTCCAGGACCTGTATCTGTTCTCCGTTCCTGTCCTGCGCCGGATAACCGACTCTCTGAATATATCCCGCTCTTATCATTTTATTTCATCTCCGCGATTTTCATATTGTGTTATTCCGGCGGGGTTCATTCGCTCTGTCAGCGCTGTTACTCCGCTCCTGTCTGATAAGAGAATTGACTTAGGGTATATAAAGTAACTAGCCGTGCGCGGTGCGAAAGTGAAATTTTCATCGCAGGCATTTCGGATAAACGCCATACGCAGCCCAATTTTAAAATTAAAGGCAAATTCAAGAGATTGCGAATGCAACCGAAGTGACGGGGTCAATCCCGACAAATTAAATTCAAGTACTTACTGCGCATATATCCTAACATGAGTCTCCAAAAGCCGAGTGTAAAATACTTCATGGGACAGATGACCTCGGAACTGTCCAATCTTGCCGCACGCATCTCCGATGAAAGTATAGAGAGGCTAACCTCCGAAATTCTGAAAGAAAGGCGGATATATCTGGCAGGCGCAGGTCGCTCGGGTCTTATTGCGCGTGCATTTGCAATGAGACTCATGCATCTGGGCATGGAAAGCTACGTAGTCGGCGAAACAGTCACGCCCGCCATGCGAAAAGACGACATGCTCATAGTAATCTCCGGCTCCGGCGAGACCAAAACGATGATAGACAACGCCGTCACCGCAAAGAGCATCGGCGGTCTCGTATGCCTGATTACGGGTCATCCCGAGTCCAAAATAGCGGCGATAGCCGACCTTGTGATATGTCTTCCGGCGGAAGCGCACAACGCCGAACTTGACAGCACCTACGAGATAAGGCAGCTCAAAGGCGAATCCAAATCGCTTTCTATGCCGCTGATGAGGCTTGGAACACTCTTCGAGACCTCCGCACTCGTATTCGCGGACGCGTTCATTGCCTCGATAATCGAGATAAAGCACTGCGATATCAGGGAAGTCGTTGACAGATTCTCGAATATCCAGTAATCATACACTTCTCAATACTCTTTTCAATACAATTTCAATCCGCATTTTAATGCACATTTTAATACACATTTCAATACACATTTCAATACAGATGACCGGCAAACTATGACCGCGTCATACACGTTTTTATCTATTGAAAGACCATTTATAAAAGGGACTAGTCCGGGTGGTTAGGCGTCACCTGTTGCCCGAAACCGTCATACGCGGGGGACGAAGTCTGTTGGGCGGCTTTGGCGACCTGTTTTTGAAACATACAACCCGACTGCGAAGCCTCGTCCTGAGAGATCAGTGTAAAAGATTGGTTCAATTCCGGAAGGAATTGTCCGCTTTGAATCGCGGGGACCGGTTCAGGCCCGGAAGGGAGCAGACTTACCGTGAACATCTGGTGCCCTCAGGGTTGCGGGGTGGAGAAGGGAAGATGCAACGGATTCAGGCACGCGATTCCCACCGACAGGCGTGTCCCTTCTGTTTTGGCGCATTATTTCGGAAATAATTCTTTTCGGAAATCATATTGTGACATATGTCACAATTTCGCCGGCGACACTGTTTAAACAGGACCCTTTTTTCACGGATAAGATGAGCATTTCCCATAAAAATATCCGGGATAATAATCCTGCCATCACATACTTTTTTAACCCCACACCTAACAAACTATATAACAGAGATGTCTGAGACAATACTTGTAACGGGTGCGGACGGATTCATAGGCAGTCACCTGACCGAACTGCTTGCACAAAATCCCGATAACAAAGTCCGTGCCTTCGTATACTATAACTCTTTTAACTCATGGGGCTGGATAGATACGCTCCCAAAAGAAATCAAAGACAGACTGGAGATTTTTGCCGGAGATATCCGCGACCCGAACGGAGTTCGCGAAGCAATGAAGGGAGTCGACACCGTATATCACCTCGCGGCGCTCATAGCGATTCCTTTCAGTTACCATTCCCCCGATTCATACGTGGATACCAATATCAAAGGAACTTTGAACGTCCTTCAGGCGGCTCGCGATCTGCACACAAGCCGCGTCCTCGTCACATCCACCTCCGAGGTCTACGGAACTGCGCAGTATGTCCCGATTGATGAGAAACATCCGTATCAGGGACAATCCCCGTATTCGGCAACGAAGATCGGTGCGGACAGACTTGCCGAGAGTTTTTACCGTTCCTTCGATCTTCCCGTATCCATTGTGCGTCCTTTCAACACATTCGGTCCGCGTCAATCCGCACGTGCGGTGATACCGACTATAATTACCCAGCTACTTTCGGGATACAAAGAAATCAAACTCGGATCGCTGACTCCGACGAGAGATTACACTTTCGTAAAAGACACGGTGAGGGGATTCGAGAGTATTGCAAAATGCGATGCGGCAATCGGTCAGGAGATAAATATCGCATCGCAGTTCGAGGTCTCCATCGGCGATCTGGCAAATGAACTGATAAGTCAGATCAATCCCGAGGCAAAGATTGTATGCGACGAAGAACGTATAAGACCCGAAAAGAGCGAGGTCAACCGACTCTTCGGCTGCAACGAGAAGATTAAGAGACTTACGGGATGGAAACCAGAATATACTCTTGAAAAGGGTCTTTCCGAGACAGTAGAGTGGATAAAAGACAACTTAAGCGCTTACAAAGCCGACATTTACAATCTCTGAAGAGAGGCAGTCATGCAGAAATACATACCGTTATCCGTCCCCAACCTCAAAGGGAACGAGAAAAAATATGTCGATGATGCCATAACTCAGGAATGGGTATCAACCGGCGGCGCCTACATCACACAGATGGAAAAGGCGGTTGCGGAGTACGTTCATACGCCGGATGCTGTGGCCTGCCAGTCGGGAACCGCGGCGCTTCACCTCTCATTAATCTGCTGCGGAATAAACGCGGGCGACGAAGTAATCGTCCCCACCCTTACCTTTGTTGCGGCAGTCAACCCCGTCAAATACGTGAATGCCGAGCCCGTCTTCATGGACTGCGACGATACGCTCTGCATGGACATGGATAAACTCGAGCGTTTCTGCCTCGAAGAATGCGAGATGCGAAACGGCAGACTGACTGACAAGTCCAACGGAAAGCACGTCTCCGCAGTCATTGTCGTCCACGTCTTCGGCAATATCGCGAACATGGAAAAACTCATGGATCTGAAGAAGCGCTTCGGATTCAAGGTCATAGAGGATGCAACGGAAGCGTTCGGAAGTTACTTCAAGAACGGCGTCTTTGCAGGGAAGTTTGCGGGAACAATCGGCGATATCGGCGCGCTGTCGTTTAACGGCAACAAGATTGTGACCACCGGCGGCGGCGGTATGCTGATATCTCAGGACACAAAAATTCTCGATAAAGCACGTTACCTCTCGACACAGGCAAAAGACGATGCCGTATACTTCCTGCACAACGAAATCGGATACAACTACCGCATGACAAATATTCAGGCGGCGGTGGGGGTTGCCCAGATCGAACGCATTGAGGAGTTTGTCGCAATCAAGAACACGAATTATGATAATTACGTCAAAAACGGAGTTAAACTGTATCCGTTCCGCGAGGATATACGATCAAATCGCTGGTTCTACAGTTATCTGACGGACAGGCGCGACGATCTGATAAAGTATCTGGGAGAGAACAATATCCAGTCCAGACCTATCTGGCATCTGATTCACGATCTTCCGCCTTACAAAAATTCGCGGGCATATCATATAGAGAAAGCGCAGTACTTCCACGACCGCGTTGTCAACATTCCGTGCAGCACGAATCTTACGGCGGATGACGTGAACACGGTCTCGGAAACAATCATTAGATTCAATAAAGAGGTCTGACATGACAGATATCGGTAAATTTTTGATCCCGCAGAATGCGACAGTGTTGGACGCAATGTCCGCAATCGACACCGGCGCAAAAGGTATTGTCTTTGTCTGCAGTGACAAAAAGATAGTCGCCGTGATTACGGACGGAGATATCCGCAGATACATAATCAGAGGCGGCGATCTGTCATGAAATGTGATGGATATAGCAAATCGGGATTTCAAGTCCTTGAAAGAAACTGACAGTATAGACTCCGATCTGCTTGCCGATATTAAACTGAATTATAAAGCATTGCCCGTTCTGGATGCAGACGGCAAAATCCTTTCAATTGTCTTTGATGACGAAACCGCATCACTGCCGCATAAGAAACTGAATCTGCCCGTTGTCATAATGGCGGGGGGTAAAGGAACCCGCCTGTATCCGTATACGAAAGTCCTTCCTAAACCTTTGATTCCGATAGGGGATGTGCCGATTACCATGCACATAATGCAGCATTTCGAGAGATTCGGGTGCACGCATTTTACTCTTGTTGTCAATCACCAAAAGGAACTGATAAAGGCATATTTCTCGGATCCCGAGATCCCGTATGTCGTTGACTTTGCGGAAGAAGTCAGACCTCTCGGAACCGCAGGGGGTCTGAAACTCCTCGAAGGCAGGATTAACGGGACTTTCTTCATGACCAATTGTGATATTCTGGTTGATGCGGATTATGACAAGATATATGAATATCACAAGAAATCCGGCAACCTGATAACCATGGTCTGCGCTGTCAAGAAGATAACCATACCCTACGGAACCGTATGCATGAATGAGTCGGGTCATATAGAAAGTATGGTCGAGAAACCCGAGATCTCGTATCTGGTGAATACTGGATATTATGTGTTGGAATCCGAGGTATTATCTGAGATTCCCGAAAACACGTTTATTCACATGACCGATGTCGTGCAAAAGTGCATTGATGAAGGAAAGCCCGTCGGGGTCTTCCCGATAAGCGAGAATCAGTGGTCTGATATGGGACAGATTGATGAGATGGAGAAGATGAAGGATAAAATGGTCGGCGGCAATGACGGACATTGAACGTAATGAACGGAAGTATCCCAAACTTGTTCTTGTCGGCGGCGGGGGACACTGCAGATCGGTATTATCATCGATTGACCGCAGTAAATACGCCGATATTGTTATTGTCGATTCCAAAGAGAATTTAGGGAAGGATGTAGACGGCGTCCCAATCGCCGGAACCGACGATGATCTTGCAAAACTGCATGATGAAGGCTATTGTGAGGCATTCATAACCGTGGGATCCGTATCGAGCAATCCGAAGAGGCGCAGGATATATGAATCACTGGAAAAAATCGGATTTTCTTTTCCGTCTTTCATAGATCCGTCAGCAGCAGTCGCGGATTCCGCCGTAATCGAAGAAGGTGTTTTCGTCGGAAAGAATGCGGTAATCAATGCGGGGTCGCGAATCGGCAAGTTTTCCATAATTAATACGGGTGCGATAGCGGATCATGACTGCAATATAGGATCATTTGTCCATCTCTCACCCGGCGTTGTCCTGTCAGGGACCGTGACAGTTGGTGATAACACTCATGTGGGAACGGGCACATGCGTTAAACAATGCGCTAAAATCGGTGAGAATACTACTGTCGGAATGGGAAGCGTTGTCATAACCGATATTCCGTCAAACTGCGTTGCATACGGCGTTCCGTGCAAAGTGAGGGATACGTTATGAGCAAAGGGAATCATACTTTCATAATCGCCGAGATTGGTGTCAACCATAACGGCTCGGCCGATATCGCAAAGAAAATGATCGATACGGCAAAAGCCTGCGGTGTTGACGCCGTTAAATTCCAGACTTTCGTTTCCGAAAATTTGGTCTCGCGATTTGCAGAGAAAGCCGAATATCAGAAAGAAACGACTGGAAAGGACGAGAGTCAGCTTGCCATGATCAAAAAGTTGGAGTTATCTTACGATGATTTCAGAGAGCTGAAGAGATATGCGGAATCGATGAATCTGACGTTCATGTCCACACCTTTTGATCATGACAGCATTGACTTTCTTGCCGAACTCGGCGTTGATATCTTTAAGATACCTTCGGGAGAGATAACTAACCTGCCGTATCTGATGAGGATCGGTAAATTAAAGCGAAAAGTAATCCTTTCCACCGGCATGAGCACTTTGCCCGAGATAAAGGATGCTATCGCGATTCTTAAAAAATACGGGACTGCCGATATAACACTGCTTCACTGTAATACGGCATACCCGACACCATACAGGGATGTCAATCTCAACGCCATGAAAACGCTCCGCAATTCTTTCGGGTTGCCAGTGGGTTACTCCGATCACACAAAAGGTATCGAGGTGCCTATAGCGGCGGCAGCGCTGGGTGCGGTTGTAATCGAGAAGCATTTCACTCTCGACCGAAACATGGAAGGTCCCGATCACAAGGCAAGCCTCGAACCCGATGAACTGAAAGCGATGGTGACTTCGATAAGAAACATAGAGGATGCGCTCGGAAGTTCCGAGAAGAGGCTTACGGAATCGGAAGCGGTCAACCGCGACATCGCCAGAAAAAGTATAGTCGCGAAGTGCGATATCAAAGCGGGCACGGTCTTCTCGGAAGATAACATTACTGTAAAAAGACCCGGAAACGGAATCTCGCCGATGAAATGGTTTGAGGTTCTCGGGAAGAAGGCACCCCGCGATTTCGAATACGATGAGTTGATTGAATTATGACAAAGACAATCGGAATCGTAACGGCAACAAGGGCGGAATGGGGTCTGCTCAGACCGCTCGCTAAGCTGATCCAGGACGATCCCAAATTTAATCTGTTTCTTGCGGCAACGGGCACGCATTATCTCGAGGATTTCGGCGAAACATACAAAGAGATCGTTGCCGACGGATTCACGATAGACGCACGTGTTGACATTATTCGTTCGGAGATAAAAAATCCCGCAGATGTCAGTAATACAATGGCTAACGCCGTATCCGGTTTTGCGGATCTGTTCTCGAAGCATCGGATAGATCTGTTGATTCTTCTGGGAGACAGATATGAAACTCTTGCCGTCGCTATTGCGGCAATGAACGCCAAAATACCGATTGCCCACCTTCACGGCGGCGAACTTACCGAAGGGGCGATTGATGATTCGATAAGACATACCATCACAAAACTCTCCTATCTTCATTTCACGAGCTGCG
Organism: Methanomicrobium sp.; assembly: GCA_017412625.1. Taxonomy (GTDB): domain Archaea; phylum Halobacteriota; class Methanomicrobia; order Methanomicrobiales; family Methanomicrobiaceae; genus Methanomicrobium. The sequence continues at coordinate 12,514 of JAFPWZ010000061.1, forward strand.
AGGCATACCGCCGGCGCGTTATACAACTCGGCGAGCAACCAGACCGCGTATATAATGTCGGAGCCATCGGAATCGACAATATCAGACAGATGAAACTGTTATCAAGAGAAGATCTCTCGTCCGCGATAGATTTCGATATTTCCGATTCAAAGTATGCGGTGGTGACATATCATCCCGAGACTCTCAACGGCAATGTGAAATATCAATGCGAGCAACTTCTGGAGGCATTATCCGCATTTCCGGCGATGAAATTCATAATCACCAAATCCAATGCTGACGAGGGAGGTCTTATCATCAATGAGATGGTTGACGAGTATGCAAAAAATCATGCAAACGTTCTTGCCGTATCATCTCTCGGAAATCTGAAGTATCTTAGCGCACTTAAGCATGCATCCGCGGTTATCGGGAATTCGTCAAGCGGCATCGCGGAAGCGCCGTATTTTAAGATACCGACCGTGAACATCGGCGTTCGTCAGAGGGGCAGGATACAGGCGGAGTCGATTATTAATTGCAATGCGGTTGCATCCGAGATTGCCGGTGCTATTAAGAAAGCTATGTCGGATGAATTTGCGAGGATTGCTGCGAAGTCGGTGTATCCTTACGGGGACGGTCATGCATCGGAAAAGATTGTTGCGGCGTTGCATGATTGGCTGGATGATGAGAAGATTGATTTGAAGAAAGTGTTTTATGATCTGTGATATTATGAAAAACATTGCGATAATTCCTGCAAGAAGCGGTTCAAAAGGTCTTAAGGACAAGAACATCAAGTTGTTGAACGGCAAACCGTTACTGGCTTATTCCGTTGAAGCGGCACTCGAGTCCAAGATGTTTGATGAGGTTATGGTCTCAACGGATTCCGAGAAGTATGCCGCCATTGCAAGAGAATACGGTGCGAATGTTCCTTTCCTTAGATCCGCAGAATTGTCATCGGATACGGCAACATCAAAAGACGTTATTCTGGATGTTTTAAGTCGATATGAAGCATCCGGAAAGATCTTTGACACCTTTTGTCTGCTTCAACCTACATCGCCTTTGAGAACGGCATCGGATATAATCAAAGCCTATGAATTTTTTGCCGAAAAAAATGCTTTGGCTGTTGTAGGTGTGACCGAAGCGGATCATTCGCCGCTGCTTTACGGAACGCTTCCGGAAGATCGTTCCATGGTTGGGTTCATCAAAGATAAAGTGAAGGATAAACCAAGGCAGGCATTGGAGACATATTACAGAATAAACGGAGCGATGTATATAGCAGATGTCGGGTATTATCGGGAATTTGGTGATTTCTACAAATATCGCTGTTATGCTTATGTAATGGGGAGAGAGGTATCTGTGGATATTGACTCGGAGATGGATTTTAGGCTGGCTGAGTTGTTATTTCAAAATATCTTAGATGCAAAAAAGAAAAAGTAGATTTATGGCTTAGAAAAAGATTGCACTTTAATTGTCACATTATGGATCATCATGTCGAATGAGATGATTATTTTATTGAGTCAATTCCTATTTATCCGTATAATAAGGCAAAAAATGATGTAATAAATAATGTTCTCTTTTTGTACTATTGACAGTTACTAATATATTGTTGATAATTCTTTAGATTTGGTTATCGTCATGTACATGTAAAAAAACAGCAGGTATATAATATTTATACTTTAATGAATATAATTATCATAATTATTTATTTTGTGTAAATAAAATGAGTGCTTGGCACATGTAGTATCAGATCTGAAAATAATGGGTGCTGTTAGTTATTATGTAATACAACTAAATAATAAGATATAATGTATGATGAGTCAATTTCATAATGTGACAAAGAAACAAAAAAAAATATCAACAATAATAATAATCACAGTGCATCCTTTCTCTGAAAGAGATTATGTTAGATTTGGGATAGATACGTTCCTAGAAAATGGGTATGCTATAAAAGTATTTGTGATCTTCCCGATGTTTACACAAAATTATGCTGATAATGTCATCCCAGAAATAAAAAATGGTATTGAATCTAAAATTATTTCGAGTGCAAATAAGATACGTTCGGAATTGCGCCAATACTCTCCAGAGAATTGTATGATTATTATGAATTGTCATATCGTGTACAATAGTTTAAAATTATACAGAGTACTTAAAGAGTACTCCATAGACTATTCAATAGTCAATTTAGGATCAATTCCAGCCATCAAAAATGATGGATCATTGAAAAGTGCATTTATTGCTGCCAAGATTAAGCGTTACATTCAATTATTCTCTTTAAGAGCAGTCTGCGACAAATTCCTTACAATTTTACCAAAAAAATACTATTGGCTACTGGGAGTTACCCCTGCAAAATACTATCTTGTTGGCGGAGCGATTGCTTTGGAAGCACCTTTTGGAATATATTTCTCCGATAAAACAACGATAATTAATGCACATTCTATGGATTATGACCGGTATTTAGAGATGGATGCATATACATTTTCCGTTAATGACATTAATTCAAAGTATTGTGTATTCATTGATCAATATCTGCCGCATCATCCCGATAATGCTGTTAGCTATGGGAAATCTCCATGTTCTGAAGAGAAATACTACTCTGCGCTCAACATATTCTTTGAATATATTGAAAAAAAGTTTGACATAAAAGTAATTATTGCAGCTCATCCGAGAGCAGACTATAGTTTGCATCCTAATGCATATCCTAATCGAACAATTATTTTGGGTAAAACTAACTACTTGGTGCGTGATGCCGATTTTGTTATAATGCATAACTCAACCGCAATAAGTTATGCAGTACTGTTCAAAAAACCAATTCTGTTTCTCACCACGAATGAACTGATAGAAAATTATGGCGGTATGTACAATGATTCTATCTCCACATTTGCTCAATATTTTGGACAAGCACCAATTAACATAGATACTGATTATTCACAACTAAGTGAAATTCCAAAAATTAATGAAAAATTGTATGATAAATACATTAATGACTACATAAAAATCAAAGGATCCCCAGACAAAAAGATATGGGAGATATTCATTGACGAAATCGAAAAGTGTTGAATACTTTACAAATATTTGAAAGAATTTGCAATCAATCAAAACCAATAGATACCTCCATCAACATAAATAAATATACCAACCATGTTCAATAACTAATCAATACTCATTACCAGAGGCACGGGTTCTTTCGGTAATCACTTCATGGAAATACATCCTGAAACATTATGATCCAAAGAGGATCGTCATCTATTCCCATGACGAATACAAGCAATTCATAATGAACAATATATTCAAGGAATACGACAACAAACTCCGCATTTCAGAAAGAATGTGTAGAAGATTCTCATAACTGCCGGCGGTTTGTGAACTGTGTGCCTGCGGTGTGCCTTCAGTATGCTTTTCATGGGCGGACAATCAGATAGACTCTGTGTCGGTGTTTACGAAGAAGAGGTTGATGTTCGGAGCCGGCGATATCCGCTCCGATCCTAAGTAGTGTGTGACGGATATTGTTGAAGGGTTGCGAGCCTATTGTTCGGATTATGAGATGAGGGTAAAATGTGTGGGGAGGTTAATGGGTGTTGTTGATGGTGGGGGTGTGAGTAGGATTTGTGAAGTGTTATCTACCATTTCAGATACCCACAATAATATAAAATAAAATATATCATATTTCACTCCGATACTCAATATAATAATCTAAATACGATAAACATGGCAAAAGTAACAATCATCGGCGCTTCCGGAAAAGTGGGTCAGTTCGCCGCATACTCGGTATCGGCAATACCGTACGTAAAAAAACTGCTTCTTTTCGGAAGAAAAGGTAACGAAGACGTGCTGGAAGGCACAAAATGGGATTTCATCGACAACTTCGCCGCACTCGGACGCGACGTAATGCTCCAATGGAGCTGCGACCCGAAAGACCTCGAAGGCTCAGACATCGTCATAATAACGGCGGGAATCCCGCGTCGCGCCGGTCAGGACAGACTCGACCTGGCTAAGCAGAACGCCGTCATAATCGCCAAATACTCAAAGATGATAGCGGAAAACGCGCCGGACTCAATAATCTTCGTAGTCTCCAACCCCGTCGACGTCATGACCTCGGTTGCGCTGAAATACTCCGGTTTCCCGCAGAACCGCGTATTCGGTCTGGGAACACACCTTGACTCCATGCGCCTGAAATCCTTCGTCGCGCACCACTTCAAGGTCCATGTCTCGGAGGTGCACACCCGTATCATCGGAGAACACGGCGCTAGCATGGTGCCGCTGTGGTCCGCGACAACAATCGGCGGTATCCAGATAAGCAATCTGCCGAAATTCGACAGCCTGCCGAAAGAAGAGATGGTCCACTGGGTACTTAATGCGGGGTCGCACATCATCGAGAAGAGCGGCGCCACCGTCTACGGACCCGGCGCCGCAATAGCCACGCTCGTAAAGACCGTGCTCGGCGACGAGAACAGGATTCTCTCGGTCTCGGCATACGTAAAGAGCGAGGTTCACGGCATCGGAAACGTAAGCATCGGAGTGCCCGCCCGCATCAACAGAAAAGGAGTATTCCCCGTCTCTATTATGATAAGCGAGGACGAGGTCAACCAGTTCAAGATCTCGGTCGAGAAGATTAAAGCCGCCACCGCCGATGTCATGAACGGTCTTGACGAGAGACTTGCCGCCGAAGAATAATTGAAAACAATAAATCATTTGATACTTTTTTGAAAATCCGTGAAAGATAAAGCACAACGATAAAACACGGAAACTTTAAAGAAACTGATACTTTTAAAATGAGAAATTCTTTTCCCGCAACAGAAGAAGGTTTAAACAATTTTCAGAATCACATTTGGTCGTGATTCTTCAGGTTTGGACAAGCAATTTTTTCTTTTTTTATCTGACCGCCTCCCTCAGTGGTCGTCTGATTAGAAAGTTCTCACGAGAGTATATAAATGGACCAAATTCACCCGGGCGTATTGTATAACCGAAAGGTTAGACTGATGCACAAAGAGCATGAATGCGAAGCTGAAAGTGAATGACTGAATGTGAAGCCGAATGTGAACAGCCGGATGAGAACGGAATTCCAAGAAACTTTTAACTTTTTTAAAATGAGAAAAATCTTTTCCCGCAACAGAAGAAGGTTTAAACAATTTTCAGAATCACATTTGGTCATGATTCTTCAGGTTTGGACAAGCAACTTTATCTTTTCTTATCTGACCGCCTCCCTTAGTGGTCGTCTGATTAGAAAGTCATCCCGAGAGTATATATATGGACCAAATTCCCCAGGGCGTATTGTATAACCGCGAGGTTAGACTTATGCACAAAACGTATTGACCCGGGTATGATGGCGGTATAACAATAAGTGGTCTGAAAATACTGAAAAAATACTTGAAAAGATAACTAAAAAATGCCTAAAAAATACCGGATAAATATCTGAAAAAAATACCTGAAAAACGGACATAATGTCCGGAATTTTTGTTAAATGATGACTTTTTGGTTTAAATGAAGATTAATACACATCACGTAAAATGAAACGGTTGGTTTTGGTTTTGGTTTACTTATTTTGTTTCACTTATTTTGATGCTTATTTTCCGGTTTTGTAGGTTGATTTTCCGGTCTTTCAGGATTGGAATTATCGGTTCTCTGTTTCGGTTATAACGGATATATCATCCGATCGGTTTTTCGGTTTTGGTCATGATAATCGTCTTTTCCGATTATGAGGTTTTTCGGATACTTTATCCGATATCAAGGCTTTTAGTTAAATGACTACCAATTTTTCGTTCGTTTTCGTTCGTTTCTGTTTTGTTTCGTTTATTTCGTTCTTTTTCATAATGTCACGCTTTGTGTCGTTCCCAACGGACATTAATGATATCAATATGGATGGATGAGACCTTTTCTCGCATAAAAAGGTGATTCAAATGATGTTTGCTGAAGATAACCAAAACCTGCCGTCATGTTTTTCTGCACATTATTTTCAGTACAATAACAGTACATGCTTTTTCAGACCACCTCCCACTGAACAGTCTATGATAGTCAATAGGCCTTTGTACTATATATATTTAATTTGTGGTCGAAATCCTGTCTATGAGCCGACCGCGGAACGAAAAAAATGGCATACTAAATGACCGAAAAAGTTGACAACTATATATTGTTTCGCATGACCCCCGTAAAATGCATCTCTGAAAATATGACGATAATCTCAAAACAAAGGATAAATAAGGCTTTCATTAACAAAACGAAATTGCCGCACAAAACGTAAAGGGATTAGTGGATTGACAGATATTATGCATCCGTCAATCGTACGGGGGTATTTGCGGCACTATTGTGATGTCTGCTCTTTTGATATGCAATTACGCTTAACAAATTCAAGAATAACCAGCAGGGCAACTCCCGCAAGGGCACAGACGATAACGGCGGGCGTAAAACCTCCGCTCAGCTCCACTTTGCCGATTAAAAGGCGGGATGTGCCGATCATAAGACCCGTAAGCATGGCAAGCATCGCGGCATGATAGCGGCTGAGCAGAAATTTGAGCAACTTCGTGAAACCCAGAATACCCAGAATACCTCCCGCGCTGAATACAATCAGCGGCACTATCTCCATCGTGTGAATACAATTCAGAAGATACTCATACTGATTGAAGATTAACGTGATGTATGCTCCCGAAATTCCGGGGAGGATCATCGCGCAGAACGCCACCATTCCCGTGATGAAAAGCACGAGGGGAGAGTGGCCGAGCATCGCCGGCTCAAGCCCGCCCACAAGATAACCGATTACGAGACCGACCAGTGCCGAGCCGACGACCGCGATTTTATTGCCGCGGGACTCAACGGACCCGATCTCCAGAAGAATCAGGACGGCGGAGGCGAGGATGAGCCCGAAGAAGAAGCTGTAGGTAAACGCGGTATAACTCTCAAGGAGCATGGAGATTATCTTCGATACCGTAACCGCGGCAATAACGATACCCGAGACCAGAATGACAAGGAAGAAGAAATCCATGTATTTCAGCTCGGCGACGAACGCTTTTCTGTCCGTAAAAAATGTCTTCAGAAGGACGTCGGGACGTATGTTTCCGATTGCCGTCACAAGCCGCTCGTAAATTCCCGTCAGAAGCGCAATCGTGCCCCCCGAAACTCCCGGGATAATGTCGCAGGCACCCATCAGAAAGCCGCGTACAAGAATTAAAAGATATTCGCTTACGGTTTTATCCATTCTCTAAGAGATTTACGGTCACGACATATATATGTTCGTGAAAAATATCTTCGCGAAAACAGGACAAAGGACAATAATCAGGCATCAATAAAATGGGCATCAAAAGTTAACGGGCATCAATAATAATCGGGCATCAGTACCCTGCTTCATCAGCAAAACACCTCATAAGAAGTGCCTTTCAGTGGGGGTAACTTTCATCATCTGCCCGAAAACTTACTTTCGCTTAGTTATTTGAGAATTCTACATGATATATATGACTCAGATTGCGACTCAAATAACAGATCCTTAATAAAAACAGATCCTTAATTACAGTATAACTCATAAAATTCTTCATGAAAAAAGACCTGCTTATGTGGGATGAGACTCTCTTTCGCGACATTGAGGTATTCGAGATAGACTACATGCCCGAGCAGTTCGATTTTCGCGACAATCAGATACGGGAACTCGCAATAAACGTCAAACCCGGACTTGCGGGGGCAAGACCGCTCAACACAATCTGCAAGGGACTTCCGGGCACAGGAAAGACCACAACGGTAAAGATGCTCTTCGCCGACATCGAAGAGAAGACAAAGAAGATAATCCCTGTCTACATAAACTGTCAGATAGACAATACAAAGTTCGCAATTTTTTCGCAGATCTACAAAAAACTCACGAAACGACCCCCGCCGGCATCGGGAACGTCCTTCAAGAATCTCTTCGATCAGGTCTGCAAGATTCTCTCCGACAAAGATGCCGTGCTGCTCGTCTGCCTCGACGATGCCAACTACCTCCTCTACGAAAAGGAGATAAGCAATGTCCTTTACACGCTTCTGCGGTCGCATGAGGCAAACGAAGGTGTCAGAATCGGCGTCATCACAATCATCTCGGACATGACCGTCGATCTCATGCAGGAAGTCGACAACCGCGTCGCCTCGGTATTCAGACCCTCCGAGATCTACTTCGCGCCCTACAGCGAGAGCGAGATAAGCGAGATCTTAAACCAGCGCGTCATGCAGGGGCTCTATCCGGGAGTTCTCTCATCCGATATCTTCGAGCTCATCGTGGAGCAGACCATGAAGAGCGGCGACCTCCGCGTCGGAATCGATCTGCTCAAGCGCTCGGCTCTGAATGCGGAGAAGGACGCCAGAAAGGAGATTGTAAAGGACGACGTCTGCCGCGCATATCTCATCTCGAAATATCTGCACCTCTCAAGCAGTGTAAAGACCCTCTCGGATGAGGAGAAAGGGCTTTTGAAAGCAATTGCCCTGATGTCTCAGAAGGAGAAGGAGATGAATGCGGGGGCGGTCTTTGACGAACTCAAAGATTCTCTCAAGATAGGATATACAAGGTATTCCGAGATACTCAAGAAATTCGACTCGATGCGTCTCATAAATCTCAACTACAAGGAAGGCAAGGGACGAACGCGGCTGATTACACTGCGCTACGACCCCTCCCGCATCATCGAGATTCTCGGCTGAGATTTTGCACAGATTTCGGGCTGAAAAAACGTTTATTTCATTTAACAATACTTATCTATTTTGTTGATTTAATCTACTTGAAAGAGGAATACTCTATGATAAGTGTTAACGAACTTGCTCTTGACATCTTTGAGGAACTCGCCGAGTACCCCGAAGATTACAATGTAGAATTACACGAACTGGACAACGGTGCACGCATTGTTGACTGCGGTGTAAACGCAAAAGGCGGATACCTTGCGGGAAAGCGCTTTACCGAGATCTGTATGGGCGGACTTGCCGAGGTCTCATTCAGAAACGGCAACATCAACGGCGTTCCGATGCCGTTCATCGACATCAATACCGACTTTCCGGCAATCTCCTGTCTCGGTTCGCAGAAAGCGGGCTGGACGGTCAAGGTCGGCAACTTCTTTGCAATGGGAAGCGGACCGGCACGTGCTCTCTCGCTGATGCCGAAACACACCTTCGAAGTCATCGAATACGAAGATGACTGCGACTGCGCCGTAATCTGTCTTGAATCCGACAAACTGCCGACCGCGGACGTCATGGACGAGATCGCAAAGAAATGCAAAGTCGAGCCCTCAAACGTCTGCGCGGTTGTTGCACCGACGGCGTCGATTGTAGGCTCCATTCAGGTCTCCGGACGCTGCGTCGAGACGGCAATCTACAAGCTCAACGAGCTCGGTTTTGACACGAAGAAGATTCAGGCGGCAATGGGAACGGCACCTATTCCGCCGGTAAAGAAGGATTCCACACGTGCAATGGGCTGCACAAACGATGCGACAATCTACCACGGTCAGATATATCTTACAATGAGAGCACCCGAGATTGTCGATTACCTTGACAAGATTCCGTCCTGCAAGTCCTCATCCTACGGAGAGCCGTTCTATGACACATTCAAGGCAGCAGGCTTTGATTTCTATAAGATTGACACATCACTCTTCTCACCCGCGGAAGTCATCATCAACGAACTCACCGAGGGCAAGGTCTACAGAACAGGCAGTGTCAACCCCGAAGTTACTCTCAAGTCCTTCGGACTTCTCTGAGTTCTCCAATTACATTTTTACACCTTTTTTGCGGCAATTAACCGATTTATACGTATCCGAAAAAATTCAGAAGAATTAAAATTCTCCGATGTCAATTCTATTTCATGAGCCGGTTTATGTCATATGCGGTATGTCTTGCCGCGCTGCTTCTGTTATCCGCCGCCGTATGCGGCTGCGTTTCGGGATCGGGCAAGGCAACGGATACGGGAACGGATAAGGTAACGGATAAGGGCAACGTCGTCAGTCCGGGAGACGGCGGCGGAAAAGGCGACGCAAAAGTCACGGATATCGGTGCCATCGTCGTAGAGCGTTCGGGCATCATCAAAATACCCGCATTTGAGATCAATCCCGAAGATGTAATCTGCGAGAACATAATCTCGCCTTCCATACTGATAGATGACGGATTATACCCGATGATTGATTTCGAGATGTCTTTCATCACGGTATCGCCGAATCACGAGACGCCCCTGCATCTCCTGAAGGATACCTGCGAGTCGATATACATCACCTCGGGCACCGCGGATATGCTTATTAACGACAGGTTAATGACCGCAGACGCGGGAACTCTCGTCTATGTCCCCATGAACACGCCGATGTCGGTAAGAAACAACGGCACGGGCGATCTCAAATATATCTCGATAACCAATCCGCCTTACGATCCGGCAAACGAGATCCTTGAGAACAACAGCGAATACGGGATACTGCGGTTAAAATCCGAGAATGCGACCGCCTTCATAATCGACGACATTAAGCAGGATACATTCTTCAGTGACGTCAGCGTCAGGAACCTGATAAATCCGGCAATACTTAAGGAATACAATCAAAATTACACAATCGGATGCGGAATTGCATATGTCACGATTCCGAAAGGTTCCGGAACCGATCCGCATGTTATCGAAGGAACGACCGAAGTGGATCAGATTTTGAAAGGTAAGGGCGAGATCGTCGTTAATTCCAAGATTATGTCCTTTAAAGAGGGGGATACCGTGTATATTCAATCGGGTGCCCATCAGGGTGTTACCAATACGGGATCGGAAGATCTGATCTTTCTTGCGGTTACCTACCCGCCTTATGATCCTTCTGCGGATTCGTCGGTAAAGAGAGACTGAAAGTAACGGTAAAAAGTAACGGGATAAAAGTAACGGATATGGCGGATACAAAATCGGATAAATACTGTCGGGAATACTGTCGGGACGAGGGTATGACCGTGCTGGAACTGATCCTCATAATCGCGGCGGCATTCATCATCGTTTACGTGTTATTGGGAGCTGTTTCCTCGAATACGCCGTCCGAATCGGCTGCGGGCAATGCCCCCGGCGGCATCATAGGGGATTTCGAGTCCTCCCTGGAGAACGTTCTTGTCCGCAACGGTCCCAGTTACGGGATGCAGGATATCTCCGGAAATCTCTATGATGTCGATATTTATTCCTACGGAGTGCACCCCGACGAGCTCGGAAGTGCTGCCGTTTCCATTAAACTGGTGGCAATGAGCGGTGAGAGAATTGATTTCAACAGCGCCGATCTCGTGTTTAAATACGGCAATGATACCGAATGGCTTACATATTCGGCCGAGCAGCCGCTGACGCCGGGTCACTGGGTCATTGTCGAACGCGGTTCCGTGATTCCGTTCCACAAAGCCAACGGCGACGATATCCTCGAGAATAACGAGATGTTTACTCTGGTCGCAAATCCGGCAATTACCGTTCCCGCGAACGGGGTCTTTGAGCTGACGCTGAATACGAACACGAACCGGGCTTTCGATATGAAGTTCGGCGTTCCCCCGGAGATAAGAGAATACAATGTAGTCAAACTTCTGGTCTGACGGGCAGTATTTTTGTATAGGGACAGGTTTTTTCGGGACAGGTTTACATGATTCTTGAGAAAGAGGAGAGGCTGGCACTTCTGCTTATGTGTGCCGTGCTTTTGGCAATCGCCGGCGCACACTTTGTCCTCGGCGGCGCCGACAAATACGACTTTGCATCGGTCTATACGAATACTTCGCAGGAGGGGGAACTTGTGAAGTATAACGGCACCGTTCTCTCGGTTTCGGCAACGAAGACAGGCGGTCATCTGATTATCGACGCCGGTCGCGACTGCCCGACTGACGTCCCGCCCAAAGAAAAACCCGAGACCGAGATTGTTCTGTTTGTCAGCGGCGGTGCCGCCCTTAAATCCGATATCGATAAAGGGGACAACATCTCCGCCGTTGGTAAGGTGTCGATATACAACGGTCATCGCGAGATTATGATCGAGAAACTCTCGGATATATCGGTTTTTAAGCAGAAGAACGGCACGCAGGCGGTGTGAGTTTCCTGCCGTCAGAGATCGCGGACATAGAGATGAAATTTCATCCCCTTTCTGCCGTCTTTGTAGTCGACATCGGTTGAGGCGACCCGCATATAACCGTGTTTTTCATAGTAGCCCGTATTGCAGTAGTCATCGGCGCAGAGGTAATATCCGCCGCATCCGTTCCTGCGCAGATAATCCTGAAAATCCGCGATAAGCCGCGACCCTATGCCTTTTCCGCGGATATCACTCCTTACCGCGAAGAGAATGAGTTCGCCTTCGCATTCTGCGGGGACGCTTCTTTCGAGCGTCGATAAAGCCCGCTGCGTATCTCTCCTGTGTTCCAGATAAATCCGTCCGTATTTGGTCGTTCTGAGAATAACACCGTCATAATACTGCCGCAATGATGCCGAAAGACAACGTATCGCGTCGCAATATCCGCTGCGGGGAGAGCCCCGCGAACGCGGGGTGCATCTGCCCAAAAGGTATCCGCACGGAATTCCAGAGGGATTCACCGCCGTAACCGAATATGAGGAATGCTTAAGGAATATCAGGAGATAATCGCGGGCAATAAGCCCTTTTACCTTTGAGAGCCCCGCGAAATCTTCGCCGTGCGTGATTTTCGTATTGTTCTTCAGAATATTGTCGAGCCAGAGGTCGTAAAGCAGATCTTCCAGATATCTTCGGTCGCTTCGGCGAAATTCGCGGAAAGTGACGGTTTCAACAGATACCGCCGATTCAAGAGAATTTACCGAATCCATCGATTCATCTGATTCAATGCCCGACAAAAATAATCCTGCCCGAAATGTAAAAAAAGTGTAAGTTTGTCCTGCAAACTTCTTTCTTCAGCCTTTCTTCGGCCTATCTTCAGCCCTGTTCTTCGGCGTTCTTCCGTTAATCCCCGGTTAATCCCCGAAGAGATCGGAATCGTCGGTCTCCATGTAGTTGAACTTCTTCACCGCGGTCTTTCTCTCTTCCGGCATCTTCGGCGGCATTTCCTCGTGAACCGGCGCATTCACAGGCGCATTGACCGCGTCCTCTCGGGATACTGGCTCCTCGTCCTCGAAGATGTCGTCGTAATCTTCGTCCGCGGCATTATATCCCGCATAGAGCGGATCTCTCGCGGGGCTCGGTCTGAAACTCTGCGGCTCGCTTACTGGTGTCGTGAGTTCATCGAAGAAATCGTCGTATTCCGAATCCGAGCCGTCCGACAGGTTGCCGGATTGTTCATAAGGCGTACTCTGCAGACCGCTCTGACTGCCTATCTGCGAATTGCTCCTGTTTGCGAGTTTTTCTGCCTGCCGCTGTGCACGCAGATCGTCTTCCATGGTGTAGGCAACCGCTTTCGGACGGTTCTCCAAAGTGCGGTCGCGGAGATTCTCATCGTAGAGATCATCGGAGGTCTCCTTTCCGAAATGCAGATCCGATTCCGAACGGAAACTGATACCCCCGTGTTCCGCACCGTCAAGGGTGTCCTGCGGCGCATCTGAATCCTCTGCAATTCCGGACGGATTCTCATCGGAAGCCCCCGGGAAAGTCTCGGAGGATATGTTTAATTCCGAATCCGACTCATCTTCAACGCCGTCCTCAACATTATCCTCACCGTAAGGCGAGGGTGCGGGCTCATGATGTGCATCCGTTCCGAAGAAGGACTCCGTCTTTGAGATATCCGCATGCCCGCCCCTGTCTTCGGGATTCTCCAGAGGATTTACCGCAATCTTAGTCGCGAATATGTCGTTGCCGCCGATACCGAGATTTGAAGAGGAAACTTCGGGCTTCTCGTCGATTCTCTTATCATAGCGTTTCTCGCCGAACTTGCGTTTCGCCGACATCCAGCCCGCCTCATCCGAGCCGAAGCCGTCCGAAAAGATATCGGACTGGTCCTTAGTCATGTACTCGTCCGTGCTCTTCGGTTTCGGCGGCTCGCTGCCGTAAACGAGATCATCCCTTGCGGGACCTGCGGCGTTCCCGTCCCCTGCGCCGGATGCGGGTTCCCTGTCGAAGAGATCGCCGCTTTTCGACGACGCATTACCCGATACTGAGTGCGTCTTGGGTGAGAGACGGTTGCCGCGTGCCGATCCGAAATCGGTGTCAAAGATATCGGTTCCCCTGCTTATCGACGAACTTGAGGTAAATTTCGGACTGCTCCGCCCCGAACTGCTGCCGAACGACGACTCGAACATCCCCGAATTATCCGAGGGTCTTTCCCTTCGCCCTCTCTCGCCATCGTTTTTTATCCCCCCTTTTCCCGCGTATGAACCTTTTCCCCCGGTTTCATTGCCGAAATCGTCTATTATTCCTTCCGAACGGTTACCCGAGACGCGTGATTTTTTGTCGGGTCTGTTGCTTCCCCCGAACGCATCGTCAAGGCCGCCGGATATTATATTCTCTCGTGGCATGTTGTAAAATATGGATCTCGAAGGTTATTAAGATTAGGTAATATCCCCTGTATTTCGGCAAAAATCGCAAAAAAAGAACCAAAAAGATTTTCAATCGGCAGTTTCGGAGAGGGCGATTTCGGAGAGGTGCGGTGCGGGTTTTGAAGTGAGTTCGCGGGAGTTCGCGGGTGATCTGTACGGGGGTTATATGGGAGTTGTATGAGCGTTATGCGGATGCCGTTGCCGAAATCAGTTCTTCGGCGAGGCCGAGGTCACCATGGCAACCGTCTCCCCTTTCGAGTTCTTAAGGAAGGTATTCTGCCAGATAACGCCAGTCTCTTTGCCGTCCTTTCTGACAACAACACCCTCGGCACTCGGATTTATGGAGATCTTTCCCGATACTGCCTCCTCAAAGCGTCTCTTAAGTTCCTTTGCCCTGTCTTTGGGAACAACGGTCATGAACCAGTCGGCGCCGATTATCTCCTCTTCGCCGTAGCCCAGCATCTCGCAGCCCGTGCGGTTAAGCCTTCTTATCGTGCCGTCCGTGTTGATTACCGCAATCATGACGCCGGCAACGTCCAGATAGCTCTGCGCCTCGTCGCGCTGCGAGACGAGGGCTTCCTGACTGCGTTTCTCCTCGGTGATATCCTCAAGGATTGTCAGAATATACTCGAGTGCGTTGTCGATTCCGAATATGGGGACTTTTCTGACCTTTAATACATGCTCGCTGCCGTTCACCTTCAGGGTAAGTTCGGGCATGAAGACCGGCACCTTATCGGCGGCAATCGATCTGTCGCCGGCGGCGAAGAACTCGGTCACTTTGTCGGGGAAGAGCTCGAAACCCATCTTGCCTATGCTGTTTTCGCCGACGATTCCGAAGAATTTTTCGGCGGCACTGTTAAAATGAACATAGGTGCCGTTTCCGACCTCCTTTACGACAACCATCGAGGGTATGTTGTCGACGATTGAGTTAAGGAAGGATTTCCACTTGAAAAGCCCTTTTACCGCCCTGTCGCGTGCCGAGATGTCGCGGCCTACAACACGGTATCCGTTGAGCATGCCAATCTCGTCGAACTTCGGCGTGATTGAAAGCTCCATCTTTATCTGACGCTCTCCGCCCTGTCCGCCGTCACGGTTTACGCTGAAATTGCATTCTATCAGCTCAGAGCCGTTGTTTTGGCGTGCGGACTGCATGGCGGCTTTAAAGCGCTCGCCGCAGACGGGGTCCATGTATTTGAACAGCGAGTTGCCGACGGTCTCATCGGCGGAGAGTCCCGTTATCTCCTTTATCTTGGGACTTGCGTAGAGGAGGTCGCCGGCATCGTTGATGTCGAGGATCGTGTCGTTTATCTCTTCGACAAGGGACCTGAAATTGCGCTCGCTCTCCAGAAGCGCTTCCGTGGCGCGTTTTTCTTCGGTCGTGTCCTCCAGCATTATCGTGACGCCCGGGGAGGAGTCGTTGAGGACGGTCGGAATTATCTTTATCTTATAGTAGCGCTCTTCAAGGTCGCGGAATATTTTAATCTCGTCAACGGTCTCTTCGCCGTCAAGAGCGCTCTTCATGCGCTCGTTGATAATCGGGTGGTCAAAGCCGACGAGAGGAGAGTTGCGAAGCTCTTTGCCGACGATCTCGTCGCGGTTTACCTTGAGGAGTCTGCAAAGGGCGTCGTTTACCTGGACTACGCAGAGGTCGCTGTCGATTATTGCGACCATGTCGGACGAGAAGTTGAGCATCGCGGATAAGGGAGCACGCTGCGATATGAAGAAGACTTTGGCTTTGCCGTAGGTCTTCATGTCGACCTGACCCGAGATTCTGAGGATGTCGAGATAGCGGGATACGGTATTTCGGTTTACGCCGATTTTATCCGCAATATCCGAAACAGACATGCCGCGCGGCGTTTCCTTTAACACCTTGAGTATGTCCGACAACTCATCTGCGTAATTGTCCATATCTGTCTATTTAATTTGTAAATCCGCATTACTTATTGCTTTCGTTAATGCATTTTATATTGCAGTGTTCAATGATACACATAGTGCAAAGTATAATGCCAAGCATTAAAAGATACTTTTAAATACTTATGTGTGCAACAATTATGTGCAATACCGTGATAGCCGACGCAATAGGCAATCGCGGGGAAAAACCTCTACAAAGCCATGCGGGCCTGAATCCTCCCGCAGAGAGCGGAGAACGGCAACCATCCGATTGCCGCAATATTTCGCCGCCGAATCAAAATAATTGCAGAAGTTAATTGCATCACAGGCATAAGAAGCCGAATTCCGTCGGGTAAGACTACCATACCTTACAAACGACTCAAGCATTCCATAATTCATCGCAAAAGTCAAATGCAACACTCCGTGACTTTTGTTAAACCTCTGTAATCCGAACGGAATTCCCGGCTTTGCCAAAACAGAACATAAATTCACCATAACTCCTTAAACTATACCCCAGACCCCATAATTGCATACACACAAATCGGAGAACCCTAAAATTCCCACAAACTCTACAAAACCCACACACAAATTGCAATCCGGAAACACACGTACCATAGCAGTATCAGCAAATACACCTAATCATTAACCTACAACAAGTTTTTCACCTCATAACCGGCAGAAAAGACGGGCAAGAGTCTTTCTGCGGGTTTTTCCCTATATCGTCATTACAGAAGAGCGAAAGCTATTCTCAAACTGTGCGCAAACCCTGTGTTCAAACCATGCGCTCAAATCCCGTGCACAAACCATTCTGCCATTCTCAAAGGCCCGGCAATACATCATTACATCATTAAAAAAGTGAATTTAAAAGAGCAAAAGTGGCTTTAAAATGATTAAAAAGGATTTTTAAAAAGATTAAAAGAGATTTTAAAAATTTAAAAATGATTCTAAAAAATTAAATGAGATTTTATCGGTTTTTACTCACCGGTCTTTAATCACTGTTCACTCTTTCCGTCTTCCGGAAACAGCAAGAACACCGCCGACCGCAGCAAGCGCCGCAAAGACCGTAATCAGTCCGAATCCCGGGGACTGTTTGGCAGTCGACTGCCTCGGCCTGACGGGCGCGGCAGGCTCGGTCTTAATGATTACACTCTCTCCCGTCTTTCCGTCGGTTCCGAGGATGAGCAGACCGTTATCGGGCATACCCTGAATGCTCTTTACCGTAAAATCACCCATATTCTTTGACCAGTCCGTATATCCTTCGGAATCGGTCTTAACAATGATATGCTCCGTAACTCCGGACGGCGTATCCCTGCTGCCGAAGAGGTAAAGACCGCCGTCGGCAGCTTTCTGAATATTGTATATGAGGTCGACCTCGTCTACCGCCTTCTTGGAGACCGCTTTTCCGTCCTTATCGAGTATGACCACGTAGGGAACAAATTCGGCATCTCCATCGTTGTCAAGGCTCGGAACGAGCTGGGACTCGACGGCGCCCGCCGCATACCTGCCGTTGTCAATCGGCGCTATCGAGGTAAACAGTATCGAGACGTTATCGGTCTTATACTGCTGGTTCCAGACGTCGCCGCCGGTCTCGTTTATCTCCATCGCAAAGGCGCGATACGGAGTTTCATAGTAAATCGGGTCGACGTAGCCCGTGACTATGTATTTGTCGTCATTTCCGGTCTGAACCGACCTTATACGGAACTGTCCGCCGCCGGCGGGGTTGCCCAGCGACCTGTTCCACAGCTCGTTGCCGTCGGTGTCGAGTTTAATCAGGAATGACTGGAGGTGGTCGCCGCCCATGAGGATATCGCCGTGGGGGAGAACCTCAATCGAGGAGATGACGCCGAGCGGCAGGTGATACTGCCAGAGCTCTTTAGCATCGGCGGAAGCGTTGCTGAGTTTTATGAGGTTTTCGCCGTCTGTAAAGAGATATACGCCGCCGTCCGGGCAATTCTGAAGGAATCTTACCGTGCCGTCGGCATCGCCGCCGGAGACATTCCTTACCCACTGAATATTGCCCGCGGTGTCCATTCCGAAGACTGCTCTGCCGTAATCGGTTTTGCCGCCGGCGATATAGGTGCCGTCCGGCATCTGCCATACGGATGCTACGGTGACATTGACCGCATCCGAACCGTTGCCGCAGGTTGCGATATGCTTTTCCCATTCATACGCGGGACCCGTCGTCTGCCCGGCTGCCGCCGATACCGCACAGACCGTGGACAGTATCAGCAATGCCGACGCAAGAAGGGATATTTTATAAGATATTTTCAGACTCATATCTTCTCCGTAATTTAGAGTTGGTTATCAGTTTAATTAACTCTTATTATTGCAATATTATTCAATATTAGTGCGATTCCAACAGTTATTATTGCAATAATCCTGCGCCGGATTTACAATAACATTCTTTATGGTATTCGAACGTGATAATTTAAGTAATGATAAAGGTTGCAATCAACGGATACGGAACTATCGGTAAGAGAGTTGCCGATGCCGTCGCGGCACAGGAAGATATGGAGATAATCGGCGTTTCAAAGACACGACCGAGCAGTGAGGCGCTGGTTGCCAACAAACGCGGATACCCGCTTTATATCGCGGATATCTCTAAGAAACCGGCATTCGAGGCTGCGGGGATAAAGGTCGCGGGAACGGTCGAGGAGATGATCGCGGCATGCGACGTCGTCGTCGATGCGACGCCGGGGGGAATCGGAAAGAACAACCGTGCTCTCTATGAGAAGGCGGGCAAAAAAGCCATCTGGCAGGGCGGCGAGGATCACGAGGTCGCGGGCTTCTCGTTCAACTCCTCCTGCAACTACGAGGATGCGATAGGCAGGCAGTTTGCAAGGGTCGTCTCCTGTAACACAACAGGTCTTTGCAGGATAATAAACGCGGTTGACAAGGCTTTCGGCGTCAAAAAGGTGCGCGCAACCATGGTCAGACGCGGTGCCGACCCGGGCGACCCGAAACGCGGTCCCGTCGATGCAATCGTCTTAAATCCCGTCACCATCCCGTCGCACCACGGACCCGACGTCCAGACCGTGCTTCCGCATATCAATATTGTCACGACCGCTCTTGTGGTGCCGACAACATTCATGCACATGCACATTCTCTCCATGGACCTGAAGAAGAAGGCAACGAAGGAAGAGGTAATCAAGATTATCAACGAGCATCCGAGAATCGGGCTTATCAGGCACGGTCTGGGTATCACGAGCACTGCCGAGATAAAGGAGTATGCATCCGATCTCCTGCGACCGCGCTCGGATCTCTGGGAATCCTGCATATTCGAGGATTCAATCTCGGTCTCCGAGGATAACGAGCTCTATCTCTTCCAGGCGATTCATCAGGAGGCGGATGTCGTCGTAGAGAGCGTGGATGCCATAAGAGCGCTCGCGGGCGATGTCAAATCCGGCGAAAAGTCGATTGCTATGACCAATAAGGCTCTGGGCTTTGAAGCGATATAATTCAAATTTCAGACCACTTTTTTATCAAAATCAAAAAATGCCGCAAGGCAATGCCCCGCAGTAATACCGGCAGTGATACCCCCGGAATATAACGCGGGTCAGATGCCGCAGCAAACTTTATCATAATGATCTCATGGATGAGTACTTCCCTTTCCAATCGATTTTCTTAACCGCGGGAAACAAATTGCACCTTTGTGTGAGGAAGAGTAAATGTTTGTATCTTTGTCAGACAAATTTTCAAAAAATTCAGTACTGCTCACATACGCGCGAAAATTTGAAACGAAGTTTTTATATCAAAGTCTCCAGTGGAAACCATGGGGTTAAACAAGAGTGTATTACAATACAAATTACCTTTACTTTTTTTCGGAACGGTTTCAGATCTTCAGAAATATTCAAAGGTACTAATAATATTAGGGACATAGATAAAGTATCCTAATACCTAACGTATGTAAACAGGATAAACGGACGGGATTAATCGTTCTGGAACGGAAAAATGTTGAATTCAGCGGAAGATAATGAGAAGAGAGGAAAACGCGGAGAGTACAGAGGCTGTCACCGATCTCCGGCGGCTAAAAATCTCAGCAGGAAAGCCGAGGATTACCTTGAGGCAATACTGAACGTAAGCCTTGAGAAGGGGTATGCGAAGACAAGGGATATCGCAAAAGAGCTGGGCGTATGTCCGCCTTCGGTCGTCGAGATGTTCATAAAACTGAGCAAACTCGGACTTATAGAATACCGCAAGTATGAGGGCGTGATCTTAAAGCCCGAAGGCAGAGAGATTGCGACCGTAATCAAATACCGCCACGATACCCTCATGGCATTCTTAAAGCTCATCGCCGTTCCCGAAGATCTCGCAAACGACGATGCCTGTCTTATGGAGCATGAACTTCATGCCAAGACAATCGAGCAGATTCACCTCTTCGTAAATTTCCTGAACGAAAAAGGTACTGCAAACCATATCCTTCAGGACTTCGACGAGTTCTGCATTGTCAAGAGGAGCGAAGCGGAGAAAGAGCGGAACTGACCGATATCAAACATTTATCTCACATTTTATATATCACATTTTTTATCTCACATTTTTTATCTCACATTTGTTCTGAAAAATTTACCATAATATCATCCACATCAAAGTTATTCGATTTTTCCGAAAACCATCCTATTTTGAGATTGGACGCCGAATTTCATTCATTTTTCATGCACATTTTATTTTCGGCAAATTGTCGATATTTTAGATTTTTTGCGTAAAATCCGAAACTGATTAATTATCCCGTCAAAATCCTTCGAGATTTAGGTCACCGGTTATAACGACCAAACAAAAAACAGATGAGCGATGAATATATCAAACATCTCAGAATCAAGCAATGATAAAATCACCACGCTTGACACACTTCCCCCGAATCACAAGGGGACAATAATGTGCGTTCACGGCGCCGGTGCGTTCAAGAAACGCATTCTCGGCATGGGAATAGTCGGCGGAACCGAAATAGAGACCGTGCGCTCGGCACCGCTGGGAGATCCGGTGGAATACAGACTCAAGGGATACTGTCTGTCCCTGAGGAAATCCGAAGCGAAACTCATTGAAATCAGCAATGTCACGGAGGTAAAATAATGCCGTTAAGCATACCCGCAAGGCGTTCGGAGGTAAACCGTCAGGTTATGCCGCTCGCGTTCCTTA
Organism: Methanomicrobium sp.; assembly: GCA_017412625.1. GTDB lineage: Archaea > Halobacteriota > Methanomicrobia > Methanomicrobiales > Methanomicrobiaceae > Methanomicrobium. The sequence continues at coordinate 33,902 of JAFPWZ010000061.1, forward strand.
AACGCGGAGAAAGCGGTGTCGTAAACGCGGTTCATCTCGGCGACGACGTAAGGAAAAAACTGATCACGCTCGGAATCTGCCAAAACAGCGAGGTCAAAGTCTGTTCCGAGTCCTGCGGCTCGGTGATTGTGAGCGTCGGCAATGCACACTATGCCCTCTCGCGGGCAACGGCGATGAAGATTATGGTCGGCATCGGCGGCGGGGACGGCGGAAAAGCTGACGCGGGCAGCGGGTCGGCTGCGCCAACAGAAATGACGGATGCGGCCGAGATTCAGAGTGTCTCAAATATTGCGAATCCGACGAATATCGGCGCCGGAAACGGGCTGCATGATCGGCTTAACGATCTCAAAAAGGCTGTCGGGACGATATAATGGCGGAGAATAAAAAACTGCGGATCGGTCTTATCGGAAACCCGAATGTGGGCAAGACCACAATATTCAACGCCATCACGGGCGCAAGACAGAAAACGGGTAACTGGCCGGGAGTTACGGTCGAGAAAAAGACGGGTCAGGTCACCCGCAAAGGCGTCGATATCGAGGTAATCGACCTTCCGGGAACATATGCCATTACCGCATATTCGCCGGACGAGATAATCGCCCGCGACTTCATACTCGACGAGAAGCCCGACGTCGTTGTTCAGATAGTCGATACGACAAACCTCGAGAGAAATCTGTATCTGACGACGCAGCTTGCCGAGATTACTCCGAATCTCATGCTTGCCCTCAACCTCACGGATTTTGCCGAGGCACAGGGTCTTGCTGTCGATGCGGATAAGCTCTCCAAGGAACTCTCTATACCCGTCGTGAAGACGGTCGGAACCAGAAAGGAGGGTATAGACGAACTCCTCGATGCCGCAATCGGACTTGCCGGCAGCAAAGGCAGATGCGATTCATGCAGCTCATGCAGTTCATGCAGCGGATTCGTCAATTTCAGCCCGAAGACCGAGGATGCGATAACAAAGATCTCCGAGGTGCTCGCAGAGGATACCTCGCTTACATCGAAGTATCCGACAAGATGGCTCGCGGTAAGTCTGCTTGAAGAGGACGCAAACGTCATCGAAAAGGTGAAGGCGAATTCGGGTCTTTATGAGAAGTTATCGCCGATTTTATCCTCGTACAGTCCGGAAGTTGCCGAAGCCGACATCGCGGACGGCAGATATACCGCGATAAGTGCGCTCGCACAGAAGGTGCGGCTCGGAAAGGTCGGGTCGAAGATTAGTCCTTCCGACACCCTTGACCACGTCCTTACGGACAAATGGCTCGGAATCCCGATATTCCTCGCGCTTATGTGTGCGGCATTCGATCTGACCTTCACGTTCGGAGCGCCGTTCATGACGATCATCGAGACGGTTGTCGGCTGGCTTGCGGCATACGTAGTAGAGACAATACCCGGAATGCTCGGTTCAATCCTCGGCGACGGTGTCATCGCAGGCGTCGGCTCTGTCCTCGTGTTCCTGCCGAATATCTGTATTCTCTTCTTCGTTCTCTCATTACTCGAAGATACCGGATATCTGGCAAGAGCAGCGTTCATCATGGACCGCCCCCTTCATGCACTCGGACTGCCCGGCAAGGCGTTCATCCCGATGCTGAGCGGTTTCGGATGCAATGTCCCGGGATTCATGGCGACAAGAACCATCGAGGATGAGAAGGACCGCCTTCTGACGCTTCTCGTCACGCCGTTCATGTCCTGCGGCGCGAGGCTTCCGATCTACGTTCTGTTTGCGGGTGTCTTCTTCGCGGCAAACGCGGGAGAAGTAATCTTCTCAATGTATCTGCTCGGAATCGTGATTGCAATCGTTTCTGCCTTCATCTTCAAGAGGACACTGTTTAAAGGCGATCCCGCTCCGTTCATCATG
>JAFPWZ010000062.1 GCA_017412625.1 Methanomicrobium sp.
AAAAACGCGGGTTAACATGAAGATAGCAGTTCTCGGTGCCGGTGCGGTTGGTCTGTGCGTTGCCGCAAAACTCTCAAAAGTCTGCGACGTATATGCGGTCACAAGAAAGCGGCACACCGACATAATAAACGATACGGGATTTGTAATGACGGGAATCTGGGGCAACGAGACCGTCGTTTTTCCGTGCTCGGAGTCGTTGCCGGCAGGCGAAAAATACGACTATATAATAATCACCTCCAAATCGACGGACACCCGTGCCGTATGCGAGCAGTTTAAGGAATATCTGAAGGATACGCCGGTCGTAAGCCTTCAGAACGGCATCGGAAACGAGGAGATAATATCGGAATATACCGACACCGTGCTCGGCGGCATGATAATTACGGGCTTTGAATGGGTAAAAGATGCCTCCGTTCTCGTATCCGTCGAAGCCTCGCCCATAAAGATTGGCGTCTATCCAGAAGGTATCAGTGACGCTTCCGCAAAACTCGTCGAAATGTTTTCCAAAGCCGGAATGAACACGGTATCGGAGTCGAACATCGCCGGCGGCATCTGGGGCAAGGCGCTTTACAATGCGGCATTAAACCCGCTCAGCGCAATTTTGGGCATAAAATACGGCGAGCTTGCCGATGCAAACACGTGGTCGATAATCGAGGATATCGTAAAAGAAGCCTTTGCCGTCTGCGCCGGGGAAGGCGTAAAACTCGAATGGGCAACGCCGGAAGAATACCTTAAGTATCTGCATTCGCATCAGTTGCCGGCGACGAAGGAGCATTACTCCTCGATGTATCAGGATCTTGCGGCACGCAAGAGGACCGAGATCGATTTCATAAACGGCAGTATAGTCTGTCTTGCAAGGAAGCACGGCATACCCGCGCCCGTAAACGAGGTCGTGGTGCGTCTGATAAAATTCCGCGAGAATCAGAACAAAAGTTCGCAGGGAACTGCGGACACAAAGACGCGGACGGCGTGACGGAAAAGAGAATGAAGACGGGAATCATCCTTGCCGGCGGCGAGGCAAAACGTGCGGGAGGGCGCGAAAAGTATCTCTTCGAGTATGACGGAGAGACCTTCCTTGAGAGACTGCTCTCAACGCTCAGAGATACGGTCGACGAGATAATAATCGTCGCCCGCGACGATCACCACTGCCGCAGATTCGAGGAGATATGCGCCGGTTTCGAGGCAAAGATCATCCCCGATATCCGTAAAGGACTCGGTCCAGTCGGCGGTCTTCATGCGGGTGTTCAGTCCGCTGGCGGAGACACGCTTTTTGCCGTCGCCTGCGACATGCCGTTTGTCAACGGTGATGTCATCAGATATCTCTTCTCGTTATCCGGGAACTGCGATGCCGTGATTCCCCGCTGGGAAGAGGGTTTTATCGAGCCGCTTCATGCCGTTTACAGGCGCGATGCCATCGAAAAGTATATGCACTCCCATAAGTCGCTCTCTCTTCGCGACATGATAGTCAGCATGAATTCGTGTTACGTGAATGTAAACGACCTCAGGCAGTATGACCCCGATCTGAAGACTTTTACGAATATCAACAATCTGAGCGAGCTGGAAAAACTGAATCGCGGATAACCGCGGCGGGGTATTATGGCCAAGCAGATGCGCATAATCTCGGTCGGCAAAATCAAGGAGAAATATCTTGCCGACGGCATAGCCGAGTATGCAAAAAGGCTCAATTCTTTTGTCAGTCTTGAGTTTGCCGAAGTCCCCGATGAGAGCATTCCCGACAACATCTCTCAGCCAGCTGCCGAGAAGATAAAGGAACGCGAAGCCGCAAAAATTCTGGGACTTTTAAAAGATACGGACTGCGTCATTCTTCTGGACCTTAAAGGAGAAACCTTGACATCGGAGGCTTTTGCCGCGAAGATGAAGGAGCAGGAACTGACGGGAAGAAGAACGGTCTTTGTCATCGGCGGAAGTCTGGGCGTCCACGAAAGTCTGATAAAGCGTGCGGATTATCGGCTCTGCCTCTCAAAGATGACCTTTACGCATCAGATTGCAAAATTCCTTCTTGTCGAACAGATATATCGCGCCTGTTCAATCAATGCCGGCGGCAAATATCACCGCTGATTTGTGCCGTTTTTTGATTAAACCGCATATCCGTAAAAAGTAAAAAAATAAAAAAGGGAAAACGGGAAAACGAGAAAAAAGGGAAATCGGGAAAACGAGAAAAAAGGGAAACGGGAAAAAGTAAAAAAGAAAAAAAATTGTCGTTCGACAAAAGAAATCAGTGTCCGCCGGGCATTGTTCTGCTTCCCGAAGCGTCCCTTGAGTATGTGCCGAACTCTCTGCTCTTTTCAATAACATCGCCAGTGAATACGGGACCGTCCCTGCATACCCTGAGTCCCTCGGGATCGAGGCAGCAGGAACCGCAGATGCCGACGCCGCATTTCATGTATCTCACAAGCGAGAACTGACCGCGGCTGACAAGATCCGTATTTGTATCCTCGGACTTCTCCTTAAGCAGTCTTAAAACGCCCCGCATCATTATCTCGGGACCGCAGACGCAGATGCTGTCATATGACGACAGGTCGACCTCCTTCATGAGATCGGTAACAAAACCGTGATGACCCTTTGTGCCGTCATCGGTCGCAATCCGCAGGTCAGTTCCCTGCGCAAGTTCCTTCTCATAGAGTATCTCAGATGCCGTGCGGCTTCCGAGAAGGAAGGTCGTGCACCTGCCGCTCTTTACAAGAGGACGGAGAGGTGCGGCACCCACTCCGCCGGCAATCGCAAGCACGCGACCGCTGTTTCCGATGGAAAAGCCGTTCCCGAGCGGCGCTTTTATTCCTATTCTGTCTCCCGCCCTGAGTTTAAAGAGTGCCTCCGTGGCTTCCCCGACTTTCTGCACCGTAATCGCGTTTGCCGCCGAAAGACCCATCGGAATCTCGTCCACGCCCGGCACCCAGACCATGCAGAACTGACCCGCCTTGAACTCAAAGTCCTTATCGAATTCGAAGGTCTTTACGGACGGCGTCTCATCGATAACCTTAGTTATCCTTACAATCTCCGACGGAATCGCTCTCAGACCGCCGTTATTATCAGCATTCATGTGCGCACCCTATAATATCCTCCGCTATCACGGTATCGTTGCGTTCTCCAGCATCGGCGTAGAGCTCCGCGGCAATCTCTTTGAAGATATTCACGCCCGCGGGACCCAGAACGCCGCTTCCTATCTCAACGGCGGATGCCCCCGCCATCATCATCTCGACAACGTTATCGGCCGTCATGACACCGCCGCATCCGATTATCGGTATCTTTACGGCTTCGTAGAGGTCCCAGACACAGCGGACGGCAATCGGAAAAACTGCCGGACCCGAAAGACCGCCGGTGCCGTTTCCGAGCATCGGTCTTCTCAGTTCGGTCGAGATTCTCATCGCCTTTACCGTGTTTATGGCGACGACAGCCGATGCCCCCGCTCTCTCCGCGGATTTTGCGGATGCCGTGATATCGGTCACATTCGGCGTCAGCTTAACCCATACGGGCAGACCGCCGGCGGCTTTTACCGCCGCTTTCGTGCAGTCATAAACAAGGTCGGGATTGCACCCTATCTGCGCCCCGTAACCTTCGGCATGCGGGCATGAGACATTCAGTTCAAAGCCGCGAACCTTACCGGTGAACCATGACGCGACCTTTGAGAAATCCTCCGGGTTTCCGCCGAATATGCTTGCAATAACCGGTTTTGAGCCAAGGTCTTCTATGGCGTCAAGTTCGGATACGAAGTTTGATGAGGGGTTGGGAAGACCCATGGCGTTCATGACGGCGCCGTCGAGGACGCATACGGTGGGCCCGTGATGACCCGTTTTGGGTTCGGGACCAATCGATTTGGTAACCACTCCGCCCGCGCCGAGATTTAAGATGCGGTTTAACGAAGCCCCCGTTGTTCCCAGTATGCCTGCGGCAAGAATCATGTGATTCTTAAGTTCAATGCCGCCTGCGGTAACTCTGTCGGTTTTTTCTATTGTAACCATGAAAGGCACCCTGCCGATACTATCGATACTTATCTATTGTATTTTTTGTCTTATCTAACTGCTTGTAACGACGGATAAGATAGTATCGATTATATTTCATATCATGACAAACTCAATACTATTATGAGCCGCCTCACAATATACGGAATGGGTAAAATCGGCGGAGAAGTCGCCTGTCTTGCGGCTGTACGCGGATTGGTCGACGAAATAGTCATTGCCGATGTTGTCCCCTCATTTCTCAACGCACAATATCTTGATCTGATACATACGGGAATCGACGTGGATATATCTACGGATTTAAGCGGAACGGGTGAATCGGATGTACTGCTCTTCGCCGCGGGTTTTGCGCGGACGCCGCAGATAAAGACGCGTGCCGATCTCCTCAACGTAAACCTGCCCGTTGTCCGCGAGTTCTGTTCGCTGATAAAGAACTCGGGATTTGACGGCACGGTAATTACGGTCACAAATCCCATGGATGCGCTGAACTACTGCATATGGAAGGAATCGGGACTTCCGAAAAGCAGGTGCCTCGGTTTCGGCGGTCAGCTCGACCTTGCACGCATGAAGATATTCCTGAAGGAACGCGGGCTTCCCCATGAGGGCGCATGGATAATGGGCGAGCACGGCGAGTTTCAGGTGCCGGTCTTCTCCGGCATTGTCGGCGGAAACGACGGCAAAGCCTTCCCCGCACCGCTGCGGGACGAGATACAGGCTCAGATGCGCGGCGCAAGCATGCCTGTTATTCAGGGAAAGGGCGGAACGGTTTTCGGACCGGCATACCATATCTCGAATCTCATAGATGCGGTAATCCGCGACAGAAAAGAGGTAATCCCCTGCTCCTGTGTTCTCGACGGCGAATACGGACTGCATGACCTCTCGATATGCGTGCCCGCAAGAATCGGCAGGTCGGGAGTCGTGGAGATTATGGAACGCCGTCTGGATGACTGGGAGAGCGAAAGATTTACCGGCGCGGCGGAACATCTGAAAGAACTGTGCGGGAAGGCCGAATGAAACAGAGCAGTCTGGAGACATTCGGAGATTCGGGGGCTGCGGCTCCCGATGAGAGCGGTAACGGCGGTAACAACAGTAACGTCAGTAACGTCGGTAACAGCGGTAACTACAGTGCCGCGACCTCCGACGGCAGACTCCGCATTGCCGTAAATCAGGTCGAATACTCAAACACTGCCGAAGGAACGGTCATTCATATCTTCGGGCGCGACGAATCAAAAGCGGCAAGCGAGATCGTTGTCACGGGATTTCGACCGTATTTCTACGTCCTGCGCCGCGACCTCGACTCGAGAAACGTCCCTAGCGGCTGTGAAGCCGATACCGAAAACGAATACAAGTCCATCCGCGGCGAAGACCTCGTAAGAATCTACACCCCGAAACCCGGCGACGTAAAGACGATTCGTGAGGATTATCACCATTTTGAAGCCGATATTCCGTTTGCGACGCGCTTCATGATTGACACTGGGATCACGGGGGGCATCAGCGTCCCCGAAGGTAAAAATCCCGTGCATTTCTCCGAGATTGAGCCGTGCACCGTGAATGCGCCGGCAAGAATCTGCTTCATGGATATCGAGTGCGAGGACTGCAACGGCTTTCCCAACGCCGAAAGCGAACGAATCAACTGCATAACGGCGTGGGACTCCTTTGACGACCACTACACCGTCTTTTACTGGCATCCCGACGCCAAAAAAGAGGACTATTGCGACGCGGTGATAAAAGAGACCGAGAAATATCTTGAGGAATCGGGCAGCGCCGCCTCGGGAAGGTGCACCATACGCATATTCCAGAGTGAATACCTTCTCCTTCTGGGACTCTCGGAATACGTCGCCGAGAAAGACCCCGATGTTCTCTCGGGCTGGAACTTCGTCGACTTCGATATCCCCTATATCTTAAAGCGCATGGAGATGCTCAGGATCCCCGAAGATTCCCTCTCGCGACTTCCGGGCGCGGGCGCAAGAAATCCCGCACGCGGCAGATCGGTCTTCGATCTCCTTACGGCATACAAGAAGATTCAGGGCTCGAGGAAGGAGTCTTACAGGCTCGATGCCGTCGGCGAAGACGAGCTCGGAGAAGGCAAGGTCAGATATACGGGCACGATCTGCGATCTCTGGCACGGCAGCCCCGCAAAACTCATAGAATACAATATCAAAGACGTCGAGCTCTGCGTCGGCATCAACAGAAAGAACAATATCATCGAGTTCTACCGCGAGATTGCCCGATATGTCGGCTGCCCCCTTGACAGAACGCTGAATTCGTCAAATATAATCGATATCTTCGTTCTGAAGAAGGCCTTCGGCAGATATGTTCTCCCGTCGAAAGGTTTCGCCGATGCCGAAGAGTTCGAGGGCGCAACCGTCTTCGATCCGTCTCTGGGTGTCAAAGAGAACGTCGTTGTGCTCGACCTGAAGTCCCTCTATCCGATGTGCATGATGACGATAAATGCGTCGCCGGAGACAAAGAGCCGCGACGGAGAACTCCGCGCCCCCAACGGCATCCGCTTCAGGAAGGAGCCCGACGGACTTACGAGGAGTATTATAAGCGACCTTCTGAAAGAGAGGGACGAGAAGAAGGCACTGCGCAATACCTTTGAATACGGCTCTTACGAGTACGGACTTTACGATATTCAGCAGAATGTCCTCAAGGTCATCATGAACACCTACTACGGCGTCAGCGGCTATGCAAGGTTCAGGCTCTATGACCGCGAGATAGGTTCGGCGGTCACCTCGGTCGGGCGCGCAATCATAGACCACACCAAACGCGTCATCGAAGGACTCGGATACACCGTTATCTACGGCGATACCGATTCATGCATGATTCAGCTTGCCGAGAACGGCACCGTGCTGACTCTCGAGGAGACCATAAGCAAAGCGCGGGCAATAGAGAAAGTTCTCAATGAGTCCTATTCGGGATTTGCGAAAGAAACACTCGGCGCCGATTCCCACTACTTCTCGATTAAGTTTGAGAAGATCTACCGCCGTTTCTTCCAGGCGGGCAAAAAGAAGCGCTACGGCGGTCTTCTGGTCTGGAAAGAGGGACAGGAAGTCGAGAAGATTGACATCACCGGCTTTGAGATAAAACGAAGCGACTCTCCGCACATTACTAAAGAGGTACAGCACACCGTGATCGAGATGATCCTAAAGGGCAGCGGAAAGAAGGAACTGAAGGAGTATCTCTCCGGCGTCATTAAGACATACCGCAAAGGCGGCTACAGCCTTGAGGACATAGGAATCCCCGGCGGTCTCGGAAAAGAGCTTACGGCATACGGCAATCAGGATGCCCATGTCCGCGGAGCCCTGTATTCCAACGCCAATCTGGGCACGGATTTCAAGCGCGGCAGTAAACCCAAACGTGTCTATATCAAGGCGGTTACGGGTAAATACCCGCAGACCGACGTCCTTGACTTCGAGTATGCCGATCAGGTGCCCCCCGAGTTTGTCATAGACCTCGAGACAATGCTTGACAAGAGCATAAAACAGCCCATATCGAGGATTATCGAGGCCATCGGCATGACCTGGAACGACGTCGATCCCTCGAGAACGACACTCTTCGATTTCGGAATGTAAGATCCGAAAACAATATCCTAAAATGACGGACATGTTAAAGATGCAAAACGGCAATCACGGCGAAATCACCTGCGACGGTATAACCTGCGAAGGTTCTGCCTCTGCGGATTTCTCGATTCGCGGCTGGATGGAGCATGACGGCGCCATACTCTCCGATGAAGAGATAAAAGCACTCTTCGTCGCCGCCGGCAGCGGAAGCACGGATGCGCTCACAAAGATATGTGAATGCGGCGGCGAATTCCTTGTTCACTGCGGCGACATACATGCGCGTGATCTCATGGGGCTCATGCAGAACGATATCGTTCCGCCGGCGCGTGTAGTCAGATATTCGCCGGATTCCGTTGAGAAAGGCGGCATTACCGAACTCGGAACGATTGACCCCGTGCATGCGGATGAGAACCGGACGCTTGAAGAGGCGATCACGACCGCGGTTGCGCTGCGAAGGAAAGACAGTGTCGTCGCGTTCTCCGGCGGCGTCGACTCCGCACTGCTTGCGAAACTTGCGGATCGCCCCTGCGTAACCGTCGGACTTGCGGGTTCGCATGACCTCATGCATGCCCGCGAAGTTGCGGAAAGTATAGGACTTCAAGACGCAAACTTTATTGAAATACCGCGTGAAGATGTTAAAAAAGCACTTCGTGCAGTCATTCCCGTGATACCCGTAAAAACGCCGGTTGAGGTCTCGATTGCCGCGACAATGTATTTTGTGACCGAATGGGCAGGCGAGAACGGTTACGCAAGAGTTGTTGCGGGGCAGGGTGCCGACGAGCTCTTCGGAGGTTACGCACGGTATCGCGAGTGCGAATCCGTAGAAGATACTCTGAAAAAAGACTTTGACGGACTTTACATGCAGATACGGCGTGATCAGAGTGTTGCCGCGGATAACGGCGTTTACATCTCCTGCCCCTATCTCGACAGCCGCGTTCTGCGCGCTTCACGTGCAATCGACCCGTCCGAAATAGTCCGCGGGGGTATTACCAAATATCCTCTGCGCGCGGTTGCATCTCATCATATGGATGATGAATTTGCATTTTACGGCAAGAAAGCCATGCAGTACGGCAGCGGCATCATGAAAGAAATTCAGAAACTTGCACGGGAAAACGGTTATAAAAAATCGGTGCAACGGTATATAGATTACTTAATTTGAGGTTATTGTAAGAATGGTCTCTGAAGAAGAAGTTGAATCAATAGCAAAACTTGCTGATATCACAATCGAAAAGGAAAAACTGGCGGGATTCACGAGCCGGTTTAACGATATTCTGGAATATTTCGACATACTCGATCAGGTCGCGCAGGACGAAACGACAAAGGACGACCTCTATAATGTATTGCGCGAGGATGAGGTCATGCCCTCGCTCACGCAGGAAGAAGCCCTCGTAAACTCCGGCGAGACCGAAGAGGGCTACATCAAGTCGCCGAAGGTGATGTAAGTGC
>JAFPWZ010000063.1 GCA_017412625.1 Methanomicrobium sp.
CATGATGCTTCATGCTCATGTAACTGCTGTCAATTGTTCCCGTGACTGCTGTCTTTTAATGCACCTGTAACTACCGTACCCGCCCACCCGCCCCCACACTCTCAGGTTGCGAGGGTTCTCTGATTGCGAATGGGTTGTGACAGTGCAAACAGTGACAGTGCGGCAATGGGGACTATAGTAAAAGAGTGATAAAAACGTATTAATGAGATCCTAACTTTTGTGCCGCAAAAATGCCTCGGAAGGATATGTTATATGGGATACTTTTAAAGCCTAGAGTCACTACATTAAATGTATGATTTGGACAGAGGAACAGCTCGAACTTGCAAAGAAATACAAGTCTTTGGAAGATATTCCCGTAGAAGAACGCCGATACAAATGCCACACCTGCAATCATGTCGTCGACGAGACGCCCTGCCCGTGCTGCGGCGAGACCGAGCTTGAGATTATGTGCCCGCTCGACCACTGCCACTGTCAGCACTCCATTGTCGAGAAGATTGAGTATTGTCCGCTCTGCGGTCAGCCTATCTGTCCCGAATGCGGCTCTCACGACGTTTCGCAGGTATCCCGCGTTACGGGCTACCTTGCCGATGTTGCCGGCTGGAACCAGGGCAAACAGCAGGAACTCAAAGACCGCGCCAGATACAACGTGGCATAACCGATTTCATAACGTGTCATGAGATACACGGTAAAACAAAACACTCTTTTTATTCGCGGCAATTTCAGAGCGGCAAGCACGGGTGTCGGCGGCGGCATCGGTGATGTAAGAACGGTATTCAATCACACTGTGCCGATGGATTTCAACCACGATAATCCGCAAAGTTATCTGAATTCGGTCGCAAAGGATGCCGGATTCGGCGATGATTTTTACGGACTGCTGACCGCGGTCTCGATGAAAGACCTCTGCATCTTCACCTACGGCTACATTACGGTCTTTGTCACGGCAGGCGCGGGTAATCCTAACCCCGATGTTCCCGTGATTCCGTCGCATTTGCGCCCGCAATCAAAGCCGGAGTCCGAAAGGTATGCGCCGCATACTATAAACATCATAGTTCATTCAAGGGAGCCGTTTACTGATTCGGCGCTTCTTGAGACCATTATTACGGCAACTGAGGCGAAGGCGGATGCCTTAAGCAGTCTCGGCAGGGATTATTTCGGGACGACGACCGATGAGGTTGTTGTCATCTGCGACCGCGCCGGCGATGAAGCCAGGGATGACGCATCCCCGGGTGTCCGCGTGCACGAATATGCGGGCACTCTTACTGACTGCGGCTCCAGGGTATATCTCTGCGTGAAAAACGGCGTTATCGAAGCCCTCAGGCGTCACGATGGCGATGTCGCCGCAAAAGGGCCGTCTTTCTTCGTAGTCAGCACCATGGGGGGTCTTAACATAACGGAGTGGAGACCGTACTGCGATTTTTACCCGTGCCATTTCAAAGGGCAGTCATGCAGGCTCTGCTACTGCCCGTTCTACCCCTGCGGCGACGAAGAGCTTGGCGACCGGATAACCGCATCGGACGGCAGTCCCGTCTGGTCGTGCAAGCGCTGTCTTTTAAATCACCACAGGGATGCGGTGCGCTTCATTCTCGACGATATCGATGCAACGGTTGCGGATGCAAAGGCGTTTGCCAGGGCACGCAATCTGAAGCTCGCCGAATAGGGGACAAAACAGCCGTAAAAATTGCCTGTAATCTGCAAATTACTGATTGAAAGAAATTTACGGATTTAACTGAATTTACGGACTGAATGAAAATTTGAAAAAAGTAATTGGTTTTGAATTGGTTTTGAATTGGTTTTAAATTGATTTCTGAATCGTTTTTCAATTGAATTTGAATTACTGTTTGATGCCTAAGGCGTCGAGAAGCTCGTCAAGGGGTATGCCGTGACCGGCTGCCGCCTGTCTGATTGTCTCGCCGCTTGCAAGTGCACAACCTACGCAGCCCATGCCGAATCTCATGAGAATCTCGGCTGAACGCGGGTTTTCCTGAAGCAATTCAGATAATGGACTGTCTGCTGTTAATGTCATATCTAATCAAATATGCAATTCTTGTACTTAAATGTATAGATATTGTGCCCTTAGGCCGCAACTTTCAAACAACATTTCACTTTCGGACCGCGGGGTCATGGTTTTTATGTATCCCTTACCTATTACTAACTGGAGATGTGAAATTAATGGAAATCGATCCGCAGATAGTAGAAAGAATCTCCCGGAAAGTAATTGATATGGGCGGCGTTGCCAGCGAGGCAAAAATCCGTTCCAAGTTAAACCTGTTGATCAACGATCTCAACATTCCGGAAGATGAAGCCGAGCGCATGGTTACAAGCGAGAGCCTTAAAGAAGTTTTGAAAAATTCCGCGCCGGGCAGTCAGAATGCTGAATTCGGAAAGATCGCCGATGCAAACCCCGGTGACTGGGTAAATGTCGTGGGAAAGGTTGTCTCACTCTCGACACCGGTGTCGCCCGCGATGTCTCAGACGGGTATCATTGCCGACGATTCGGGGGCAATACGCTTTGTTGTCTGGGCAAAGGCAAATGCGCCGACTCTCGAGCTCGGGTCATGGTATCGTCTCGAGTCGGCAACCGTGGATGAGTATCGCGGTTCGCCGAGCATGAAGATTCATTCGGGAACGAGGATTGAGGAGGTCGACGAGGTCTGCACTCTTATCCCGCAGCCCGTGCCGATTTCGGGGATTAAGCCCGGAATTGCCACCGTGCGTGTGAAGGTTGTTCAGAACTGGGAACCGCGGCACGACAGAATGATGCAGACGGGAATGGTCGGCGACGAGACAGGCAGTGTCAAATTCGTGACTTGGAAGGATGACGGCAGCACCGCGGTCGAGGAAGGCAAAGTATACACGATATATTATGCCGGCGTCGACGAATATCAGGGACGACTTTCCCTTAATTTCACGGGCGCCACCATACTTGAGGAAGAGGGCGCTTCACTTGATGTTGCCGACGGAAGCACAACGGTCTTCGGCGCATTTCTTAATATGGGGCCGGGTTCGGGTGTAATCAAGCGCTGTCCGGTCGAGGGGTGCACACGCGTGCTGAACAGGCAGAACTACTGCCCCGATCACGAGGTGCAGACGGATTTCAGATATGATCTGAGAGTAACGGGCGTGCTGGACGACGGCGTCAGCGCAAGGAACATTCTTATGCAGAGAGAGGTCGTGGAGGCGGTCACCGGCATTACACTCGACAAGGCGGTCGAGATTGTGCAGTCAAGCCCGCTGGGACTCGACGATGTCGTCGATAAACTCAAAGAGGTCATGATGGGCAGGTATTTCAGGTGCAGGGGAAGCAACCTTGACGGCACTATTCTTGTCTCGAGCTGCGAGTTCGTGGATTACGACTCGGAGAAGCATGCGGCGCTGATAAACCGCGCTTCGGAATCTGTGGAAGTCCTGCAATCTGCCGCATCGGACGCTCAGGGAGGTAAGGACTGATGACCGAAGATAATTTTGGAACCAACGCGGGTTCAAACGGCTCGGGATCAAGAAACGGCGCACAGAACGGTAAGAAGTTTGTCCGCGAGCCAGCAAAGCGTGTTTTTGCCGCCGAACTGCGTGAGACCAGACTGCAGTTCAAGGACGGCAGCGACGAGAAAAGCCCCGTCTATGTCATACTTCCGACGGGCGAGCGCTGCAACAGGATATTTTTCTGCGGTCAGATGACTCAGAAAGAGAAGAAAGGCGACGATACGCCGTTTTACACCGCACGTGTCTCGGATCCTACGGGCATCTTCTTCATCAATGCGGGAAGCTACCAGCAGGAAGCGATGGCGAAGATCTCAAGAATTGAGCAGGGTACCTATGTCTCGGTCATAGGCAAGCCCGTTGTCAGAACAACGCCGGACGGCTCGGTCTTTGTCTCGGTCAGGGTCGAGAATATATCCGAGACCGATATCGATACGGCAAAAATATGGGTAGATGACGCGGCAAAAGCGACTCTGGATCGCATAGCGGTATTCGGAAAGACCGAAGATTCTCAAAAGGCGGATGAGTTTTACGGCACAAATCTCGATGTGTATAAGCAGGCGGCATATAACGCCCTCATCAAGACCGAGATGTAACTGTCGTAAAAACGTAGTTCCGATAAAGCACAAAAGTCCGAAATAATCCAAATAATCCAAATAATCCAAATAATCCAAATTATAAATGCAGTGCGGTCGAAAACCCGCATTGCCCGCCGTCTTTTTTGAAAATCATACCGCCCCCTGACGCCCCCCGAGGATTTGCATCGCATTTTCGGGACATCATTAAAAACTGTCAGTATCAGCAATATTTTTTATATTCGAATTTAAAGTAATTTCAATACTGACTGCATTGAGTGGATTTAGGATTAATTATTCAAAATCCGTCAATGCCTTGCGTGATGAATAGGAATGGTATCCCGTCGTGAGATTGAGAATAAAAAAGCGGCATTGGCGCGTTACCTCGTGGTATCGCCGGATAAGATAACCGAATCGAAAGGCACGCTCTACTCGTTCAAGGCATTCTATCACGGTCCGAACGTCGCGTATCTGGTCCTTACCGACATCGAGGCAAACGTCGCCGCAAGACGGGCAGTGCGGTCGCGGTTATGGCTTATCTCGATGGAATCCGTCTTTGAGTATTTCGGCATCGATGCCTATCCCGCGGATGCACTCAACAAGATCTCTCACGACGAGATAAAGAAGATAAATCATGACCTTTCCGTGCTCTTCGAGAAGAGCTGCGGGACGGATGTTCTCGCCGAAAAGATGCTGAAACTCGGAAACCGCGCCAATATCCTCGCCGATTTTGATCAGAAAGAGAGACCCTTTGAGAATTATTTCATATACAGGCTGTTTTGAGTAAAAAAAGGGGCGGGCTGGAGGGTCTGAGAGTATGGGTCCGGGAGTATATCGGATCTCCCGGTTTATATCTCCGTGTCTCAGCCCGTCCTGTCCGTCTTATGCGTCCACTTTCGGAAGTCTGGCAATCGATGCCGCGATCTCCTCGTCGGTCGGAATTTCGTCGGTCATGGTGCCGTCATTGTACTTCTGATATGCGACAAGGTCGAAGTAACCCGTTCCCGTAAGTCCGAATACGATGTTCTTCTCTTCTCCCGTCTTTTTGCACTTGAGAGCCTCATCGATGGCAGTCCTGATTGCGTGGGAGCTCTCCGGCGCCGGCAGAATTCCTTCCGTGCGTGCGAACTGCACCGCCGCTTCGAATACCGAGGTCTGTTCGACGGCGACGGCTTCCATATATCCGTCATGGTAGAGCTGCGAGAGAATGGTGCTCATTCCGTGGAATCTGAGACCACCCGCATGATTCGCCGACGGGATGAAACTGCTTCCGAGAGTATACATCTTGGCGAGCGGGCATATCATACCGGTATCCGCGAAGTCGTATGCGAAGGTGCCGCGGGTAAAGCTCGGACACGATGCCGGCTCTACGGCGATAATGCGGTAATCGGCTTCTCCTCTGAGTTTTTCTCTCATGAACGGCGCTATAAGACCGCCGAGGTTCGAGCCTCCGCCCGCACAGCCTATGATGATGTCGGGCTTTACGTCGTATTTGTCGAGCGCCGTCTTGGTCTCGAGACCGATGATCGACTGGTGGAGCAGGACCTGATTGAGAACGCTTCCGAGGACATATCTGTAACCCGGGTTCTTGACCGCGACCTCGACGGCCTCCGAGATTGCGCAGCCGAGACTTCCGGTAGTGCCGGGATGCTCCGCGAGAATCTTCCTGCCGACCTCGGTTGCCTCCGAGGGCGAAGGGACCACGGATGCGCCGTAGGTCCTCATGACCTCTCTTCTGAACGGTTTCTGTTCGTAGGAGATTTTGACCATGAAGACTTTACAGTCGAGGTTTAAGTATGCACATGCCATTGAAAGAGCAGTACCCCACTGACCCGCACCCGTCTCCGTTGTCACACCCTTAAGCCCCTGCTTCTTGGCGTAATACGCCTGAGCGATGGCAGAGTTAAGTTTGTGTGATCCGCTTGTGTTGTTTCCCTCGAACTTGTAGTAGATTTTTGCCGGCGTATCCAGTGCCTCTTCAAGGCAGTATGCCCGAACTAGCGGGGACGGTCTGTACATCTTGTAGAAGTCCCGGATTTCCTTCGGGATCTCGATGAACGGCGTTGTGTCGTCGAGTTCCTGTTTTACGAGTTCCTCACAGAATATGGGTGTGAGTTCCCCGGCCTTGAGCGGCTTGCCGGTAGCGGGGTTGAGAAGCGGAGAAGGTTTGTTTTTCATATCCGCTCTCAGATTATACCAGTGTGTCGGCATCTCGTCTTCATTGAGATAGATCTTGTAAGGTATTTTGTCTTTCATATATTTCATCCTGCAATTGTGCAGCAATTCAGTTTTGCGAAGGTCGATTTTTATATATTTCGGAGATCAAGGTTATTTTTCGGGGTAATTTGTCCTTTGCAGACAAATGTAGTATTATGAATTCATCAATTAAGGGCAGTGCCGCGGAATAATTTAGTTCATCAAAGTATATTTTTATACAACGTGCCGCACTGATGAACACATTTGCGTTGACAATGAAAACCCCCGGCATACGCGGACAACTTTGAATAAATGACATTGAATAAATGACATTAAAGTGTTGAATTTATAGAATCAGAGACAATTCCTGTGTAAGCAATACGGGAGCGATATCATGAATAAACTGACATGCTTGATGGCAGTCGCCGCTTTACTCATTGCCTGCATCGCATTTGCGGGATGCACGGGTACCGACACCGCGAAGACCACAACACCTTCAACCGCCCCGACTGCACAACCCGATTGGGATACGGCAAATCAGAATACGGTAAGTCAGGATACGGTAAGTAAGAATACGACAAATCAGGATTCGGCAAAAATCCACACGGTGGTATTCCTGCGACACGGCGAGAGCCAATGGAATAAAGAGAACAAATTTACGGGTTGGACCGATGTCGACATCTCCGAGCAGGGTGTAAAAGAGGCGCACGGCGCCGGCGAACTCCTCTTAAAGGAGGGCTATACCTTCGATGCGGCATATACCTCGGTTCTGAAGCGTGCAATCCGGACACTCTGGATCACCCTCGACGAGATGAACCTAATGTGGATACCCGTCACCTGCTCATGGAGACTGAACGAGAG
This sequence comes from Methanomicrobium sp., assembly GCA_017412625.1. Classification (GTDB taxonomy): domain Archaea; phylum Halobacteriota; class Methanomicrobia; order Methanomicrobiales; family Methanomicrobiaceae; genus Methanomicrobium. The sequence goes on from JAFPWZ010000063.1 coordinate 7,110, forward strand.
GCATTACGGGGCGCTTCAGGGTCTTAACAAGGCGGAGACCGCCGCGGAATACGGCGACGATCAGGTATTTGTCTGGAGAAGGAGCTATGCGGTCGCACCTCCGGCGCTGTCCCCCGACGATGAGCGAAATCCCGCGAATGATCCCCGATATTCCTCAATTCCGAAGGAGGAACTGCCGCTGACCGAAAGCCTGAAGGACACGGTCGCAAGGGTAAAACCCTACTGGGAGAACGAGATAGCGCCTCAGATCAAGGCAGGCAAAAAAATCCTCATCGTCGCTCACGGAAACAGTTTAAGGGCGCTCGTAAAGATCCTCGACAATGTCTCGGACGATGATATAGCGCAGTTGAACATACCCACGGGATCTCCGCTGGTCTACGAGCTCGATGAGAATCTGAAACCGATAAGGCATTACTATCCGGGTAATCGGGACGAGATTGAAGCCGCGATGGAAGCGGTCGCAAAACAGGGCACGGCAAATAAGTAAGCCGGCATATTAATTTTCAAATACTTTTTTCACGCAAATATAGGTATTTTCGGGAGGTTTTGCCGATTGCTACGGACAGTCAGATATGTCACATATAACTGTGAAAAAAATCAAAGTTAAAGAGTTATATTTATAGAATCACGTACAATTCTTTTTGCAAGTTATAAGGAAGCGATATTATGAACAAATATACGACCCTTGCGGCAGTTGCCGCTTTACTCATTGCCTGCATCGCATTTGCGGGATGCACGGGTACAGACACCGTGAAGACAACAACACCTTCAACCGCACCGACGGAAGTGGCTACGGAAGTACCGACAGCCGCACCTTCGGTTGCACCGACGCAGACCAAAGAATCACCGTCACTCAGCCTGACGAAAGATGACAACGGTTCGGAGAACACCGTCACCAAAGGCGAAATCATAAAGATTACGCTTGCCGAGAACCCGACAACGGGCTACACATGGCAGCTTGACACCACGGGCTTTGAAGTCGTCAGCGATGAATACGTAGCCCCGAATACCAACCTTGACGGTGCCGGCGGCAACCATGTCTGGGAACTTAAGGCCGTCAACACGGGTACCTACAAGCTCAACGGTATCTACAAGCGCTCATGGGAGCAGCAGACCGCGGATGACACAACGTGGACTGCCACAATCATCGTGAAATCACCCGAACTCTCAAAGGAACACGCGGTTAAAGAACCGTCACTCAGCCTGACGAAAGATGACAACGGCTCGGAGAACACCGTCGCCAAGGGCGATATCGTAAAGATTACGCTCGCCGAGAACCCGACAACGGGCTACACATGGCAGCTTGACACCACGGGCTTTGAAGTCGTCAGCGATGAATACATAGCTCCGAATACCGACCTTGTCGGTGCCGGCGGCAACCATGTCTGGGAACTTAAGGCTGTCAACACGGGCACCTACAAGCTCAACGGTATCTACAAGCGCTCATGGGAACAGCAGACCGCGGATGACACAACGTGGACTGCCACGATCATTGTGAAATAATCCCAAAATAATCTTTTTTATCAGTTTAACGGCAATTTTCGGGAATCGTCATTTCCGGTAATTCTTCATTCCCATTAATTCTTCATACCCATTAATCCTTCATCAAAAATCATCCTGCATGCACCAATCATCCTTCATGTACCAATCATCATATATGCACAAATCCGTCATGACAATGTCATGCGCCGATAATCCAAAACCACAGGAGAAAGACTGCCGACTGTGCGATTGTAAGCGGAATGCCCACTCTTGCGAAGTTAAGAAAACCGATTGTGCTGCCGTATCTCTCGGCATTCTGTATGATTATCAGATTAGACGCGGCGCCGAATATCAGGAGATTGCCGGCGAGGGTGCTTCCCGCCGCCAGTGCCATGTAGACCGCGGCATTCGCACCCGAATCCGCCATGAGCGGCAGGAAGAGCGCCACGAACGGCACATTCGAGACAAACTGACTGACCGTTATTCCGAGCAGGTATATCACTGATGCCGAAGTGAAGAGCGATCCCGCATCCGTGCCCGCGACAGCATTAACTCCGCCTGCGACACCGTTCGCCGTTCCGATATTCAGAATATCCTGGATAAATCCGCTGTCCCATGCACTCTGCATGAGCACGAACATGGCGGCAAAGAAGATTATCGTTCCCCAGTCTATCCCTTTTACTATCTCAATGCGGCGTTTTGAGAAGAGAATGACGGGGAGTGCGGCGGCGACCGCTATCATCGGAAGCTGTATGAGCGAGGAGTTATTGAAGAAGCTTGCCGCTCCCTTAAGGAGTATCATGAGCACGAGGACGCCGAGCGATATTTCGGCAATCTTTGCCAGTCTGCCGTCGGCGACAACCGCAACTTCGGAAGTTGCCGTCGAATCAGGATTCGTCTTTTCCGTCGCGGACAGGCTTTTGCTGACGGCGGAAAAATCCGGGTAAAAGATCTTTAATATCGGATATATGAGGAGCAGGGATATCAGCGTCGGCAGTATCAGATAAGCGCCGAATATGACGAAAGGATTCGCGGAGGCCGAAAGACCGCCGAATGCCGCAGAGCCAGTAAAGCCCTCCGATAATGCGATGAGAAGATTCTGCGGGTTGCCGACGGGGCTTAAGACACTGCCGGTCGTAACCGAGAATGCAAGCGTGATAAGAAGAATCTCCGCAGGGATATTCATCTTTTTTGAGAGCGAGACCGCAAAGAGCGTTCCGATTATTGCCACGGTATCGTTCATCAGAAATGCCGAGAGGAAACCCGCCGCGGCTATGAAAAGGAGGAAAAAGGCTCTTTCACTCCGCGTATTTGCAAAAAATCTCTCGATATACGGGTTTAAAGCGCCGCTCTCGGAGAGTGCCCTGCCGACAATGAACGCTCCCGCAAGAAAGATTATGACATCGTAATTAATGGCACGGATTGCGTCGGGAACCGAGATCTGCCCCGTTATGAGCACTGCCAGCGCTCCGCAAAGCATGATGTGCCATATCTTAATCCCGTTGCGCATGAAACTTCGGGCGGATATGAGCACGAGAACCGCTATAAGTACAAGTATTGAGATCTGCGTAGATGAGAGATTAGCAGTTAATATGTGATATATCATTCTCATACCGTGCATACGGTCGATCATATGCAGTCATATACAGTCAAATACGGCTGCATTCATTTGTATACAAGCCGCATAACCGCCGCATACGGTCTCATACGTTCTCATGCGGCATTCTGCCGCGAGTATGGCAGGTATATGCGGATCATAAACTGAAACAGTACAAGAAATATTTAATTGTTCAAAAATTAATCTCTCATTATGTCAATAAATAACAGAGCATCCCTTTGGATATTCGCATTAATCGTATCAGTTATGCTCTTGTGCATCCCGGCATCCGCCGTAAACGCGGACGTAACCGGCGGAAAACTGCTCAATTCGCAGGATGAAGGTGTTGTCATTGATTATCAGATTGTCGTCAGCGGAATTCCCAAACAGGCATCTGTTATTGAGATGAACACCGATCTGATTCCGGTTTCGGAAAGCACACTCTGGACGGTCGAGACAGAGGGAGTTAATCTCGTGGACGGCGACAATTCCGTCAACAATCAGATCTTGAGACTCAGTGCCGACGGGGGACTGCCCGAGTCAATTAAAGTAAGTGTCGCAGGACGTGTGCCCGTTCTCACATCCATTGAGGTCGTGGACGGCGTCGTAGTAACAACGAGGCAGACTCAGAAGACGGGATACATTTACTACAGTGTAAAGGCGCTTGACGCAAACGGCAACATGGTCGGTCAGGCATCTACCGAGACATTCTCGGTTACAATCCCGGGAGAAGCGCAGTTCATGACACGTGTGAACGCAATCACGGATACGAATCTGAGAGTCCTCGCACAGGACCTCTACTCCAAGGGTCTTACCGATGAGGCAAACGAAGTCCTGAAATACGCCGAACTTCCGAAGGAGTCAACGATGCCGTTCATGACGGCAATCATAATCGGAATAGTTCTTCTCGTTATCGGTTTTGCCGCGGGAATGTTCCTGGGCGGAATCCGTGCAAAGAACATGCAGGACTATCAGAGTGAATATTGAACGTATTGGACGTATTGAACGTATTGAACGGGATTTCATGGAATCCCGCAACGGAATAATCAGAATATAATCAAATAAGTGCAAAAACAGGAGCAAAAAATGGCTGATGATATTATTGAAGGAAAACCGTTCCAGATGCCTGATGAACTTACCGTAGTGGCAGTGGGCGGATGCGGTAAGAAACTCATCTCAAATCTCTACGATCATGACTGGTTCCTCGAGCATTTCCTTTCGGACGGAAAGAGGCTCTCGCTTTACACATTCGATACCGACTCGAACCAGAGAAAAACCGATATTCAGAGGGCGGAAGAGGTCGAGAGGAAGGTCGGCGTCATGCAGAGGACGAACAGTCAGATGGGGGGAAGCGTAAAGAGCTATCATTTCCACCTGCCCGATCTCGCCAATGTCGAACGCGTTTCCTCGCTTACGTCCGAGAAGATCTGCGAGCAGATGAAGAACCGCCGCGAGAGACCGCTCGTCGATGTCTGGTGGATGAACGATCCCGAATACGGTTTCGAATACGCGTCCTTAAAGAAGGTCGACAGGAACATAGTCGATGATTTCGGCGGCGGCGTCCACAGAAGGCGTGCCATCTCGAAAGCGGTATTCTATAAGGCAATCACACAGGGCGGAGAGCAGTTCCCGTCGTTCCAGGGTCACGGACCCGTTGCGATTATCGTCGGTCTCGGCGGCGGAACGGGCTCGGGTATGTTCATCGACCTGGCCCGCTACATCAAGGAGAAACGCGGTCAGGAATCCAAGATCTGGCTCTTTGCCGTTCTTCCGGCGGCAAGCGAGGGCGAGAAAGAGCAGCTCAACGCGGCAATTGCCCTTTCCGAGATTGAATATCTCAATATGAAGGACGACAAGCTCTTCAATTATATCATAGTCTCATCCTTAAGTCCGACGGGTTACGTCGACGGCGGCGACAGAAAACAGGAGGTTATCGAGTTCGACTCGTCGTTCCCGTACATGTTCATCAACTCCTTCTATCTGCCGACGGCGGATATCTCGGCCATCGTCGATGCCAAGAAGGATTATTCGGGATTCATCTTCGCCGACTCCCATGTCATAGAATACCCGGTCGAGAACCTGCGTTCGCTCAAGAAGGGCTTTGAGGACGTCATCGACTCCTTTGCGGGAATGTCGGAGAATCGCGGCAAGATCTTAAAGGCGGTCGGCGACTTCTTCGCGACGAACGTGAACGCGTATCCCAACGAGTTCTCAAAGACGGACAGCGAGATCACCCACGACGATGTCAATACCTACAGGAAAGAGATCGAGAAGGTAAAGAAGGTCTGGGAGAACGACATTACCGACCTCTTAAACTTCAAGACGCAGTCGATTATCGAGTCCGCGGTCACCAACAACATGCCCGAGGACCTCAAGGACATCGCGACGATAAAAGAATACGACAAACTCATCGAGTATGTGGCAAGGCTGAAGAAATCGCTCGAAAACGAGTCCAAACCCCACGAGAACGCGAAGGATCAGGAGCTTTACGAGAGCATAAAGAAGAATCTCCAGCTTCTGGAGGTCATGGGCGACCTGCACAAGACAACGC
>JAFPWZ010000006.1 GCA_017412625.1 Methanomicrobium sp.
ATCTGCGACTCGAGCTGCTTTCCGACTCTTACCGCGGTTTTGAATCCGGGGTATCCGCGTTCTCCGCTGTCATAAACGCGATCGGCTTTAGGAATTGACAGCTTAAGTTCTTTTAATTCCTTTTCAAGAGCTTTTCTTCTCTCAATCTTCGTTTTCAGCTCGGGAACATCTTCAAATGCCACATAGTTCTCGATTCTCTTCCCGTTACGGGTTATCCGGTGATAATAGTAATCTTTGTCCTTAATTTTCTTCTTTGTAATGCTGCCCCCCGGCAGAATCGCAATTTCACGCTCTGTTTCCGCGATTCGGTTATATATGTCATCCGCTTTCATGAGAAGTACCCCGCAGTCTCTGTCTGTTATACTCATTATACTCAATATATCTTATTTGTTTTGGGTATAATGGGTATAACGGATATGACAGTGCGGCAGTTATTCTCAGTAAATATTCCCCGCTCTCCTCACTTTTTCATAAACGCCGTGCCTGTCGTAGGTGTGCTTCGCGATATATTCCGATAATTCCACGGCATAATTGTAGCGTGAAATATAGCCGTCGAGTTCGGTGTTTGCGGCATTGTAGCGGTTTACGAGGGCATTGTATTCCGGCACGAGACGGTTGTATTCCGCAATGTTCTGGGTCTTAAGCCGTCTTGCCGTTGCCTCCATGGAGTTTAAGCGGCTCTCCATAGCGTCCAGTTCTCTCTCCTTCGCTTCTATACGCGGCAGAAGGCTCTCGGTAACGTCATCGCATTTTTTGTATGCGGCATATATGCTCTCAATCTCGTTCATGCTCCTGTAGGTAAGGGTGCCGTTTCCGATTTTTGTAAGATGCGGGTCCGATTTGATTTCGGAATCGTCATCGAGTGTTATATCGGGCCAGCCGACATAGTGCCCGATTGTGGTTTCCACATAGGCATAGCCCGTATTTGCGTATGACCGATACGATTTTTCGGGCGGCAGCTTAATGCCCAGCGCCATATGCGATTCATCGTCAAAGAGCAGGAGTGCGACGTCGTATCCTTCTCTCGAAAGCAGAGCCGCGGCAAGAAGGCTTTTGTCGTCGCAGTCGCCTTTTCTCTCATATACGGTCTCTATGGGAAACTTCGGTTCCGAGCGCACCGCGTCCGTGCTGTAGGGCATTGACTGGACATAGGCAATTATCAGTTCTGCGTAACTGTCGGCATCGAGAGAGAGTTCGGACTTAATCTTCCGCATCTCCGTAAGGATTGCGTCATAGAGCGGCAGAAGGGACTCGTCATCGATGAAGGAGCGGTAATACGGGTCGGTCCATGTGTCGTCGGATATTGTCTCCTGATAGAGGTATGCCTGTTTATCGGCGTCATATGCGGCATTATAGACTGCTTTGTCGACAGGCACCGTCATTTTTACAATCCTGTCCTGAAAATTGAAAGAATAAGATACGGGAACGTATTCGCCGACGCCGTCGGTCTCTATTTTTGGATAAATTTCCGTATCCTCGAAGAGATCTGCACATCCCGCCGAGAGCACGAGCATGGCGGCGATTAGGACAGTTGCGACAATAACGGGGCGAACGGGGGTCATATTGTATCGGTCAGATCGGGGTTTACGATCTGTATATTTTCTAATTCTTTTGTCGTCACTTTTTATAAATATGAAAGATGGTAAATGTAAGATGGCACCGGTAATCGACGGCATCAACGATGACTGATCTTTCCTCCACGAAACTCTTAATCAAATATTTATCAATTGCAGTATAACGGATATTTACAAAAACGGATATCTGAAAATGGCAAGAATATTACTCGGCAAACTGGTTCTCAGCTGGTGCGACAGATGCCACACCCCCGTTCTCGGCAAAAAGTGCTCGTGCGGTGCCGAAACGAGACCCGTCTCGGTAACGCCGCCGGGAGACATCCGCCCCGCCTTCAGGTCGGATATCGATCATATAAACAGCCTTTATGAAGCGCAGTTCGGAGAAAAACTCATCCCCGACGGTCATATAGTCATTCTGAACAAGATCCCCGATGCCGACAGGATGGAGGAGGTCATCATGGGGGGTTCGGTTGTATGCGCATACCGCTATATCCCCGCCGAGAAGAGATGGGAACTTTTGCCGCGTATTCATGCGTTCGAGTATGCAAAGCCGCGGAAGAGGTATGTTGTCGTCGATGACGGCGCCGTCGAGTCGATTAAGGCGGGCTCAAGCCTGCTCGCACCCGGGCTTGTCGAGATTGAGGACAGCGTAAGAGCCGATGACGAGGTCTTCATACTCTCGAAGAGCGGCGAATGCATAGGTGTCGGAAGGGCACGCGTCAATGCCGAAGACGCAAGGAAGATGACAAACGGCGCCGTAATAAAGACAAGGAAGCCGAAACCGACCGTCTTTGTTAAGGGAGAGGCATCGTGGGACGATGCGATAAAGTCCAACTCCGTGATTCTTGACAATGTCGAGTCCGAGTCGATTGCCTTTGTGAAATCCGTGGTTGCAAAGAACCCGAATCTGCCCGTAAATATCTCGTATTCCGGCGGCAAGGACAGTCTGG
>JAFPWZ010000064.1 GCA_017412625.1 Methanomicrobium sp.
CGGGAATTGTCTGAAAACCCCGTTTCCACACCCCCCCGCGACTCCGGCATTACAGGGTCTGATATAAGTCGGAACGCGGTATTGTCATGCGCTGAGGAGTCACGCGCAGACATCTATAAGGAAGACTTATCCGGAGGTGACGGCGCGGCGGAGTCAACCGGCGACGAATCGGGACAGACAGTGTCTGAGTCCGTATCCGATTCAAAGCCCGACGTATCCGAAGCGGCGGAAGCACCGGAAGAACATAAGGCCCCAGAGCACGAGATGCCCGTGACCCCCGATCCGTCGGCCCCCTCTCAGAGAGATAACCGCCCGGTCATAACCATAAGAAACATAAGCGCGTCCTCGACCGCAGGCAACGGCGGAGAGAACAACTCAGGCAAGCCGCTAATGAAGCTTGACGATATCGATCTGGATAAGATAGAGACATCCGCCGACATCGAGATACCGAAAGGGCTTATAGACCAGGTAATCGGGCAGGAGCATGCCGTTGAGGTCATAAGAAAGGCCGCAACCCAGAGACGCCATGTCATGATGATAGGAACTCCGGGAACGGGTAAATCAATGCTTGCGAAAGCAATGGCCGAACTCCTTCCCAAAGAGGATCTGCAGGATATTCTGGTCTACCCCAACGGCGACGACCCGAATGTCCCCATAATCCGTACTTTCAAGGCCGGAAGCGGAAGGGAGATGGTCGCGAGTCTCAAGGCCGAGGCAAAGAAGCATGCCCAGACGAGGAATACCCTCGTAATGATACTGATATTCGGTATTCTGGGATACGCGATTATCACGGGTCAGCTCCTAATGGGTATCATAGGCGCGGCTTTCATATTCATGGCACTTCAGTATTCGCGCCCGAAAGAGGAGATAATGGTCCCCAAGCTCCTTGTCTCCAACGAGCCGGACAGCAATGCCCCCTACATCGACGGCACGGGCTCCCATGCCGGCGCACTCCTCGGGGATGTCCGTCACGACCCGTTCCAGTCGGGAGGTCTTGAGACCCCCGCACACGAGAGGGTCGAGGCAGGCGCGATTCACAAGGCAAACAAGGGTGTTCTCTTCATCGACGAAATAAACACGCTTACGGCGCATTCCCAGCAGAATCTGCTTACCGCTCTTCAGGAAGGCGAGTTCCCGATAACGGGTCAGAGCGAGAGGTCTTCGGGTGCGATGGTCAAGACCGAGCCGGTCCCCTGCCGTTTTGTCATGGTCGCGGCCGGCAACTTCGATGCCATGGAAGGAATGCACCCCGCGCTGCGTTCCCGTATCAGAGGATACGGTTACGAGATCTTCATGAAGGATTCGATGCCCGACACGCCCGAAAACCAGAGGAAGTTCATCCGTTTCATTGCGCAGGAGATACACAACGACGGCAAAATCCCGCCGTTTGACCGCAGCGCCATCGAGGAGATTATGCGCGAGGCAAGGCGCAGAAGCAACCGCAAAGGACATATCACGCTCAAACTCCGTGACATGGGCGGTCTTATCCGTGTTTCCGGCGATATGGCAAGGCAGGAGAATGCAAAGATTACCACGGTCGAGCATGTCCTGAAAGCCAAGGCGATTGCACGTTCGGTGGAAGACCAGATCTCGGACGACTACACGAAGAGAGCACGCGATTATGAGCTTACAATCGTCAGCGGCGCTGAAATCGGACGCGTAAACGGTCTTGCGGTCGTGGGCTCGGATTCGGGTCAGGTCCTGCCCATCATGGCGGCAATAGCGCCCTCGCAGAGTGCGTCCGGAAGCATCATAGCCACGGGTCTCTTGAAGGAGATTGCCAAGGAGTCCATAACGAACGTGAGCGCCATCGTGAAGAAGTTCACGGGACGCGATATCAGGAACATGGATGTGCATATCCAGTTCATAGGCACATATAACGGCGTTGAGGGAGATTCGGCATCCGTGAGTGTGGCAACCGCGGTCATAAGCGCCGTCGAGGGCATCCCCGTAAGGCAGGATGTCGCAATGACGGGCTCGCTCTCGGTTCGCGGCAATGTCCTGCCAATCGGCGGTGCGACCTACAAGATAGAGGCGGCGGCAAAGGCGGGAATAAAGACGATTATTATCCCCAAGTCCAATCTTGCCGATGTTCTCATCGAGGACAGATACAAAGCTATGGTCGAGGTTATTCCGGTGAGCGATATCTCGGATGTTCTCAGGATTGCACTTGTGGACGGTCCGGATAAAGAGAAATTCCTTAAGAAGATAGCCGAGCTTGCAAGGCTTTCTCCGGCGGACATCATAGAGAAGTTTGCACCGAAGAAGTCGGATGCGAACGCAGCCGCAAACTGAAAATAACAATCAATTTTTACTTTTTTAACTTTTTTACATTTTTAGACTCCGTCGTATAGACCACACGACGTAGACCACACAACGATATTGCAACAAGACGCAATTGCATGACAACAGCATTACAACGGTGACGCATTACGACAGTGGCAAAATTGACGTGATGCGGATATACTGCAAAATGCCTGTACCTGCGGTGCCTATTCCGATGTCTGAAAATATGAAAACAGCATGAGATACCAGCGGGTACAGCAACGGGCACATCATTTACGGCAGAAATGAATACTTTGAATATTTACGAAAATCTGTTTAAAAGCGGCAAAAAAAGAATTGGTTAAATTTAAATCATTTCTTCTGGATGTCTAAGCCGTATTTCTTAACCATTAAGTCCCAGTCTCCGCTCTTCTTGAGGTTTGCAAGACCGGTGTTGAACTTCTCGACAAGCTCGGGGTGATTCTTACTGATACCTATTGCGTATTCCTCACCAGACGGGACCGTGCCGAGAACCGTAAGGCTTCTTCCGTTCATGTTCAGCTTGATTGCCTGAACATCGGCGATAACCGTGTCAAGTTTTGTTGTGGTCTGAAGTACGTCAAGAGCATCTTCGAGTGTCTCATAGACCTGAAGTGATGTTGCCGGCATGCGTCCCGCATCGATTAACTCGGTCTTAACCCAGTCGGCGGAAGTCGAGCCTGCCTGTGCACCGATAATTGCTCTTCCTTTGTTTATGTCATCCATCTTCAGTGTGGAGCCTGTCTTTACCGCAAAAGCCTTGTTGGTTACCCAGTAAACATCGGAGAAGAGCATACTCTCCGCTCTCTCGGGTGTCTTGGAGTATGCCGAATAGATTATATCGATCTCGCCGTTATTGAGTGCGGTAATCAAATCTTCTCTGTTCATTGATTTGAAGATGACCTTAATGTCCTGGTCGCGGGCAATCAGATTCGCACAGTCATAGTCGAATCCCGACACCATTCCGTTGGCATCTGTATACGTGAACGGCGGATAGGCATCGTCCACACCTATGACAAATACTTTCTCCGTTGTGACCGCGCCTGACGAAGTAGGCGTCGCCGGTCCCGGCGGGTTCGTCGTCTGTGTACATCCTGCCGTAAGTATGAGCAGTAAGAACACAAGGACTGAAAATACAGCAACTATATTTTTGTTCATGTTTGTTACTATGTGAAGTTGATATAAATAATTATTTCCAGTTTGACATGCGGTTTAACATGCGGTTTGACATGCGAAAAGAGTCTTTCGCGAAGAAGTCACGGACGGATGAATATCCCGGAGGGTGAATCTCTCACGGCGGATAAATCACAAACGAATGGATTCAATTATGAATCAATTAAACCAATATAATTACAGAAATGCCGTGCGGCGGTAAATAACAATAAAAACGCACGGGTATGGGACCGTCAATGGAAAAGATTGCTGTGCCGTGGCAGATTGTCAACGGATTCGGAGGACACATCAAGGCAACCGCAACAACCCTTGTTGTTCAGAAGAAGGGTGCGGTAAGGGAGTATCCGCTCTCGGAGATTACACACCTTCTGGTCTGCGGCGGTCACAACATCCACACCTCCGCGATAACTCAGCTCCTTAAGAACAATGCATCGGTCTCGTTCTTCGACGCCGACGGCAGACCGCTCTCTGTTCTCCGGCCTTTCGGCTTTCGGCAGGACGAGGCCGTGCGCAGTCTTCAGATGAAGGCGCCGGAATACACCCGTGCCTCAGAGATTGTCCGCTCCTCGATAAAATCGCGGATGATGCTTATCGATAAGGTCTCGGAGACCGCCGGCAGAAACCTCTACTACGAGGGCGAACGCGAGTTCCTGTATAATCTCCTCGATGACGTCGAGTATCTGATAACGATGGAGGAACTGCGAAGGATTCAGAAGCTCTCCGCGGATATGTATTACGAGACGATATCGCGGTCGACTAACCCGATATTCGGATTCCGGCGCCGCACCCCGCGTCCGCATAAGGACCCTATAAATTCCATGCTTTCGCTGGGTTACTCGATGCTCTTCGGAAACTGCTGTGTCTCGATAATCGGCGCCGACCTCGACGGCGATATCGGCGTGCTCCGCGAAGGTCCCATGTCGCTCGTTCAGGACCTGATTGATCCGCTCAAGGCGAAGATGGTCGATTCCGCGGTCTTTAAGATTGCCGCCGAAATCCTTAAAGAAGACAGCTATGATATAGGGACGAAACGCTGTCACTTGAATGACGAAATAATGGACGCTTTGACCGACGAACTTCACGGGTCGATAAACCAGAACGATATCGACAGATGCGTGCTCTCGTATCGCGATTCCATAGCCGAAAATCAGCCGTTTAAGATAAATTACTGAATAATTATTTATTTTCAGGTTTTAGTCAGGTTTTAGGTATGCGTATTAAGGTATGCGCACGATGTTGAAGCCCTCGAAACTGCGCAGGGGAACTTCTTTGGAGTCAATGTTTTTCACAATCGCACGCGGGCACTCGTGGAGAGACGAGATAAGCTTGTCAATCGATGCGGAGTCGCCGGTTGCCGCGAAGAAGACCCTGCCGTCATCGAGGTTCTGCACAATGCCCGTGAGCGAAAGCCCCGCGGCAATATTTCTCACGCATGCTCTGAATCCCACACCCTGCACCTTGCCGGATACGTAAGCCTCGACCGTAATCGTGCGATGCGAAGTCGTATCCCCGGCCCTCGACATGATATTGCCGTCACCCATACCAGATTATATTATCTGTACGGATATGAGTCTTTTCGAATGTGTCCGCGGTCTGATAAACAGGGATATACAGGGATATACAGAGATAAACAGGGACTAATAATAAAGAAAGACGAATATATTTATACGGGAATCAGTATGAGCACAATATCGGAGAATATCGGGAGCATAATAAACGGCGACCTTCAGGCAAGGCGTGCGGCGGTAAAAGAGCTTGTCGCGTTCGGGGATGAGGCAATCGAGCCTCTTATAGCGGCGCTGTGCGAGACCGAAGAGAATGATGTCCGCTGGTATATCGCAGGTGCACTCGCAAGGATAGGCGAGCCCGCAGTTCCGCAGCTGACATATACGCTCAAGGTCTACCCCGACGACGATGTCAAACGCTACTGTGCCGCGGCACTCGGAGAGATAGGCGAGCCCGCAATCGCCGAGCTGATCGAGATATTCGAGACCGAAGACGGAATTACACGCGGTTTTGCCTCGCAGTCGCTTGTCAGAATCGGCGAGAGCGCAATAGCGCCGCTCCAGAAATTGGTTGATTCCACTGACCCCGAGAGCATTCCGCACAGATGCGCCGTGGTCACGCTTCACAAACTGCGCTTTGACCCCGAAAACGTCTGAATCGCCTAAGGAAATAAAAAGAAATCAAAAAGAACCAAAAAAGGAACAAAAAACCAAAAAAACACAAAAGAAACACAAAAGAAATAAAAAGAACCAAAAAAGGAACAATTTTAATTATTTTTGCTGTTTTGCGTATTATAACTGAATGTATTTTCCGCTCTCGTAGTGCCGGATAACGTCGGCAAGCCCGAGCCCTTTTATGTATTTTACGAGTTCTTCGTGGTCGCGCTCATGATACATGTGCGCCGATACCGAGGTATGCGAGTACCAGCCGACACTTGCTCCGACTCCGTCGGCAATCATCTTCTGAAGGTGCACGAGAGCATACATGTTTGCGCCGAGAGCCGAGAGCATGTCGTTTGAGCGGAACTCCACATACATGTTGAGAGCGCCGTCACGCACGAAGCACTGAATTCTCTGCAGGCACGGCGGATTGTCCGAGACCGTATCCTTGTACGGAGTCCATGTAATGCCCTGCGCACGGCGCGAATTGGGATCGGACTTCAGTTTCTCGATGATATACTTAATCTGATCTATGCCTTTGCCGTCGCCGTCGCCGATTGAAACGAGTTTTCTCTCCGCGGCATCGAAACCGCCGCATCCCGCGTCGTCCCCGCTGCCGACCGTAACCGGATAATCGAAGAGCCTGTCATGATAGGTATAGACAAAATCGTTGTCATTGCCGTATAAGAGATCATGGACATACTTCTGCATGGCGCCCTCGCGGAACATATTGAGAGGGCTTACCATGTAATCCGCAAACGGCTCCTTTACATGGATATTCAGCGGTTCGGGAAGTTCTATGGTCTTCTCGTTGTCTTCAGTTACAATATATACGCCGTATTTCAGTATGGTCTTTAAGACTTCTTCATGTGCCTTGCCTATTGAGAAAGCGCGAACATTAAACATGATTATCCCCTTTGATCACAGATCCTGCTAACATATCATTTACGCCGGATTATTTAGTAATACGTATTTGTCTCTCGCAAGACAAGCGGCGTCATCTTTGAAGTAATAAAAAACTGATAAACTAAAAAACTGATAAACACTAATCCTTCGCGGAATGCGAATTTAGGGTAATGATTGCGGGCTGTTTTACGAAACTGCCGTGGGCATTAATTTTGAGTACTATATTAAATCAAAACGCGAATTATCTCTCATGGAAGATCATGCTCCGAAGGCTTCGCCGAAGATGAACGACTATTTCGGTTCGATAGAGGACGGTCTGACGGAGTGCATAGGTATTGCGAAAGAGGCGCGAAAGAAGGGATACGACCCGCGAACCGATATAGAAATCCCCATCGCAAGCGACCTCGCCGACCGCGTCGAGGCTCTGATGGGCTATAAGGGCGTTGCCAAACGTCTCCGCGAACTCGGAAAAGAGATGTCGCGCGAAGAGGTCTCCCTGAAGATTGGCGACGATTTCGTCGCGGGAATGTTCGGAGAGACCGACAAGGTCGCAATCCTCGACCATGCAATAAGAACTTCCATGGCGCTTCTGACCGAAGGTGTGGTTGCCGCGCCTACCGAAGGTATAGGAAATATCGGTATAGGCAAGAACGATGACGGCACGGAATATCTTAAGATAGCCTATGCGGGACCAATCCGAAGTGCGGGCGGAACGGCGCAGGCGCTCTCGGTTCTTGTCGGCGACTACGTCAGAAAAGCCCTGAAGATGAACCGCTACATCCCGCGTGACGAGGAGGTGGAGCGCTATGTCGAGGAGATTAAGAAATACAACTCGATATCGAGTCTTCAGTATCTCCCGCCGGACGACGATCTGCGCCACATCGTCCGAAACTGCCCCGTCTGTATCGACGGCGAACCTACCGAGCAGGTCGAGGTCTCGGGTTACAGAAACCTCGAGAGGATTGAGACGAACGTCATCCGCGGCGGCATGTGCCTCGTCATAGCGGAGGGTATGGGTCTGAAAGCCCCCAAGATTCAGAAGATCGTCCGCAAAGTCCATATGGACGGCTGGGAGTGGCTGGATGCCCTGGTCTCGGGAGCGGCGGCAAAACCCGCGGAAGAGGAGGAGAAAGACGATTCCGTCAAGATAAAGCCGAAGGACAAGTTCATCCACGATGTCCTCGGAGGAAGACCCATCTTCGCATACCCGATGAGAAAAGGGGGTTTCCGTCTGAGATACGGGCGCTCGAGGAATACGGGCTTTGCGGGCGCGGGTTTTTCTCCGGCGACGCTGCACCTTCTCGGAGATTATCTCGCGGTCGGCACTCAGATGAAGGTCGAGCGCCCGGGTAAGGCCGTGGGTGTCGTGCCCGTAGATACCATAGAAGGTCCGACGATTCGGCTGCTCAACGGCGACGTTGTCAGAATCGACACAATACGCGAGGCGCTTCCGCTAATGAAGAGTATCTCGTCGATTATCGATGTCGGCGAGATGCTTGTTAGTTTCGGCGAGTTCCTCGAGAACAACCACGTTCTTGTCCCCGCCTCGTACTGCCACGAGTGGTGGATTCAGGAGAACGACTGGAAAGAGCGCCCGAAGACCGAGAAGGAAGCGATTGCGCTCTGCAAAGAGGGTTACTACCTTCACCCCGATTTCATGTATATCTGGGATGATATCTCCTGCGAGAGACTCTTCACGCTCTCGAGATATGTCGAAGAGAAGGCGTCTTTCTCGACGGCGGGAGAGGCGGGCACGGCTACGGATTTGGCAGCCGAGAAGACTGCGCAGGATGCGGCTCATGCGGCGGCAAACCAGACAAACGCGGCATCGCAGAACACGCTTCTCGACCACGGCGGTGATGGGGATGCGGCATCGGGCACAGCCGAGACCGATTCGGTGACGAAAAAGCCCGTCGCCGCCTACGACGCCGAATCCGGCAAAGGTCCGAATACAACTTACTGCCCCGCGGCGCATGTGGATCTCCCCGCGCCTTCGGATTTAATGTCGCGTGTCGTTGCCGCGGATACGCCCGTCCTCTGTATCCCCAACAATCCCGGGATAAAGGAGATTATGGAGGAACTGCTTGTCCTTCACAAGGTGAGAAACGGCATGCTCGTCGTAGACCGCCCCCTCGTATTTCTTGCCTGTCTGGGTCTGGATGAGAATCTGAAGCGCATTCATCCCCTCGATGACGAAGAGACGCAAAAGATTGCGGCGGAGCACAGGTCAAACGCGCTCGGTATGGCGATGCATCTCTCGGGATTTAAGATGCGCTCCAAGGCGGGAACAAGGATCGGCGGCAGAATGGGACGCCCCGGCAAGTCGAAGCCGCGTGAGATGACGGGTAAGCCGCATGTGCTCTTCCCCGTCGGCGCCGAGGGCGGCTCGCGCCGTTCTTTCCAGGAGGCGTCCAAGAGCAAAGAGGCGGATACCAACAGCGGCGATATCGAGAAGGGCTTTGCCATTGTCGGCAGCGGCACCTCGGGTATCGTCGAGATGGAGGTGGGTCTGCGCGAGTGCGAGGTCTGCGGAAAGGAGACCTTCAGGAACATCTGCGATTGCGGCGGTCATACCATGCCCGTATATCACTGCCCCAAATGCGGAATGAGGCTTGAGGCCGGCGCTCTCTGCCCCAGATGCGGGGATATCGAGGGAACCTGCGTTCAGCAGCTGAGGGTCGACATTAAGAGCGAGTACAACAATGCGCTGGAGCATCTCGGCATGTCCAACTCCGAGATTAAAATTCTCAAGGGCGTTAAGGGTATGTCGTCGTCTGAGAAATGCGTGGAAGTCCTCGAAAAAGGTCTTATTCGCGCCAGAAACAATCTCTGCGTCTTCAAAGACGGCACGGTGCGCTACGATATGATTGATCTGCCGCTTACGCATTTCCGCCCGAGCGAGATATCGGTCCCGTGGTCGCGGCTCGTTGAACTGGGTTACGACTATGACGTCTACGGCAAACCGCTTCGTAGCGATTCGCAGGTTCTTGAACTGAAATGTCAGGATATCCTCGTATCCGAGGACTGCGGCAACTGGCTCTGCAATGTGGCGAAGTTTGTCGACGAGATGATGGTCGATTTATACGGCATGAGTCCGTATTACAATGCGAAGAAGAAGGAAGACCTTGTCGGTCAGCTTCTCATAGGTCTTGCGCCGCATACGAGCGCGGGCGTTCTTGTCCGCCTTATCGGCTTTACCGAGGCGCTTGTCGGCTACGGTCACCCGTATTTCCACGCGGCCAAGAGGCGTAACTGCGACGGCGACGAGGACTGTGTAATGCTCCTTCTGGACGGTCTTATCAACTTCTCGAAGGCTTTCCTTCCGGCGACACGCGGCGGTTCGATGGATGCGCCGCTGGTTCTTACAAAGCGCATTGACCCCAAGGAGGTCGACGGCGAGTCGCACAATGTCGATGCCTGCGATCACTATCCGCTCAAGGTATATCTCGGCGGTCTGGAATACGCCAACCCCAAGGATATCTCGAAGGAGATAGACAATGTCGATTCAAGACTCGGGTCGCCGGCGCAGTATGAGGGTATCATGTTCACGCACGATACCACCGACATTTCCGCGGGCCCCCACGTCTCCTCATACAATACCATCAAGTCCATGTCCGATAAGCTGGATGCGCAGCTTGAACTCGGAAGGATCATTCGCGCCGTCGATGAGAGCGATCTCGCCGAGAGAATCTTAAAGACGCATTTCCTGCGCGATATTATGGGTAATCTCAATTCGTTCTCCAAGCAGAAACTGCGCTGCACCAAATGCGGTGCGAAATACCGCAGGATGCCGCTTGCCGGAAAGTGCACGGTATGCGGCAATTCGCTGAATGCGACAATCTACGAGGGTTCAATCAAGAAGTATCTTGAGCCTTCCATCCGCATGTGCGAGGAGTATGATATCTCGGAGTATACGAGGCAGAGGGTCGAGGTGCTCAATCTCTTCATCAAGTCTACCTTCGGCGAGCCGCCGCAGGAACAGCTGGATCTCTCTAGTTTCATGTGACACGGCGTCATGAGGCGAGGTCTGTGCGTCTGTGCGAACAGGACATATGCGTAATCGGTCAGACCGTATATGCCGCAGAAAACGAATGCCTAATGCCTCAAAGAATGCCACTCTTTAAATTTACGTACCGCAAATATTACTCCGACAACTGATTTTCTTATGCGAGGATAGCCAAGTGGTCAACGGCGCCCGACTCAAGATCGGGTCCTTAGTGGTTCGCGGGTTCGACTCCCTCTCCTCGCACTTATATTTGGATATGTTTAATTATCAGCAATAACAACATGATAATGTATTTTTACACCTAAATCAGTGTGAATTCGGGCCTATAGCTCAGTTAGGC
>JAFPWZ010000007.1 GCA_017412625.1 Methanomicrobium sp.
CGGTAAGAATACCACGGTTGGCGGATACGGTGTGACTCCCGAGACACGTTATGAATACTATCATACGGGTCATTACAGCAGCGGCGGATATAAGGATCCGATGCGTGCCGTTCTCGGACATGACTGGAACAAGTTGAGACCCGGCGACAGGGTCAATGTCAAACTGACGCATGTACCTACGGGTACGCTGCTGTTTGAGAAGGATGTCACGGTGGAGGCATGAATCATGAAGAGAGTATCCGTAGCCGCTGAAAAGAGCGGGTTCGATATCGGGACCGAAGCGGCATCGCCGGTTGTCGGTGTAATGCTCATGCTTTCGGTGACGCTCATTCTCGCCGCACTGGTCAGCGGCTTTGTCGGCGGACTTCCCGATGCGGGAAACAAAGCATCCAATGTTGCAATCAAAGCCACTTACAGCCAGACCGAGGGTCTTGCCGTTACGCACATGGGGGGAGATGTAATAGGAACTTTGGATACGGTCGTTCTTGTCCGTCTCTCAAATTCTTTCGGCGATGTAACGCATATGTCATGGAAGATTGATCCGTGCAACATCGTCAATAAACGCGGTGAACTTACAAAAACGGTTCCGTGGCTCACGAAAACCGGTTCTGCGGGAGTGGTGAGTTTCGCGGCAGGCGACACGGCATATGTCGTGCCTGATAAGGATAAGCAAAATACGGGGGAATATCTTCAGAACGGATTGAAATCCGATAATAAGTATTCATTCGATAATAAAGCCAATGTCGGAAAGGAATTTCTGCTGGAGTTCAGCGATACTTCCGGAACGACGTTTGCAAGGACCAGAGTTATAATTGCACCATGATAAAGCCTAAAGTTGTGGATCGGATTACTCTGACATAAGTTATACGGTCATAAGTGCATGACCGTAAGTTCATGGTCATAATTGCGTGGTCATAATAAGATGGTCATTATTAACCGGTCATAAGTAACCCGGACATAAGTTCTTGATCCTGTTAAAGAAGTTCATGTGACCGGCGACGACGGATAATACTGCCCGGCTCCTGTCATGCGGCAGGAGAGGGGGGCGTTTTTTATCCGTCCGCCGGTTGCATAAATGCGATGAAGGATATTGCCTTTTTTTTCAGACTCAAATCGATAATGCGCATTCATGATTAGGTTGTTGTCTGCGGCTGTGATGTTTGCAGGTTATGCGCGTATTCCTCGAGGTATGACCTATGTCTTCGGCGTTCCTCCGAATGTAAACTGTTATATATTACTTTTGAAATTATTCATATCGGCGTTTGTTTAGGAAAATGCCTGTTTTAATGCGGTTTAATTTTCGGATTGCCGACAACATTCCAACATCCGATCAACTCTTTTCAGTGTTACGAAAAGTAAAATTTTAATTACTATGGATGACATAAGTTATTGTTACTTCATATTAACTGTTACACAAAAAATATTCGTATGTTTTTGATGTGCCTGAAATATCAAAAAGTATGTTGTTTTTTGTGCGCCGGTTTTGTGGAGTTTTGAGGTATTTAGTATAATGAAAGAAAACATGCGAAAGAACACCGAAGCAGTATCTCCTGTGGTTGGAGTAATGCTTATGCTTGTGGTGACCATTATCATCGCGGCCGTTGTCAGCGCATTTGCGGGGGGAATGGCAAGCAACCAGCAGAAAGCTCCTACGGGAACATTTGACTGCAAAATTGTAAACGACGGTTCATGGGGCGGTAGCGGCTTTACGATTACCGTACTGGGAGTCAGCGAGCCGATTTCGACAAAGGAGGTAAAGATAACCACGTCATGGAAAGCTTCAGACGGAACTTCCGGCGGTGAAGTGATTACGGGACCTGCAGGTCCTTTAACCAACACCAATTACACTGCGGGAACTAAAACATACCAGTCTCCGTTGGGATTCGGTGCCCATATCAACTGGGTATCTTCTGGAGATTATTTAGTTGATCAGTATTACGGAAACTATACACTGATTCCTGGAACAACGCTTCACAATTCACCGTACGGATACTCAAGCAGTGGTGGAGGGTATGGAGTGAATCCAAATACACGGTATGAATACACAGATGGCACTTCATTTAAATTTGCCAGGGATACTGATGGTGTGCAGGCAATTCTCGGAAAAGATTGGTATCATCTGATACCGGGAGATAAGGTAAATGTAAAACTGACGCACATTCCGACAGGTACCGTAATATTTGAAAAGGATGTTGCCGTGGAGGGATAAAATCATGAAGAGATTATCAGTTAAGAACAAAAAGAACGGACTCAACAATGAGGCTGTCTCACCCGTTGTCGGTGTAATGCTCATGCTTGTTGTGACCATCATTGTTGCGGCAGTTGTCAGTGCGTTTGCAGGCGGACTTACCGAATCAACAAGTAAAGCACCTCAGGTATCGCTTAAAGCCACATACAGCCAGACCGACGGTCTTGCCATCAGTCATCAGGGCGGAGATACCATAGGAACAATTGATACGGTTGTTATAGCACGACTCTCAGACACATTCGGTGATGCCTCTCATATGGCTTGGACACTGAATGCATCAACAATTGTCTGTAAGCGTGGTTCAACGGTCGGCACTTCATTTAATTCATCTACCAAAGAAGGAGCATGGCTCACTAATGGAGGTATGAGCGGAGTAAAGAGTTTTGCGCCAGGAGACAATGCGTATATTGAGCCTCCATATCATACCAATGAATTAATGCAACCCGGTGCAGGCAGAGTCTATAAATTTGATGATCCTGATAATATCGGAAAGACATTCTGGCTTGAATTCGCCGATAAATCCGGCAAGACATTCGCAAAGACCGAAGTTAAAATTGCGCCGTAACGGCTGAAAAACAGTTGAAAAGATCCGGAAAGAACACACATCGAAAATCAGAAACACACACGCAAACACAAATTAATCCAAACAACAAACACGACAAAGACAGAACATATCCGCAAGGCTAATCGCCTGAAAAAGAACTGATCATACCATACTGAGATAACGCGGTATCCCGACGAAGAAATTAGGAGATCGGCAGACCGAGAACAGTAAGGAACTGCCCGAATCTTTTGTCACGGCAGAAGACGAGGGCGTTTTTTCTGTTCGCGATTATCCGAATGCCGGAAGGATACCGCCTTAAAGTATTATGCAAAGACCCATGCTAAAACCAAACAAAAACCGAAACGCAAACTAAAGACAGAACCAAACGCAAACCAAAAACAGAACTGAAACAAAGACCCTACAATTGCGATGAAAAATAACTGAAGATTGATTTTCATATCCATGATACAATCCGGAAAATGCCCTTGACGGAAACGATGCCGACTTATATGTCCCCGCAGGCAATATCTACGGCAATATCCGAGAGGACATTTAAAAATGTTTTTCGGCAATTTTTGCCCGTTTTGCCCTGCCCGAAGCAATATTTCCATTTACTCTGCTTTCCACAGCTTACGACAGCTTTCCACATCTGCTTCGGGCACGGCAAAATTTTGCATACGATTTTGCAAATAAAAAAATGTAAGGTTTCAGCACTCATCCGCAATGCCTTTCTTTATTCTTCTTATCGAAAGGTAGAAGAATACGGCAACTATTGTAATGGTGCAGAGAGGCGCTACGAGTGTCGGAATTTCAACTCCGAAACCTTCGGCGCACATGATAATGCCGAGTATGAATATCGAATACATGGCGCCGTTCTTAAGGTAAGCGTATTTCTTGATATTCTCGATATTTCTGACCGTAAGCTCTCTTACCAAGACCGCACCCAGACCGTTTCCGATGAGGATGAGCGGAACGGAGATCGTAAATGCGAATGCGCCGATTACGCCGTCAATCGAGAACGTGGCGTCTATGACCTCAAGAAGCATGAGTTTGCTGATATCGGCTTTGTGGAGTCCGCCGGCATCGGTGCGGTCTTCCGCGATATTGCAGGTCTGACTCAGTTCCGCGGATTTCGAATCGGCGAAAAGTCTGAATCCCTGCATTATGAAGAAGAGTGCCGAGCCGCCCGCCGCCGCAAGACATAGGTAGGGGTCGACGCTGACGGCATTGAAGACGACCGCGAAGAGGACAATGCCCGCGACCGCGTAGAACCACGGCGCATGCTTTGACATCGAAAGTTCGCCGGGGACAATGCAGTTCTTTTCCTCCGCCATAATCCAGTGGAGGAAGAGATAAACGAGGAATATTCCTCCCGCAAGCAGAAGATACGGGGCGCTGTGCTCGATTGCCGCGGAAGCTGCGGGATCGCCCGAAAACGTGACGGTTATCGCCCCTATCGGTCCGAGGGACGGGGTTGAAAACCAGATAATCAGCCACGGCAGCAGACCGCGGATGACGAAGACGGCGATAATGATACCCCATGTCAGGAACCAGCGGCGTGCCCGTGCCCGCATTGTCGAGAGGATATCGGCGTTGATGATGGCATTGTCTATGCTTGCAACGGTCTCGAATGCCGCAAGACCTATGATAATCAATACTGCCGAAATTATGTCCATCGCGGGTAACCTGCCTTAATCGTCCCAATCCTGAATTGTCCGCTTAACTCTTTATTTCTTCGCGTTCCCGATATTTGCGGCATAATCCAGGACATGCCTTATGCAGCCGTCCATATTGAGATACTCGAACTCCGAGAATCTGCCGACGAGGTCTATGCCCTGCGACTCGAAATATTCTTTCATGATCCTGACGTTCTTCAGATATGCGAGGTCGTAGACGACGTATGCATACTCGTAGCGGTGGACCGAGCTGAAGACGACATCGTCACGCGATTTGACGACATTCATCTTTATGAGTCCGCGGACGACCTCATCGACAAGCTCTTCGTCGCTCATCTTCGAGATTTTGTCGCCGTCATTGTAGGTAATCTCGGCAAGGACGGATGAGCACCCTTCCGGCGCGACCGCGGTCGAGAAGTTCGACGGGAATGAGATGCGGTTGAATGCGCCGATATCGAGCTGCGGGATATACATCCACGAGATGTCGCCGACGCCGCCTTTAACGCCGATACCGATGCAGGCAATCGAGTTGTATCTCAGATCTTCGCAGGCGGCGACCGCTTCCCCGGGAGCGACCGCACCGCCGTTTTTAAGGCATGAGAGAAGGACGGTCGGCGGCAGTGTGGAGATTACCTTGTCGCAGACAAAATCGCCTTTCGATGTTTTTACGACGAAACCGGCGTTGTCACCGTTGCCGCCTTTGCCTGCGCCGTTGCCGCGGATGACACCAGTAACCTCGCAGTCAGTGATTATCTTATCCTTTACGGGCTCTTTGAGGGCATTGACCATTGCCTCGATTCCGCCGTGAATCGGGTAGGTGAAGACGGACTGGTGCGTGTATCCTTCGGTCTCGATGCCGATAGCGGATTTGATGATGTCCTCCACCGGCGGACGCGGGATTCTGCCGTCAACCCAGTGAAGCGACATATCTTCGGTCTTATAGTTCCAGATCTTCTCGTTGTAGGGAACCATGTATGATTCGGCGATTCCTTTGCCGAATGTGTAATATATCCATTCCCTGAAGTTTTCCGGTTTTTTGAGCTCGCCTTTTTCGAGCGCAATCAGGTTCTTTACGAACTCGTTTATGCAGAAGAATCTGTCTTCGGGGGGAAGGTCGTGCAATCCGTTCTCGAAGGGATATTTGACATGTGCCCCCTTAAAAAAGATCTTTGTGTTTCGCTTTCTTTTATCCTTATTCTCCGCAAGAACGTCGCAGAGAAAGTCGTTGACCTCTTTGTCGCGGCTGAAGATGATATGCGAACCGCCGATATCAAAAGTAAATCCGTCTTTGGTCTGAGAGCGACAAAGCCCGCCGGTATATGCCTCTTTTTCGAGGACGGTTACGTCATGTCCCCTGAGGGTAAGGGTGTTTGCAAGCGCAATTCCGGTAAGACCGCCGCCAAGTACTGCAATTTTCACAATATTATTTCGGACTGTAATTACAAATAATCTCGTTTTTTGTCGGAACGAAAAGCCCGACATTCAGCATACGCGAAATTGCGAATAAGTTTTGAAATTGCTGCGAAGTATAAACGAAAAAATAAACGAAAAAAAAAAAGAAAATTTTGTTTTTATTCTATATTTGTCATTATGTCTTTGACCGACGGATTTCAGTATTTTTTATGCACGACATACGCCATCGCACCGACAGATGCGATTACGGAGAGAATCGGCATCATCGGCGACGTTGTCGGTTTGGGAGTGGCTGTCTGGGTTGTCCGGGCATTCGTGGCATTTGCCGCGGATGAGACGCCTTCCGACTCAAAGAAGTATGACTGACCTTTCATCCAGTAGATAACCTCGGTAAGCCAGGTACATTTATCGGCGTCCAGTTTGACCACAGTCAGGGCATTGAGGGGATTATCGCCGAAGGTATATGACTTATCGGAGATGATTTCGCTGACACTGTTCGTCATCGGGTCATAGACCGTGATTTTGGGGGTGAAAACGTCGCCTTTCAGGATACTGCCGTTACCCCAGTAATCGAATTTGCCGCCATTGTTCTCGATGGAACTGACCGAGATGTCCTTTACTTTCATAGTCGAAGGATCCGTGATTACCGTAATGTATGACGGCTTTGTGACGGGACTTCCCTTAACGACGCGTGTGAGGTTGCCGAAGATGTAATACATATACACGGGCTTGTTGTCATCGTCCGTGTAGGTACCTCCGTATTCCATGCTGATCGTTATCGGTGCATTGCCTTCGGACTGAAGAACAAACCATCTGCAGTCCCATTCCGGTATCGAGTATGTGCCGCTGGGAACCGATGTCCAGACATCGCTGTATTTGCCGTCGGTCTGATTCTTCATCTTCTCTTCGAGCGGCACCTGACCGATTCTTATGTATTTGTCGCCGTCAAGGTAGATGTAATCGCAGACCGCATCATACGATCCGTAAGTGTCGGTAAACGTGACACTCTTTGAACCGGCTGCACGTGAGTCATAATAATCGTCATAATAATCATCATATTCAGCATAATCCCCGGAATCCGAGTCATAATAATCACCGGAATCATCGTCTGTATAGGCGGCGTGGGGCACGCTGTCGGTTCCTGCGAGAGTATAGTATTTGTTCATGTACGAATACCAGTTTGAGCCGCCGAGGTCGATCCAGTTTCTTGGAAGATCGGAAAATCCTTCGGAAGGTATCGCAACGGAAACACCTTTTGCCGATGAGAAATACCCGTCATCCGTGGCGTAAACCACGAATCCGTCGACTGCCGAGATTACGTTCTGCGCCGCATCCTTAAGACTGCCGTCGCTGTATTCCGTCAGCATTTTTGCAAATTCGTATACGTCCATCGCGATAATCTCGGAGGGGTCGGCGTTGTACGTGCCGAAGCCCTGCGTATTGGTGTAGATATATCCGATTGCCTGAAGCGACTCGTAGTCGTCGACAACGGCGTATAACTCCCTGCCCAGATTTTCAATCGCGGATACGAGATCTTTTGTCTTCTGCATACGCACCAGAGACATTGTCATCTGATAATCGTCCTGTTTCACATAGGCATCGGAGATTATCCTGCCCATCTCTTCGTCCGTTATGGAGGGTTTGATATTCAGTGCGCGTCCGATTGCCGCATAGTCATATCCCATTCCAGCGACAAGTTCCTCGGATGCCACCATGTAGTTTGCATGCGGACTCAGTTTATCGGCAACCTCGATTGACCCCATGAGGCAGGCATCGAAAGCCAGAATATTGTAGGGGCGTGTTCCCGACGCGGCAAAGGCATCGGAGATATCTTTTATCTCCAATTCTTTGCCGGTGTTCTCGTCGATGCCGAATCCCGAGTATCCTCCGCCGTGATCCCAGAATATTATGTAGCGGTCGGCTTCGGTAAGACCGTTATCGGCGGCGTATTTGTCCGCATAGCGCAGACACTCGGTCAGAGCGTCGGCACTTGAGATCTCTTTGTTTATTCTGAAAAGTACATTCTTTGTTTCGCTGTAGCCGTCATCCGTACCGATTTCTCCGTCGACAATGTCGACCGCGATATTCTGCATGTTTGCCACGGCTATGGAATCCCTCCAGCCGATCTTGTTGGATCCGCCGTAGAAGACAAGTAAGTCGCCCTGTGTATCTTTCCAGTTCGTAAGAAGGTCGTTGAGGTTATCTGTTGCCGCATAGCTGGAACTCTCAAGGTCCGAGCCGACGATATACATTACTATGTATTTCTGATCGGCTGCCGCCACGGGGGATACGGCGGCGCTCAGTAAGACTGCGGCGGAAAGAAGAAGCATTATTCCGCTTATTTTCTTTCCGCTCTCAGATGATATGTTCATAAAAAATTCATTAATCCTGCCTTATATAATACCTTGTGAAAGTGGCAAGTTTTTTTGTTATACCTGTTCAATAATAGAGGGTATCAGAGTAACTGAGTAAATCATATATCGGTAATTTAAAGGACGGTTTTTCCATGAATACATCAATAACGAAGATAATCGGAAGAGAGATCCTCGATTCGAGAGGAAATCCGACTGTAGAGGCTGACGTATATCTCTCATCGGGGGCATTCGGAAGAGCGGCATGTCCGTCGGGGGCGTCCACCGGCGTTCATGAGGCAGTTGAGCTCCGCGACGGCGACAAAAAGCGTTTCGGCGGAAAAGGCGTTACGAAAGCGGTTTCCGGCGTCAACAACGAGATTGCGAAGAAGATCGCCGGCATGGACGCACTGAAGCAGAGAGATATCGATGCCGCGATGATCGCCGCCGACGGCACGGAAAACAAGGGTAAGCTCGGCGCAAATGCGATTCTCACCGTCTCGATGGCGGTTGCACGCAGTGCGGCGCAGGCTAAGGGACTGCCGCTCTGGAAATATCTCTGCGAGTTCTCCGGCGCACAGCCGACGCTTCCCGTGCCGTGCATGAACATCATGAACGGCGGTGCACACGCCAACTGGCAGGGTGCGGATCTTCAGGAGTTCATGATTGCCCCTTACGGCGCTCCGAGTTTCCGCGAGGCTCTCAGATGGGGTGCCGAGGTCTATCAGGCGCTGAAAGCGCTGCTGAAAGAGAAGGGACACTCCACCGGCGTCGGCGACGAAGGCGGATTTGCTCCGCAGGTTCCTTCGAACGAGGAGCCGTTAAAGCTCATAGTCGAGGCAATAAAGAGGGCGGGCTACGAACCCGGAAAGGATATCGGCATTGTCCTCGACCCCGCGTCCAGCGAGATCTACGAGGACGGCGTCTATAACCTCAGAACCGAGGGCAGAAAACTGACTTCGGACGAGATGGTGGAGTTCTATAAGGGAC
This sequence comes from Methanomicrobium sp., assembly GCA_017412625.1. Lineage (GTDB taxonomy): Archaea > Halobacteriota > Methanomicrobia > Methanomicrobiales > Methanomicrobiaceae > Methanomicrobium. The sequence continues at coordinate 9,223 of JAFPWZ010000007.1, forward strand.
TCTGCGCGAAGTATCCGATTGTCTCCATCGAAGACGGACTTGCCGAGGACGACTGGGAGGGCTGGAAGAAGCTCACCGACGCCATCGGCTCAAAGGTGCAGCTTGTCGGCGACGACCTCTTTGTGACGAATGTAAAGAGGATGGAACTGGGTATAGAGAAGGGTGTCGCGAATGCCGTTCTTATCAAGCTGAATCAGATCGGAAGCGTGAGCGAGACCGTCGATGCCATCCGCCTTGCGCAGAAGAACAACTGGGGCGCAATGATCTCCCACAGAAGCGGCGAGACCGTCGATTCCTTCATTGCCGACATGTCGGTTGCGATGGGCACGGGACAGATAAAGACCGGCGCACCCGCACGCGGCGAGCGTGTCGAGAAATACAACCAGCTCCTGAGAATCGAAGAAGAGATGGGCGCATCCGCAAAGTATGCGGGACGCAGTGCGTTCATCAGATAACACTCCTCAAAGTAAAAAAACAAATATATCTTTTTTTCAGAAAAAAATGCCATAAAAAATTAAAATTCAAAATTATGCTGTAATTTAATTGATACGTATTAATGGAATTTACAATAAAAAAGCAATAAAAAAGGGAAAATTTGTTTTCTTCAGACCCTGTCCCGTATCTCGGTCGTGATCTTCTCGAGGAATTCCTCGGGAGTCATAGTAACCGTCTTGCTGTCGCGGGTGCGTATGGAGATATTCTGATTTTCAAGCTCTTTCTCGCCGATGATAATCATGTAGGGCACACGCTCGGTGTACTGCGCCTGTCTTATCATATATCCAATCTTTTCGTTGCGGTTGTCGAGTTCGCAGCGGACTTTGGCGTCCTTGAGCATCTTGTAGATGTATCCCGCATACTCCTCGCTCTTCTTGGAGACCAGAAGCACCTTCGCCTGAACCGGCGCCAGCCAGACGGGGAACTTACCCGCATAATGCTCGGTGAGAATACCGATAAAGCGCTCGATTGAACCGAAGCAGACGCGGTGGATCATGATCGGGTGCTGTCTCTCATCGTTCTCGTCGACATAGGTCAGACCGAAGTTGAGCGGCATCTGGAAATCGAGCTGAATCGTACCGCACTGCCATGTGCGTCCGATACAGTCTTTCAGGTGGAAATCGATCTTCGGACCGTAGAAAGCGCCGTCGCCCTCATTAATCGTATAGGGCAGATTCATCTTGTTCAAAGCATCCTTAAGACCGTTCGTCGCCGCTTCCCAGTCCTCATCGCTTCCCATGCTGTTCTCGGGGCGGGTAGAAAGCTCAAGGAAGTATTCGAAACCGAACTTCGTGTAGACTTCGTTGATGATTCTCACGACATCGGTAATCGTCTCGGCAATCTGGTCCTTTCTCATGAAGAGATGGGCATCATCCTGAGTGAAACAGCGGACACGGAAGAGACCGTGGAGAGTTCCGCGGAGTTCGTGGCGGTGCACCGTACCTATCTCGGCAAGGCGAATCGGAAGCTCACGGTAGCTGTGCGGCTGTGTGGCATATGTCATAACCGCGCCCGGGCAGTTCATGGGCTTGATACAGTACGGCTCGTCATCGATCTCGGTCGCATACATATTGTCCTTATAGTGATCCCAGTGACCGCTGGTCTCCCAGAGGCGGCGGTTCATTATAAGCGGCGTTGAAATCTCCTGATATCCGTTATTGCGGTGAATCTCGCGCCAGTATTCGAGGAGCGAGTTCTTTATGGTCATGCCGTTGGGGAGGAAGAACGGGAAACCCGGACCTTCGTCGGAGAACATGAAGAGCTGCATGTCCTTGCCTATCTTCCTGTGGTCGCGTCTTTCGGCTTCCTCCTGAAGTTTTATGAAGTCATCGAGTTCTTTTGCGGTCGCAAACGCAGTACCGTTTATCCTCGTGAGCATCTTGTTTTTACAGTCGTTCTTCCAGTATGCACCCGAGATATAGGTGAGCTTGAACGCCTTGAGTGTGCCCGTATAGGTAAGATGCGGACCGGTGCACATATCGATGTATTCGCCCTGCTGATAGAAACTGATGGGCTCGTTCTCGGCAAGATCGGCGATATGCTCAACCTTATACGGCTCGTTGCGCTCTTTCATCAGTTTAAGGGCTTCTTCGCGCGGAAGTATGAAAGGCTTAATCTGAAGATTCTCCTTGATTACTTTGCGCATCTCTTTTTCTATCGTTTCAAGGTCTGTCTCTGAAAGTTTTGCGTCGCCCAAGTCAATGTCGTAGTAGAATCCTTTCTCTGTCGCGGGTCCGTATGCAAAAGACGCCGTCGGATATAAGCGCTTTACTGCCTGTGCAAGAATATGTGCCGCAGTATGACGTATTACATGCAGTTCATCCTCTTTGGGACATTCTCCGGTTTTGCCGTCGCTGTAAATAACTTTCATTGTTTCATTCCTTGAATTGATTCATCTTAATAATGCTCAAATTATTCTCATTATTTTTTCTTATGACAGTATAGTTATTTCGATAGATGGGATTGCGCGGGATTGAATGGGATTGTACGGGGGTTGCCCGTGATTTTTTCCGTGATAACGTGACGGGCGCGGGTATGAAAAAAGAGCCGCATCGCCATTTGTGAGCGGTTACGGAATATTCCCGAAACGGCACGGTTTTTGCGAACGCTCCCGCATACGCCCGCATAATGCGGCGCATAAAATGAGCGGGGTTTCCGATATTCCTGCATGAAAATACGGCTGATTTACGGTTTGTTTTCGGTCGCCCCTTCTTTGTCCGTGTGCCTGTACGCGGGACTGCACGCAGGCACTCTCAATTCCCGCACCCTTTCGCCGATTGAAAAACAATGCGCCATTCTTTTCTCCTTTGCCAACTGTCTTATAGTTCGGACGACGTATAATAAGTAAATGGATACATTTTTGAAATTCACCGAGCTGAATATTTCGGATGAAATAATCAGGGCTGTTGAAGACATGGGCTTTGAGGAGCCTACCCCGATTCAGCAGCTTGCGATTCCGTTAATCATGCAGGGGCGTGACGTAACAGGTCAGGCTCAGACGGGAACCGGAAAGACTGCGGCATTTGCGATTCCGGTAATTGAGAAGATAAACGCGGATGAGCGCCATGTTCAGGCAATGGTCCTCTCGCCGACACGCGAACTTACGATTCAGATTGCCGAAGAGTTCAACAGGCTCCTGAAATACCGCGACGACATAAGAGTCCTTCCCATTTACGGCGGACAGGACATAGAGAGGCAGATTTCGGCACTTAAGCGCGGCATTCACATCGTTGTCGGCACTCCGGGAAGGGTGATGGATCACCTTAAGAGGCGGACGCTGACGCTGAACAATATCAGCACAATCGTCCTCGACGAAGCCGATCAGATGCTCGATATGGGATTCAAGGAAGATCTCGAGGAGATTCTGGAGTATGCCCCCGATGAGCGCCAGACCATTCTTTTCTCGGCGACGATGCCAAAGCCCATTCTCAGAATCTCGAAGGAGTTCCAGACCGATCCCGAGTTTCTGGCACTCACTCCGACCGTGCTTACCGTGCCCTCGATTGAACAGCTCTATATCGAGGCACGCGAAAAGGACAAACTGGACATTCTCTGCCGCCTTATCGACATAAACGGCGGTCTTTCGATGATCTTCTGTAATACCAAGAAGCGTGTCGACGAGATCTCGTCCCTGCTTCATTCCCGCGGTTATTTCGCCGAGGGACTTCACGGCGACATGAACCAGTCCTCACGCGACCGCGTCATGAACAAATTCAGGTCGGGTTCTCTCGATATGCTCATTGCAACCGATGTTGCGGCAAGGGGCATAGATGTCGACGATATCGACACGGTCTACAACTACGACGTTCCGCAGGATGCCGAGTATTACATTCACAGAATCGGACGTACGGGACGTGCGGGCAAAACGGGACGTGCATACACCTTTGTCGGTCCGCGTGAGACCGCAAAACTCCGCATGATCCAGAAGCTTGCTAAGGCAAAGATCAGACGCGTGCCGCCGCCGAGCATAAAAGACGTCGAGAACTGCCGCATTGACAGATTCCTCGATAAACTGCGCTGCGTGATGCGCGACAGCGATCTGACGGCATACATAGCGCCGGTCGAGAAGCTCATGGACGAAGATTTCGCCCTGACGGATATTGCCGCGGCGCTCATAAAGGTCCAGGTCGAAGGCGACGGAAGAAACGGCGGTTCGATGCCGGCGTCGGCATCCGCGGTGCAGACATCCGCATCATACGATTACGCCGGCGATTCCGACGATTACGGTCACGATTCAAGGCGCAAAAACGGCAAAAACCGCTTTGACCGCGATGATAGATCGGAAAGATCCGAGAGATTCGGCAGAGATGAGAGACGGGAGAGAGGCGACCGCAGGCACGATGCCGGCAGAAACCGCAACCTTCGCCGCGAGTTCGAGGATACGGGTGCGGAACCCGGCATGGTCAGATTCTTCATCAATGTCGGCAAATCCCAGGGCGTAAAGCCCAAGGATATCGTCGGCGCCATCGCTGGCGAGGCACATATCGCGGGTAAGAACATAGGCGCAATCAGTATCTTAAACGACTTCTCATTTGTCGAGATTCCCATGGATCTCGCCGTCGACGTTCACAGAATCATGAACGAGAGCACAATACGCGGATATGAGATATCGTTCGAGCCGGCAAGGAAGAACGACCGCAGATAAAATAAGCACAGATAATATAAGCGCAGATAAAATAAGAAGAATCTAAGAATTATCTTTTTTTCAAATTTTGTTTTTTCAGATTTATTGTGCAGTCGGGCTGTTTTTCACGGCTTATTCTTCGCTTACGCAGACCCATGCATCGTAGATGGGGTCGCGGTCATTCCCGATTATCCTGTATCTGCGTCCCGCATCACTGCACCAGCCCGCAACCCTCTCTATCTCGGGTTTGGTTGCGGTTGATATCACGGTCTTTTCCGAGAGTTCAAAGAGTTCGTATATGATATCCTCCCACATATCGGCGTTGAAATTCGTGATATCGCCGAGCATCAGACCTATTCCCAGATTGCATTTCGGGCAGAAATCCGAGGCTCTCGTGCCGTCAAGGCACATGGCACGGGACGGTTCGAGTCTCTTTCGCTGAATGCCGCAGGATATAAGCGCGGCATCGTAGTCGAACGAGAGCGTTTCGTAACCGAGATCGCGAAGGACCGAGGTGGCAACACCCGAACCGCAGCAGAAGTCAATCGCCGTAGGCTTTGCAGTGCTGTCTCCGGCGCCGTTTCCGTCCGTCTCCGGTATCAGATTGAGCGAGTCGAAAAGACCCTCTATCATCTCGTAACGGCCTTCGCGGTTGTCCTCGATCACGTCGGGAAATTCCTTAAGTATCTCGTTGCAGTAGTATTCGCGGAGTGCCGCGAGATAATTCGAGCGCTCTTCCTGATAGATATCGCCGTCGAGCGCCTCTACCCTCTCCAGAACCTCAAATGAGAAGGGTCTGAATACGAACGAGGTCACGGTCCAGCCGCCTTCCTCAAGGAACGCCGCCGCTATCGGGTCTTCGTTCTCGTCAACCAGCAGTTTTGCGGCGCTGTAATCGCCGTCGAGCAGGAACCGCGTGTATTCCGAATCGGCGCAGTCCATGATGGCAGGTTCTATACAGATGGGGTCGTTAATCTCGAAAATCTCCGCAAGGGTCATATTGCACTCCGAATCCTGATATCTTTAATCAACGTTTAAATCAGCGGTCTTAAAAATCAATATCTCGGTCAATCTCAAAAATATTTGTCGGATTTTATTCCATTTTTATTTTCATTTTCATTTTCATTTTTTATTTTTGGCGTCTCCGCGCAGTATCTTGACGCCGCCGGGCGCCTTGATTGTGCCGTCAAGTCTTGCCTCTTCATCGAGCATAAGGCTTTCGCAGCGGAGATCGCCCAGAATATGGGCTTTTCTTGCTACGGCAACGACACCGTCCGAGGAGTTGACGGCGCCGTGGATGACCGTGGACTCTCCGACCATGATGTCCTTGTCCGCGGAAACACTGCCGAATATCGTGTTTTTATCACCGACGGTCGCCGAAAAGGCGCGGATGTTTCCGTGAAGGCGGCAGCCGCTGCCTATCTTCATCGCGGTCGGCACAGTGAAGACCTCCATGTTCAGCGTGGAGTTGGGGGGGATTATGAGCGGCATCTTCTGGGACTCCTCTTCTTCGTCTTCGGAGAAGAGCTTCTGGAACATTGCGTTTATGTCCTCTTCCTTGTCGATTCCGAGAAGGGTAACGAGGTAGAGCATGATATAGGCGATTACGGGCATGGGATTTCGGATGGAAATCCAGCCTTTTGCCTCGAAACCGCCGCTGATTGCGACATTGTCGCCAAGGTCGAGGTCGCCTGCCACAAGGAGCCTGCCGTTAATCTTTACGCCCTCTCCGAGGTATGCGTTGCCGTCGCTTGTGACGTCGCCCGTGACCACGGTCCAGTTATCTATGCGGAGATCGTCTTCGGCGTGGATATTCCCGTTAATCTGACAGAATTCGCTGACGATAATCTCCGAGCCGTCAAGACCGTAATCTATGCGGCATTTTTCGCCGATGATCACGGTGGACTCCGTCTTCAGTATATGCTCCTGAAGTTCGGCATTGTCCGGTATCGAACACTGCCAGAGCCATTCCTCCGTTTTCTCCATGATTTAAGATATCCCCCTGATTTCTCCGGCTTTTTTACTGCCGCCGCCTGTCCGCCGTGCCGAAATCTCAGATAAACATTATATTAATTCCATATGTAATGATTTTTGTTAAAAATTTTCAGCGGATTTGTTTGAACTTCGGCGGATTTTTTGCGGGTTATTATGCCGAATTAACTTTGTGAATGCATACTTATTTGTCGTATCATGCCGAATATCTGCGGCATATTCACGTGAAATTTTTGTTTAGTGTTGGACAAAAAATTTTGCAGAAATCTTTGCAGCCCAATCACACATTGACATACAACAGGAACACGGATAACAGGAAACGGGATAAAAAGGTGAAGTCGGATATGCTTTACAGAATCAACCCCAAGACGGGGGACAAATTTTCCGCACTCGGTTTCGGTGCAATGCGTCTGCCGCTCAACGCCGACGGCAGCATAAATGAGGGATCCGCATCGGAGATAGTTCATAAACTGATAGATGCGGGCGTTAATTACATAGACACGGCATATGACTATCACTTCGGAGAAAGCGAGGCTTTTCTCGGACGCGCTCTTGCGGGCGGATACAGGGACCGGGTATTTCTGGCGACAAAACTCCCGTCCTGGCATGTCGAAAAGGCCGAAGACATGGAAAAAATCCTCGACGAGCAGTTGAAAAGGCTCTGCACGGACAGAATTGATTACTATATGCTGATTGCACTCTCGGAATCGCGCTGGGAGAAGCTCTTCAATCTCGGCGTCCTCGACTTTCTGGCAAGGGAGAAGAGCCGCGGCAGAATCAGGCATGTCGGCTTCTCGTTCCACGGAACTTTTGAGCTCTTCAGGAAGATACTCGACTCGTATGACTGGGATCTTTGTCAGATTCAGTATAATTACCTCGACGAGAAGTTTCAGGCGGGCTCGAAGGGTCTGGAGTATGCCGCAAAGAAGGGTATCGGCGTCTCCGTCATGATGCCCCTCCGCGGCGGTCACCTTGCCGACAGAATGCCCGCGGATATCGCCGGTATCTTCAAAGAGAGCCATGCCTCAAGATCGCCTGCCGACTGGGGCTACAGATGGGTCCTGAATCATCCCGAGGTCACGGTCGTCCTCTCGGGCATGAACACAATGGAGCAGGTCGAAGCCAATCTGAAGACCGCCTCCGAGACCGCGGCATCGTCCATGACCTGTAAGGAACTGGAACTCGTAGGTAAGGTTGCCGGTGAACTCGGGAAACGCATGAAGATAGGCTGTTCAAACTGCGGATACTGCCTCCCCTGCCCCAACGGCGTCGATATCCCGTCCTGCTTCACGTATTACAACAATTCGTTCCTCTTCGACGATTTCGACACGGCAAACTTCTATTACCATTCCATGCTCGGCGCAGAGTCCAATGGCTGCGGTGCGGCATCCAACTGCCTTAACTGCGGAGAATGTCTCGAATCCTGCCCGCAGGGTATAGATATTCCGAAGCAGCTTAAGGAAGTCGCAAAATACTTCAATGACATCCGCTGATTTTTGCCGATAATTATTGCCGATAATTTTTGCCGCCGGTTTTTGCGGATGTTATCTGCAAAAATCTTATAAAATCTTCAGACAAAGACTAAGATATCTGGTTTAAATTAACAGTGTTCTGTTGCAATCAGAGGTGTGTTAAATGAATATACTTGTTTTAAACGGAAGCCCCCGTAAGAACGGAAACACGGCGGCAATGGTTGAGGCATTCAAAGAAGGCGCGGAATCTGCGGGAAACGCTGTTACCGTCATGAATGTCGGCAGAATGAAGATTGCGGGATGTATCGCCTGCGAATACTGCCACACCAAAGGAAACGGCGTCTGCGCACAGAAGGACGACATGGCTGAAGTCACCGCCGAACTCAAAAAAGCCGACATGCTCGTTCTGGCAGCGCCGATTTACTATTTCACGATGTGCGGACAGCTCCAGTGCACAATCGACAGATTCTATGCTCTGGGCAGGATGGACAACATCAAAAAGACAGCCCTGCTTTTAAGTTCGGAATCGCCGAATGTCTACGACGGCGCAATTGCGCAGTATAAGGACATGATCGGCTACCTCGGCATGAAGGATGTCGGAATCATAACCTCGCACGGAAGCGAGAACAAATCCGGGAAGAAGCTTGCCGAGATCAAAGAGTTTGCACGCGGAGTCTGATCGCGGGCGTAAACGACTGAGACAGAGAAATGGCACAATCCTTTGTCAAAAACCCGAAGATCTTCGGATTCGGCTGCATGCGTCTGCCCCTTAAAAATCCCGAGGATTGGGGCAGTATCGACACGGACGAGTTCAAAGAGATGGTCGATCTCTTCATGCAGGCGGGTTTCACCTATTTTGACACCGCCTACATGTATAACGATTTCAAGTCCGAGACGGCGTTAAAGGAGGCGCTTGTCGACCGCTATCCGCGGGACAGCTTTACGATAACCTCCAAGATGCCGATGATGATGATCCACACAAAGGAGGAGCAGGCAAAAATATTCGACGAACAGCTCAAAAAGTGCGGTGTCGAATACTTCGACTACTACATGCTCCACAATATGGGACTGCTCTTCACCGGCGTCGAGAAGGAACTCGAGAGCATGAAGTTCATTGCGCAGAAGAAGGCTGAAGGAAAGATCAAGAAGATCGGCATCTCCTGCCACGACAATGCCGAGTTTCTGGACGCCTTTTTAAGCGGGCATCCCGAGGTTGAGTTCGTTCAGATTCAACTGAATTATCTCGACTGGGAGGATGACGGCATTCAATCGAAAAAGAGCCTTGAGGTCTGCAAAAAGCACAACAAGCCCGTTATCGTGATGGAGCCTGTCAAGGGCGGAAACCTCGTAAACATCCCCGCGGATGCCGAAAAACTCTTCAGGGATTATGACCCAGATGCCTCAACGGCTTCGTGGGCGCTTCGTTTCGCGGCGTCGCAGGAGAATGTCATGACCGTGCTTTCGGGAATGTCGAATCTCGATCAGATGAAGGACAATCTGAAGACGATGACGGATTTCAAGCCGCTGAATGCGGCTGAACTTGAGATCGTAGGGAAGGCGACCGAAATTATCAGAAAGGCGGTCGTAATTCCGTGCACGAACTGCCAGTACTGTGTGCACGACTGCCCCAATGAGATCCCGATTCCGCTCTACTTCTCGCTTTACAACGCGGAGAAACGCACGAACACGCCCGGATTTTCGACGCAGATGGTCTATTATCAGAACCTTAACAAAAAGCATCCGAAGGCTTCGGAATGCGTGGAATGCGGAGCCTGCGAGGATGCCTGCCCGCAGCATATCGAGATTACGAAATGGCTCAAGGATGTCGCGGCAACCTTCGAGGTCGACTGGTTCTGAGGGTGACGGGCTGAATACGCTGTCGGCGTTCAATTGTATTGTCTGATATATACCGATATACGGAAAGATGACGGAAAAAAGTATAAAACTCGGATTCGGAACCCTGAGGCTTCCTCTCTTCGATAAGCACGATGTGGCTTCGATAGATTACGATCTCTTAAGCCGCCTTGTCGATCTCTTTCTGGACGCGGATTACATGCGTTTTGACACCGCATATCCGTATCACGATTTTCATGCCGAGACTGCCGTGCGGCGTTGTCTTACCTCGAGGTATGAGAGGAGCAGGTTTGAGCTTTCCACGAAGATGCCCATGCATCTCTTCAATTCCCGCGACGATCTCGAGAGGATATTTGCCGAGCAACTCGAAAACTGCGGTGTCGAATACTTCGACCGATACCTGCTTCACAATATCAACGCCTCCAACATCAGTAAGGCCGAGGAGTTCGACGCTTTCGGATTTCTGAAGGCGAAGAAGGATGCGGGGCTAATCGGCGAAATAGGTTTCTCTTTCCACGATTCACCGGAGGTCTTGGACGAAATTCTGACAAAGCATCCCGTGGATTTCGTTCTTTTGCAGATAAATTACATCGACTGGGAAGATCTCGGTATTCAGTCGAAGAGATGTTACGGGACGGCAAGACGGCACGGCGTGAAGATTCTGGTCATGGAGCCGCTTAAGGGCGGCAATCTTGTGCGGATTCCCAAAGAAGCCGAGGATCTGATGCGGTCATATAACCCCGCGGCATCGCCCGCTTCGTGGGGGCTTCGTTTCGCGGCAGGACTGGAGGGTGTCGAGACCGTCTTTTCGGGTATGAACACGGTCGGTCAGGTAGAGGAAAATACGGCACTGTTTGCGGATTTAAAGCCGCTGAACACGGAGGAGCTTGCGATACTCGAAAAAGTCGTAAAGATAATCCGCGAGAATACCGCCGTTCCCTGCACGGCATGCAGATACTGCGAAGAGGGCTGTCCCTGCAATATTCCGGTTGCCGATTACATGGCGCTTTACAACAGCGCAAAGAGCGACAGTCCGACGAGTTCCTCGGCATCGTCGAGCCAGTATTTCTATTATCTTGCGCTGACAAGACTGCGCGGGAAAGCCTCGGACTGCACGGAGTGCGGTCAGTGTGCGGATGCCTGCCCGCAGCATCTTCCCATCCCCGAGCTTATGAAGGACGTGACCGAGATCTTCGAGAAGAATCCGACGTTTCCGTCGAAGAAATAGCGGCAGTGTTATTCTTCGGCGGCACGAAACAATGAGAATATGAAACTGGACGGATTCGGAATCATGGTCGATGATATGGGGGTCATGGTTCGCTTTTACAGGGATGTTCTCGGTTTCGGGATAACCGAGGACGATGAAACCACCAATGTTTTTCTTGAAAAGGACGGCACACTCTTTCTGCTTTACCGGAAGACCGATCTCGAAGAGCTTACCGGCAGTAAATTTTCCTATTGCAAAGGAATCAACGGGCATTATGAGATTGCTTTGAGCGTTGATAACTATGCGGCGGTAGACAAAGCCTATGCGGATGTGACCGCGGCAGGTGCGAAAGGCATAATGCCGCCGACGACCGAGCCGTGGGGGCAGAGAACCTGCTATATTGCAGACCCCGAGGGCAACCTGATTGAGATAGGTTCGTTTAATAAAGATTGAGTAAAGATTGAGTAAAGATTGAGTAAAGATTGAGTAAAGATTGAGTAAAGATTGAGTAAAGATTGAGTAAAGATTGAGTAAAGATTGAGTAAAGATTGAGTAAAGAGTGAGTAAAGAGTGAGTTAAGAGTGAGTAAACATGGCGGCATTCGATTATAAGAAAGAATACAAAGAGTTCTACATGCCGAAGGCAGAGCCGGCGATTGTTACAATCCCGCCCATGAACTATATTGCCGTTCGCGGTCGCGGCGATCCCAATGCCGAAGACGGCGAGTATAAAGAGGCCATCGGACTCCTCTACGGCGTTGCCTACACAATAAAGATGAGTAAGAAGGGCAATCACAAAATCGAGGGCTATTTCGATTATGTCGTGCCGCCGCTGGAGGGCTTCTGGTGGCAGGAAGGCGGCGCAGCGGAGATTGGCGGCACAGGTAACGGCACCGGCGTCAACTGCGGCATCGACTATGCGCACAAGGAGAACTTCCGGTGGATCTCGGTCATAAGACTTCCAGATTTCGTGAAGGAGGAGGACTTCACATTTGCCGTGCGGGAAGCGACCGAAAAGAAGAAACAGGACTTTTCAAAGGTTGAGTTCATCACGATTGACGAAGGACTCTGCGTGCAGTGCATGCACATCGGCAGTTTCGACGATGAGCCTGCCACGGTCGCCCTTATGGATAAGTATCTGGAAGAGAACGGATACGTTAACGATCTCTCGGAGACGAGGCGGCACCATGAGATCTATCTCTCGGATGCAAGGCGTGTTGCGCCGGAGAAGCTGAAGACCGTTATTCGGCATCCGATAAAGGCGAAGTCGGACTGAGACGGGACTGAGTGTGTTTAAAATGGAGTATATTCGCGTTACAAAGGAAAATATCGAAGACGAGCATATCTGCTGTGCCATCTCCAACAATAAGGACGTGCAGGTTTCGTCGAAGAAGGCATGGCTTAAGGAGAGATTCGCCGACGGGCTCGTCTTCTTAAAGAGCGCAGAGCGTGGCAAGTGCTTCATCGAATACATCCCGGCGGAGAACGCATGGGTCCCGATAATCGCGGAGGGTTACATGTACATCGACTGCCTCTGGGTTTCGGGCTCGTTCAAGGGGCACGGATACTCAAACGATCTCCTCGGCGAGTGCATCCGCGACAGCAGAGAGAAGGGAAAGAAGGGGCTTTGCATCCTCTCCGCCGCTAAGAAAAAGCCCTTCCTTGCCGATCCGAAATACCTTAAGCATAAGGGTTTTGCCGTCGGCGACGAGTCCGATAGCGGCATACAACTGTGGTATCTGCCCTTTAAGGACGGCGAAGGCTCAACCGCGGCACCGAATGTCCCGAAGTTTCGTGATTGCGCAAAGCACCCGCATATCGATGAGAGCGGCTATGTCCTCTATTATACCGAACAATGTCCGTTCAACGCGAAGTATGTGCCTGTGCTGGAGGAGACCGCAAAGAAAAACGGCATTGCTTTCAGGGCCATAAAGCTTGATTCCAAAGATGCCGCACGCAATGCGCCGACGCCGGTGACCACCTATTCGCTCTTCCTCGACGGCGAATACGTGACGAACGAGCAGATGAACGACAAAAAGTTTCTGAAACTGGTGAACGGGCAGTAGGTGCGGATAGGTTAATATTTTTGCCTGCGGAGATATTATTATGCAAATTTCTACCGATGAAGAAGCAAAAAAGAAGCAGCAGAATATGATTGCCGTCGCCGTTATCGCGGCGATAATCGTCTGTGCAATTGTCGGAGTATTTCTCTGCAAGGACATGTTCTTCAGCACGCCGACGGTAACCGTTGAGAGCGTCGCTTTGTCCGAGATTACTCTGCAGGAGACCACGTTTACGGTCAACGTGCTTGTCGAGAACAAAAACCCCGTCGGCGCCACGGTAACAAATCTGGATATCGACCTGTTCTGGAACTATAAGGGAGAATCCTACAATATCGGCAATGTCCATGACGATAAGTTCACGATTGATGCCAACGGCAACACCTCGATTCCGGTGCCCGTCAGTTTCAAGAACACTCAGATGCTTCCGCTCGTAATTGCGGCGACAACCGAAGACACCTTCAATGTAACGGCAAAAGGCGGTTTTGACGCCGAAGTCTTACTCTTTAAGTCGTATGTCCCCGTGGATGAGAATTTCCTCATCGAGAATACGATGAAAGATCAGATTGCAGGTACTTTCAACAGTGTTCTCAACATGATACACGCAATGACCGGCGGCAATAACGGCAATACTGACGATACCGGCGACGGCGATAACCAGCAGGGCGGACTCTTAAGCGAGATCATGTCGAAAGTTAAAGATTATATTCAGAAGTGAGGTTATAGGATAACCTGTTTTCTCTTACAACTTTTTTTGAGTATGATAATATTTTACAAATATTGAAACATTTCCTTTAGTCCGCAAATTACATAATCTATCACCCTGAATATATCATCAGAGCGGATGTCTTTTGATGTTATACCAGTCCCTTATGTTGCTGGAACGGGGTATCTGCTTTGGAGTTACATATGCAACAGGACAGTAAATACAAAAATCCGTATTCTGCCACACTAATATCCTCTAAAAATCTGATTTTCAGAGGTGCTCCGGGTACGGGCAAGTCATATCTCGCAAAGCAAATTGCTGCGGACATAATCAGTAACGGAGAGACCGATGATTACACGAGTCTTACCGATGAGCAGAAAGAGCAGATGGAATTTGTGCAGTTCCATCCGGGATATGACTACTCCGATTTTGTTGAAGGTTTAAGACCGAAGATAAACGCCGATGGGTCTATGGGTTTTGAACTTCAGGACGGCATTTTCAAAAAGTTTGTAGCACGTGCGATAAAGAGCTATGAAAATTATCAAAAATCCCAAGGTACAATTGGAAAGAACAATTCCGTTCACGATGCTATGGAGAAATTTTTAAATAGCGTTAAATCTGGCGTAAAGACATTTAAGATTAAAAATGGCAATGAGTTCATTATTGAAAAAGTGGATTATAGATACATATATGTAAAAATTCCAAAAAATGCCCCTCCACGCAATGTACTGAAATTGAAGCGGTATGAAATAGAAAAACTGTTGGAGTCAGATACAAAGTTTATTTATATAAAGGACATTACTAAATTTTTTAATAAGAATAATGCCTTGCAGGAATACTCTTATTACAAGGCAATATATGATGCTATAAATGAATTTTTGGCAAATGATGCTCATAGGAATGCCACCTCAAATGTAACAGTAAATGATGATAATCTCAAAAAATACATTTTCATCATTGATGAGATAAATCGCGGTGAAATATCTAAAATATTCGGCGAACTTTTCTTTGCAATTGACCCGGGTTATCGCGGCAGAGCCGGAGAAATTTCCACTCAATTTTCAAATATGCATTCTGATGACGGTGATAAATTCTACATTCCCGAAAATGTCTATATTATCGGAACCATGAACGATATCGATCGTTCCGTGGACACGTTTGACTTTGCAATGCGCAGGCGCTTCCGCTTTGTGGAAATTAAGGCTGACGAGCATCTTGAGATGTTATCTTCATTGGGAGACAAGGACTTGGAAGAGGAAGCTATACGGAGAATGATTGCACTTAACGATGAAATTGCAAGTGTCGAGGATTTGAATGTGAATTATCAGATCGGCGCGTCTTATTTCCTTAAGTTGAAGACTCTTGATTTTGACCAGCTTTGGACTGATTATCTGGAACCGCTTTTGCAGGAATACATTCGGGGACTGCACAATGAAGAAGAGATTATGAAAAGGTTTGCGGATGCATATTATTTAATGCCTGCCAAGGATATCTGAATGAAAACACTCAAGATAAAGGATAATTCTCAGCAGAAGAAAGATGCCTTTTCCGATATAGGAATCCTTACTAAAAGGATTGCTGACAAGACATTAGACCAACTTGAACGTGAAGGTATATTCGTTTTCCCCGAAGTTCTAAATGATGCAGAGGACATAACGCGGAAACAGATGATAATCTGGAGTGAAAATAATAAGTATTGTTCCGGCAATGTAATGGGATTCCTTGGTTACGGAGATGAACGACTTATTATTGAATCACGCTTTTGCGGCAATGGGGAAGATTATTTTTTTCAATATCTCTTAGAAAATGTAGTGGAATTTCCGAATATTCTAGATTTGGTGTCCGATGCCAATCTTGATGACAGGCTGTACAAATTCCTGCTGTTCTTGTTTCCGCAGTATCTCAAAGCGGCAATGCGCAAAGGCTTATTTAAGAAGTATATACATCATCTATATAATGATGGGAATGTAAAGGGATCAATCGATATTTCAAGGCATATTAGAAAGAATACTCCATTTATAGGAAATATTGCATACAGCAGGCGGGAGTTCTCTTACGATAACAGTTTGACTGAATTGATACGTCATACCATAGAATTCATCAATAGCAAGCATTATGGAAATAAAATCCTCAGACTCGTAAAAGACGAAGTCAAACTTGTTATCGATGCCACGCCGCAATACGAGCCGTATGACAGGCAGAAGATAATTGAGCAGAATAAAAAGAATCCGATTCGACATGCGTATTATCGGGAATACCTCGCTTTGCAAAGATTATGTATTTTGATTCTCAGGCATCAAAAGCACCATATAGGTTCGGGAAATAAGCAGATCTATGGCATATTGTTTGACGGATCGTGGCTGTGGGAGGAATATGTTAATTCTCTCATAGGCGATGTATTTTATCATCCGATGAATAAAGGCGGCAAAGGCGCACAGCGCCTGTTTGAAAGATCTGCCGGTCTTATATATCCTGATTTTATCAGTCGTGAAACTAACCCGAGAATAATCGCGGATTCCAAATACAAGCCCATAGAGAATATAGGTAATAAAGACTATTTGCAGGTGCTGGCATATATGTTCAGATTTGACTCAACAATGGGCTACTATCTGTATCCAGAAGCAAAAGGTTCAGGCGATCAGACATTACGTATGAATCGCGGTACGACTTATGAGGGTAATGTCCAGCCGCGTGAAGATGTAAGAATAACTAAGCACGGTTTGAAAATCCCTGTGGATGCGTCTGACTATACTGATTTTGTCGAAAAGATGAAAAATAGTGAAAAGGAATTTATGGAAGTGTTTTCTGCATAATCGTTTACTGTCCGGGTTATCGGCAGAATGCCAATTTGGAAATTTACCTTTTCATAAAAAAAATAATTATGCCCTGTCTTTCTTCACGAAGACATCGATATTGATGCTTCCCAGACTCGTATCTCTTGTGAAGTAATAATGAATAATCCGCTTTAAGTCCTCAAAGAGAAGACTGCGGTCATTCGCGTTGAAGATATCAATCGGTCTGCCGTAGCTCTTAATCAGATTATTGACATCAATCCAGTAGCACTTCTTGTAGGTATGCTTCTCAAAGCCCTCGATACTTTCCACATTTTCGCCGTCGTGGACGATTATCAGATCGTAATTTTCGGGACCGATATTCTTGTTATAGCCCGGATCCGCGTAATACGAGATCCTCTTGGGATAATCGCTCTGATAATACCAGACGAAAGGCCAGCGGACATAGTTCGAGACGGCTATCTTGCTTGCATTATCTATATACGGGAATACCTCGCGGAGTTCCTCGGAATTCTGCACCTGCACTATGGGATCGGCGATGTCGCCCGTCGTAAATGACGTATGAAGCACCATAAGGGCAAAGAAGAC
>JAFPWZ010000065.1 GCA_017412625.1 Methanomicrobium sp.
GATATCGTGGCATCCGGCATCACGGATCTGGACGGTTTTCTCTTCGATGCCGCAGACAGATGCCCATACTGCGGCGGAGAACTCAGGAGCCATGACATAAAGCACAAAGTCTTTGCAAGAATTGACACGGAAATAATGAATGCCGGAATGATGAACCCCGATCAGTTACTCTTCGCCGGTCTCACGGCATCCAAAAATGCGGGCGGCGAAAACATGGGAAACGGCAGGAGCGTAAACGCCGGCAAAGGCGGAAGCACTGGCAGCGGCGGCGCAGCAGCGGACGGAGACGAAGGCGGAGACGGCGACAGCAGAGACGGCAACAGCGGAGACGGTAACAACGGTCACGGCAGAAACATCACGGTAAATGTCAGGCGCTGGCGCTGCACGGCGTGCGGAAAACTTGTCTATTCAAAGTCGCCGTTCTACGACGGAATTCGAATGGGGGCGCCGATAGCGGACTTCTGCGCAGTAAACCGCGACCTTCATCCGCCGAATCACATCGCAAAGATACTCGGAAAACTGGGCATAACGGTGACGCCCGCGACCGTAAGAAACATCCTGAAATCCGATATCCCCGAGCTCTCGAATCCCGAAAAGATACCCTCGGTCAACATCTACGGCATAATCTTCCCCTCATCGCTCCTCAATATCTCGGAACGGATACGGCGGGGAAGATAGCGGGATTGCCGACAACTATGCCGACGCCGGCGCAGGTGCCGCGTACGCCACGGACGCCGCGGATAAACACAATGACAACTATCATTAATTTACACACCAAATAATCTTGGAACATGCCGAATCTTAACGTTGCAATTACCGGTTCTTTGGACTATGCAAAGAACATCGGAAAGAAGGGAACAACCTCCGATATAACATTCTATAACCTGAAAAAAGGCGAGGATACGGTCACAATCATAGAGCCGACAAGATACCCCGAGCGTATCCAGCCGCTCTATTATGCCGTCTCGATGGCTGATGTCGCAATCGTAATCGTCGACGCCGTGACCCCCGAGTTCGGAGAGACCGTCGTCATGCTCGACTGCGCAAAGGTCACCGGCGGATACATAATCCTCAGAAACTATCTGGACAAATCACAGATAGCTCCGCTCATCAAAGGAACCGTCCTTGAAGGCTACGAATACATAGATGACGACCCCAACATGCTCCGAGAGAAACTTCTGGAAGCGGCGGCAAACAAACCGCGGGAGGTCAACGACATCCCGGGAATCGTCGCGGTCGATCATTTCTTCAATGTCCGCGGAATCGGAACCGTAATCCTCGGCTGCGTCATAAACGGCACAATACGCACGCATGACAACCTCAAGGCACTGCCGACAACGAAGACCACCCAGGTGCGTTCCATTCAGAGGCATGACACCGACTGCAGCGACGCCGCAAAAGGCGACAGAGTGGGATTGGGACTCAAAAACATCACCTTCGAGGAGCTCGACCGCGGCTATGTCCTCACCGCAAACACGGGCATAAAACAGAGCGACAGGTTCACGGCGAAGCTGAACATCGTCAGATACTGGCAGACGCCGATAACCGAGAACATGGTTATCCACCTCGGCCACTGGATGCAGTATGTCGCAGGCAAGGTCGAGTCGGTCTCCGGCGACCCGAAAAACCCCGAAATTGTCATCTCGGTCGACAAAGAGGTCATATTCATGCCGGGCGACAGGGCAATAATCTTCCACCTCGATGCCGGAAAACTCAGAGTCGTCGGCACTCTCGAGCTTAACATCTGAGCGTACGTGACCGTAATACCGAATCACAAAACAGGACGCAAACAGAATACAAACAATCACGAACAGAATCTCAAACAAGCACAAACAAAATCAGAAACCAAATCACCACCAATCACAAACAGAATCACCATCAAAAATACAAAATGTAATCTTCACCATACATCCTTTTTTTTGAAATTCTCGGTCGTTATGACTTCAATTTTTTTCGCAGTTAAAGACAGAGTTAATATGTCACAGGTCAATTACTGTATGTGACAAAAAATATGGCACAAATTTCCAGAATCTATCCGGTTGTTTTGGTCATGCTTATAGCGGCGGCATTCACCGTAGGTATTGCCTCCGCAGCAGAACCAAACGAGAAAGTTATCACGGTATCGGGAACGGGCAAAGTCACCACATCCCCCGATACGGTAATCATCTCCGTAGCGGTCGAGACCGAGAATACGGACAGTCAGAAAGCCCAGAAAGAGAATGCCGAGAAGATGGCGCAGTGCATAGATGCGCTGAAGTCAATCGGCATTACCGACAGTGAGATGAAGACAACGGGATACTCCATGTATTCCTACAAATCAGGCTCGGACTCAATCTTCGGCGGAGACAAAACAATCTATCACGTAAGAAACACGGTTCAGATAAAGACCTCACAGATCGATCTTGCGGGTAAGATCATCGACACGGCAACGAGCAACGGCGCAAACAACGTCAATTCGGTCAGATTCACTCTCTCCGACGAGAAGAGTCAGGAAATGAGAGAGCAGGCACTTAAGGCGGCAGTCGCACAGGCACGTGCCGATGCCGACGCGGTCGCTTCGGCAATGGGTATCTCGATTGTCGGCGTCTACTACGTCAATGTCGATTCGAGCTACACGCCGATGGTCTACGCCGAGACAGCGATGTACAAGAACGCAGCCATGGCACTCGGTGCAGCCGAAGACTCAATGAGAGTAACACCCATCGAGTCCAGTGATGTCGACGTGACCGCAAGCGTTTCAATCGCCTACATTATCAGATAAAGATCTCAATCAGGCACACCCGAAATTGACAGTCACCTGAAAATTACAGTCACCTGAAATCTGAGAAATCAGATAAAGACCTTAAATCAACAGACACAAAAAATACGACAGACAAATTAAGACTCACATGAAAAAAGACTGACAAAGTTAACAAGACTGACACAATTAACAAAACTGACACATGACATAAAAAAGACAAAGAAAAACAGACACCTGAGAAACCCCTAAAATCTCACAAAAAACACCATCCTCTTTTTATTTTTTTATTTTTCGGAATTCTTTGAATGCCGTCATGCAAGATTTATTAGCTTTTACGGATTATCAATAAAGAAGAATCTTATGTCAGATACAGTAGTCAATGCCAAGAAAAATGCCGGATACTACGCCGCGGGACTCGTTTCCGACGATATGGTAGTCGGTCTCGGAACAGGCTCGACCGTTCTTTACACAATGGAAAAACTTGCCGAAAGGATACAGAGCGGCGAGATAAACATTCTCGGAATACCCACATCGATTCAGACGGCAATGCGGGCGAGAAAACTCGGCATACCTCTTACGACGCTTGATGAATACCCCGATGTCGATATCGCAATCGACGGCGCCGATCAGGTCGATCCCGCCTTTAACCTGATTAAAGGACGCGGTGCGGCTCAGACCCGCGAGAGATGCCTTGCGGAATGTGCGAAACGCTTCGTTGTCGTCGTCGACGGCAGTAAGATTACGCAGAAACTCTCCGGAACCGTCCCCGTCGAGGTAATTCCGTTTGCCATGACCCTTGTCTGCGAAAGACTGAAGGAGCTGGGCGGCAACCCGAATCCCCGCGAAGGCGTCAAAAAAGACGGTCCCGTGATCACCGATAACGGCAATATAGAGATTGACTGCGATTTTGAGACGATAGACGACCCGAAAGCCCTTCAGACGGCAATAAACAACCTCCCCGGCGTTGTCTCCTGCGGCATCTTTACCGAGTTCAAAGAGAAGACCGTGGTCGTCGTCGGAACCGAATCCGGCATTGAGATATTATAGAACCAAAAATATAACCTAAAAAGTAACCAAAAATTACCTAAAATATAAACAAAAATTACCTAAAATATAAACAAAAATTACCTAAAATATAAGCAAAAATTACCTAAAATATAAGCAAAAATTACCTAAAATATAAGCAAAAATTACCTAAAATATAAGCAAAAATAAAAATGAGCGCAAATTAAAAAGCAACAGAGCCGGTTTACGAGATTACGATATTCCTGACATTCTTGATAAGTTCAAGCTGGCTCTGAATCTCGGTTTTTTTGTCGGACTCGATGATGTCTATGATCTCGCCGATTGACTTCGAAAGGCTGTAAATCTTTACCGGTCTTCCCTTGCACTCGGCTTTGGACTCCACATTGACAATCCAGCCCTTCTCCCCCAGGGTACGCATGGCAATGCTTACTTCGGGCTGACGGAGATCCGTGCCCCTTTCAATCTCGCGGGACGTTGCTTTGTCCGTATTGGCAAGATAAACAAGAACTTTTGCAACATTACGTTTCATTCCCACATCGGTCAGAAGTGACGCCAGTTCTTCCTCCCGATCGGTAAAGGTCAGTACGGTTTCCAGTTTCATAATACCACCAGTATTTAAGTGATACTATGTATTTACAATATAAAAACTTATTGTTTTATATTGCCAAATCTAAAATAAAATTGAAAAATACGCAATTTAACGGCAAATAATAAAAAAATGTAAGCAAAATATATTTTATATATTTATTGACGTATCAGACCAAGATTGGACAGATCCGATAATATCTTGACAACCGCTTTCTCGGCATCCTGTGCCACTTTGCCGCCGGTGATAATCAGCTTTCCTGAACCGAAGAGGAGCACGACAACACGCGGGTCTTCAAGGCGGTAGACAAGTCCCGGGAACTGCTCGGGTTCGTACTCAATCTTGTCGAGGTTGAAGCCCACAGCAATCTTGTTGAGATTGATGGGGATACCGAGATCCGCGGACGTGACAATGTTCTGAACCTTGTATTCGAGCTTGTCGGGGATTGCGATCTTTAATTCGCGGAGTTTGTTGCCCAGAATCTCAAGACCCTGCGAGAGGCTGTCGATGCTCTTGGCGCCGGTTAACACAACTTTACCCGAGCCGAAGACCAGTGCCGCGATCTTGGGGTCCTGCATCCTCAGAACCACGCCGGGGAAACGCTTCTTATTGTATTCCGCATCCTTTATCTTCTCGTTAATCATCTGGAGATCAAGGGTATCCGCTACCTTTGCGGACGCAACTATGTTCTCTATCTTTAAGGACTCTTCAGGTTTGACCTTCATATATTTATAAAGTACTTTATAACATATATAAAAGATTGGGTAGTTCACAAGCCCCGGCAGTTACCTCTCCGATCATTTTCCGACAACACTTCAACAACTTTCCGACAAAATTCCGATAACATTTCAGCATCATTCCGATAACTTTCCGACAATATTCCGATAACATTTCAGCATCATTCCGATAACTTTCCGACAAAATTCCGATAACATTTCAGCATCATTCCGACAACATTTTGAAAACAGTTCGACAATATTTAGGAAGCATTGCGCAGTATCCCGAAATTATGACGCGTGCATATGAAATACCGAAGAATAGTGGTTCCAACCGATTCATCATGATTAACAATTACAAAATTTTATATGCATTTGAATCAATTAATTCATAATCAATAAGAACGAATCAAAATTCGTCTTTTGTTGAAGTCCCGTCGCGCGACATAAGGAATGATTGCGGAGATATAACGCGTAGATTCGTAAAAAACGAGACATATGCGCGTAAAAAAGGGAACTCCGACACAAATCCCAAAACGCAAAAAGCCAAACAGACACAACCTTACGGAAATCCCGTATTTCCTGTCGGATAAATCACGGATGCGGGATATCTTCTCAACCAGATGAGGAAAAAAATGGTCAGATGGATGCTAAGTGAAGCAGAGGGTTACGACTTTCTGAAGAAATACGACGTACCGGTACCTGAATACTTCATAATCAACAGTCCCGAAGATGCCGCAAAATCCGCGGAAAAGATCGGTTTTCCGGTCGTTATGAAGATTGTATCTCCGCAGATCATCCACAAAAGTGATGCCGGCGGCGTTATAGTCAATGTCAAAACCGCCGAAGATGCAAAGAGCGCATATACAAAGATCCTCACGAACGTAAAGGCATGCAAGCCGCAGGCCGAGATAGAGGGCGTAATCGTCGAAAGCATGGCAAAACCCGGCGTCGAACTCATCATCGGCGGCAAGATAGACCCGACCTTCGGCAAGATAGTCACATTCGGTATCGGCGGAACCATGGTCGAACTTGTCAAGGACGTTACAATGAGAGTGCTCCCCGTAAACGAGGCGGATGTCCGCAGCATGGTAAGGGAGATAAAGTCCTACAAGCTCATCGCCGGATACAGAGAGGAGAAACCCAAGGACGAGGAGACTCTCGTAAAGTCCATCCTCAACGTCTGCCGCGCCTTCGAAGAGAACGACGATCTCATCGAGTTCGATATCAACCCGCTCAGACTCTACGAGAAGGGCGGCGTTGCCGTGGATACGGTATTCATCTTCAGCGACGACGAAAAGAAGAACGACTCGGAACTGCCCCCGGTCGACATCAGCATATTCGACCCGAAGGCAATCGCGGTCATAGGCGCTTCCGAGACGCCCGGCAAGATGGGATATGCCGTAATGCACAAGCTCGCGACATTCCCGGGAAACAAATACCCGATTAACCCCAACCGCGACTCGGTTCTCGGATTCAAGGCATATCCGAGCGTCCTCAATGTCCCGGGACCCGTCGACATGGCGGTAATCACCGTGCCCTCGAAGTCGGTTCCGGCGATGGTGGAAGAGTGCGGCAAGAAAGGCGTCAGAATCGCGGTTATCATCACCGCGGGATTCAAGGAGATGAACGAGGCCGGACGAAGACTCGAGCAGGAGACGGTCGCGATTGCCAAGAAATACGGCGTCAGAATCGTCGGTCCGAACTGTCTGGGTCTTATCAGTCCGCACAAGGGTTACGACACGACCTATGTCCAGCGCTCGCCGAAACCGGGCAATATCGCCTTCCTCTCCCAGAGCGGCGCCATAGTTAACGCCGTCGTCGACTGGAGTCTTACCAACAATATCGGATTCTCCGCCGTGGTCTCGGTCGGCAACCAGTCGGATCTGACCTTCCTCGACTACCTCAGATGGGCGGAATCCGACCCGCACACCGAAGCCATAATAATGTATATCGAGGAGATCAACCACGGCGTCGAATTCCTCGAGGATGTATCGCGGGTGGCAAAGGTTAAACCCGTCGTCGCCATCAAATCTGGTTCATCCGCACGCGGACGTGCCGCCGCCGCGTCGCACACGGGTTCTCTTGCCGGAAGCTACGAGGTCTACATGGAGGCATTCCGCGAGGCAGGCGTATTGAGCGTCACCAACCTCAACGACGCTTTCCTTGCCGCCGCATACCTCTCACACCCCAAGCACTATCCGAAGGGCAAGCGTGCCGTTGTCGTCACGAATGCCGGCGGATTCGCCGTCCTTTCAAACGACTACGCCGAGCGCTACGGCGTTGAGATGATAGATCTCCCCAAGAACGTCGTGGAAGAGATGGACGAGTTCCTGCCGCCGTTCTGGAACAAAGGAAACCCGATTGATCTCCTGGGCGATGCCGACGGCGAAAGATTCGCCAAGACCATGAACGTTCTCGAGAAATACGACGATCTCTGGGATATCTGTATCGTAATCGGTTTCCCCAACCTCGTCCTCTCGTCCGAGCACTTTGCCGAGCAGATAATGACACTCTCGCGCTCGACCGAGAAGAGAATAATGGCCGTTCTCATCGGCGGACACGAGATGGACGGCGGCAGAGAGATCCTCAGGGCAAACGGTCTCCACCCCTTCGACGAGCTCGAGACGGCATACCGCATCCTCGGAAGAACGCTTCAGAGCAAATTCCGCGTAAAAGGTCAGGGACTGTTCTGAACTTCAAAAGATACAGCCGAAAAAACATGCAGCCGAAAGCAATTGACTGCTTAAAACAACAGACAGCTTAAAACAATAACAAATAACAAACAACAAACAACAAACTATTTTCCCGATTATCTATCGTATTCCTTCGTTTTTCATCGCTTTCCATCGTTTTTCCTGCATTTATGCTTACGCAGATCATAACGCGGCAGAATGTTAAGAAATAAAGAAGTAAAGAAATAAA
>JAFPWZ010000066.1 GCA_017412625.1 Methanomicrobium sp.
GCATAACCTGCCCGATTATCTCATAGCTGTATTCGGACTCCGAGATGGCGACACCCGCAAGGAAAGCTCCGAGTGCGAGGGAGACGCCGTTAAGCGACATGAGCCACGCAATTCCGAAGCAGATGACTACAATTGTTATTACAAAGAGTTCCTGATTTCTCATCGAGACAATTTTTGTAAGGATACGCGGCACGAAGATGATTGCGGCAACGAGGATTAATCCCAGAAGTATCATTCCGAATCCGAAATTGAGGAGATCCCAGCCCAGATTTTCGGTGGATGAACCTGCAAGTATCGGCACCATAAGCATCATCGGGACGACGTTTAAGTCCTGGAATATGAGCAGACCGAGAGCCATTTTTCCCTGATGAGTGTCTATCTCACCGCTCTGCTGATACAGGTTCATTATTACCGCGGTTGATGAGTGAGCTACAAGGAAACCGATGAATATTGCCGTGTTTGACGAAAAGCCCATCATCACCATGATTGCCCAGACTGCCGCCGTCGTAAGACAGAGTTGGAGACTGCCGCCTATGAGGACGACTTTTTTCATGCTGAGCAGGTTTTTAAGAGATATTTCAAGTCCGATTGTAAACATCAGGAGGATTACGCCGAGTTCGGCAAGAAGAGACACCTCGGATTCGCCGATTAATCCGAGACCGTAAGGACCGACTACGATTCCCGTGATGAAATAGCCGATTATAATCGGCATTTTTACGCGTCTTCCAAGCACCAGTATTGCAAGAGCGCATGCCAGTACGATAAATACTGCAGTGATTAATTCGGCATCCGTATTCATGAAGTTTCAGAGCGTCCCGTCGGTGAATATCCCTAAAAGGTTAAACGTTTTATAGATATTTATATCTGTAAGATTCCGTCAGAAAGTCGGTTATAAAATAATGCAGCGTCCTTTATCGTATACGTAATCCCGCATTCCCGCATACGGGTGTTTGCATTTCAGCCTTTCGGTTTCAGCCTTTAACTTCGGTGAAGAGCCGTCTTATCTCCTCAATCTGATCGATTTCGCCGACGATAATCGCGGTATCGCCTTCGTAGAGGACGGTATCGCCGTCCGGCGTGAGTTCGGCATCCGTGTTTTCCGCTCTCTTGACGGCGACGACCGAAACACCGTATTTGCCGCGTATTGAGACCTCGGAGAGTCTTTTGCCGCAGATATACGAGTCTTTGCAGACGACGATCTTCTTAATGCTGTTCTTGGATTTCGGCATGCTCCTGTCCGCCGTATGAATCATCTGAAGCAGCGGGTGGAATCCTGCACTGTTTCCGCCAATCGTCTCTTTGGCACTCTCAATCATCGGTTTTTCGAGATAGCGGTCGTAAAGCTCCGATCTCATCTGTTTTACGCAGATATCGAGTTCTTTCTGGAATTCCGGCGTAATCACGTTGCCGTTGAGGATGGTGCGCTTGAAGATCTCGATAGCCGACTCTCTCTCGTCGACTATGACCTCGTCCGTGCCGAGACGGTAGAGTTCGGCGATATCCGAGATGAATCTGACACGGGCGATGATGTAGATATTCGGATTCATCCTTCTTGCGGTCGTGATAATCGCCTTTGTCACCTCGCCGTTCGGAATCGTGACGACAATAGAGCCTGCTTTGCTCACCTTTACGTGATTAAGTATAGTGTCGCGGCTCGCATCTCCGTAGATGATCTCCTCGCCATTCTTCTTCTCCGTCGCCACCGTATTCGGATTGAGTTCGAGGATTACGTATTTGAGTCCCGTCTTCTTGAGCGCTTTAACGACGAACTGACCGCAGATTCCGTAACCGACCACGATAACGTGCTTTTTGTACGGGTTGTCGTAGTTCGACCGCTTTACCGGCGCAGACGCTTCCGAGATTACGGGGGCTATTGCGGATTCGGCTGAAGCGGCACTTTGCGCATTCACGGCACAGGCTCCGCCCGCTTTCGCACCGCTGGCATCTCTCCCATCTCCGCTCTCTCCCGCTTCCCCCGCATCTCCGGTTTCGCAGACCTCGCATGCCATTGCCGAAGACGCCGTCAGATCGCGTGCCAGGTATTTTTTCGCAATCGGAGGGGCGAAATTCACGAAATACGGGGTCAAAGCCATTGTAATTATCGAGACCGTGAGGAATACCTGATATATACCATTGTCCACGATACCGTACTGAAGACCTGATACGCCGAGAATAAACGAGAACTCACCAATCTGAGAGATTCCCGCCGCGGAAACGAAAGCCACCGCCGACATGACGCCGATTGCCTTCAGACTTATGAAATTGATGATTGTCTTTCCGAAGAGGAGAACAACGGCGATTGCGACGATTATGAGGGCATTGAATGTAAGGAATGAGATATTCAGCATCATTCCCACGGATACGAAGAAAAAGCTCGTGAGAATGTCGCGAATCGGCATCACCTGCCCGATAATCTCGTAGCTGTATTCCGACTCCGAGATGGCGACACCCGCTAGGAAAGCTCCGAGAGCGAGGTCAACGCCGTTGAGCGACATTATCCA
Source organism: Methanomicrobium sp. (assembly GCA_017412625.1). Lineage (GTDB taxonomy): Archaea > Halobacteriota > Methanomicrobia > Methanomicrobiales > Methanomicrobiaceae > Methanomicrobium. The sequence continues at coordinate 2,502 of JAFPWZ010000066.1, forward strand.
CGCAATTCCGAAGCATATGACCACGATTGTAATTACGAAGAGTTCCTGATTTCTGACCGATGCCACCTTTGTGAGCAGACGGGGAACGAAGATGATGGCGGCGACGAGGACAAGACCGAGGACTATCATTCCGGCTCCGAGGTTAAGCAGTTCCATGCCCAGATCTTTGGTGGAGTTGCCGGCAAGTATCGGGACCATGAGCATCATCGGGATGACGCATATGTCCTGGAAAATGAGCAGACCGAGCGCAATCTTTCCGTGCGGGCTGTCGATGTCGCCGGTCTGCTGGTAAAGGCTCATGATTATTGCCGTGGACGAAGGCGCGACAAGGAAACCGATGAATAATGCTGTGTTTGACTGGAAACCGAGCGCTACGAGGATTGCCCAGACTGCCGCCGTCGTAAGACAGAGCTGGAGAGCGCCGCCGACGAGGACGACCTTCTTCATGCTGAGAAGATTTTTGAGCGAAATTTCAAGTCCGATTGTGAACATCAGGAGAATTACGCCGAGTTCGGCGAGCATTGATACTTCGGATTCGTTGATCAATCCGAGACCGTAAGGACCGACTACGATTCCCGTGATGAAATAGCCGATTATAATCGGCAGTTTTACACGTCTTCCGAGTAACTGTATTGCCAGAGCACAGGCTAATATGATGAATACCGCGGTGATTAATTCCAGTTCCGTTTCCATGAAGTCTTATGTTCCCCGATTTTTTCTCGCGTCATTCGCCGCGTTGTATGCCGTGTTCTGCGTCGGCATTAATTCTGCTTATTATTTTGTTGCATGGTAATATATTAGTGAATGTCGTGACAGTGAGTAAGATGACAGTGATATGATGACGCCGGATTGGTAACCATACAAATTATTTATATCCGTAAGATTCGGGAAATAATGTTCGGGTAAAGATAGGTTCAGGTAAGATCTGCGGAATCGCGGAAAAAAGAGTGATTTTTGGTAATTTTTTGGTATTTTTGGTAATCGCGGGATTACGATGCGATTATAATGTGATATAATGTGATTCTGATGTTATTACGATGGTTGTTACATCGTCTTTGCGTTCAGATAGTCCATTGTGAGCGAATCCGAAGGAATCAGGTAACCGACAAGGTTGATTCTGTCGTTTGTGTCATAGACCGGGATTCTCTGACCGCTCTTTTCATTGACGTTATAGACTTCTTCGGCAGCATCTGTGTGTGCGCTTAAGTCGTCATAGACCGTATTATAAAGTTGTTCGAAGGATTTGTAGGCGTCATAGTCGCTTCCGAGTTCCTTGTATGAGCCGTCTTTGATAAGGTAGGCATTTCCGTCCCTGTCCTGCATGAGTGTTCTTGTGCAGTAACGCTCGGTCTTGGGGTTGTATTCGCCGATGACCTTAAGTGTGCCTTTGCCGTTCGTGACTATCATTCCCGCGGCATATATAGGACCGTTGGCGGCTGGGGTAGGTGTCGCCGAAGCAGTGACCTGCGGTGCTTCGGTTGCGGTCGGCTGAACCTCGGGTGTTGCCGTCGGTGCCTGTGTCGGGGTTATCGGCTGACTTGTTGTTCCCGTGCATCCCGCTGTGAGGATGACGGCGGCGGTAATCACGAGCATTAATATTGTCAATGCCGTTTTCGTGCTGTTCATTTTCATGGTATCATACTCCTTTTGTCTTACAGACCCAAATAATCTCTTGCGGGGGCAAGGACTTCGACAATACCTTCCGTGCATGCGGCTTTAAGGTCGGCGGGGTGAATCTTTCCTTCGCCGTAGAGCTTCTCGCATTCTTCGTAGGATGTGAATTCCATGTCGCCGCCGAACTTCTCGGGGCGCTTGAGTGTAACGGTGTCGAGGCGCGGGAATACATGGTATTTCAGGACCTGAAGGATCGGGTTTTCCTCGACTTCCGGCGGGCAGAACGCCTTTTTCATCTTCTTTCTGATGTCTTCTTCGGTGTCGGCGACGGAGATGTAGTTACCCTCGGAGGAGGACATCTTCTTGCCGTTTAAGCCGTTGATAATCGGCGTGTGCATACAAAGCGGCGCTTTCGCTCCGATTGTGGGGAGGTATTCGCGGGCGAGCATGTGAATCTTTCTCTGGTCGATGCCGCCTAAGGCAAGGTCGACGCCTAAGGTGTGGATGTCCACCATCTGCATGATGGGGTAGACCATCTGCGAGACGTGGGGTGCGTCCATGTTTCTGCCGACCTCGTCCATGCTTCTTGTGGCGCGGTTGAGGGTGATCTGCTGGGCGAGTCTGAGCGTGTTTATCTGATAGTCTTTGTTTAACTGAACGTCGGTTCCGAGGACGAACTCGACGTTCTTTCCTTTGAGACCTACGGCTTCAAAACAGCGTCTGTTGTAGTCGGCGAGTTCGGCGACCCTCTCCATTGTTCCTTTCTTGTTGAGGAAGGCGTGAAGGTCGGCAAGGAGGACTTTGACCTTGAAGCCGGCGTCGCGGAGGTCCATGAGTTTGTTGATTGTGACGAGGTGTCCGAGGTGAATCTCGCCCGAGGGTTCGTATCCCGTATATACGGATTTTTCGGGCTGAGCAAGCACGGCTCTCAATTCATCTTCGGTGACGATCTCTACTGTATTTCTTGTTGCGAGTGTGTATGTGTCCATATTTTCTGCCATTATTATTGGCACTCAGTTAGGATAATATTTATTCTCGGCGGCAATTATATTCGGTTATTTCGGATTCTTTTCGGATTAATTTATTCTTCGATATCCCGCCCAGGCAATTAATGCAATGCCGACTGAAGCAATTATGCAGACTGTTTCACCCGATGCCGTCTGCGGACTTGTCTGCTGTGGCTGAGGGCTTTCTGTGTCGTCCGTGCCGTCACTGCCGCTGTTGCCGCTTATGTCGTCATCGACATAGTTTTCATCACGGATTGTCACAATTTTTATGACTCCTTTATTATCAACACCGTCAGCCCAGACTATTGTGTTTTTCGAGATCTGAGGAGCCGATCCGTATTCAGCATTGATATCGGCAACGTAATATTCTTTGTTTTCTTTCAAATCGTAAAGATAAAACTTGTAATTGGATTTATTACGATTGTCACCCCAGACGATGTAGTCTTTATCGATTGCGAATGAGCAAATTCTTGCGTTGGGTGATGCAATCAGAGATGTCTTGTTTGTCGAAATGTCTGTCATATATAATTCCTGATTCACATCATACGGACCTTTCAGGAAAGAAGAAAAATCAGGGTCAAATCTGTAGATAATATTACTGCCCGAGATATCGGGAGATGTGTACACTCCTTTGGTTTCGTCACCTATCTGATATGATTCCAATGTATCTATATTAAGATAATTTAATGCATTACTCGAATGGCTGGATCTGCTGTCTTTATAGACGACAATATTGCCGCTCATTTTCATGCCTTCCTGATGTCCGGGTTGTCTGTAGCGTTTAAAGTTTTCACCACCATCCGTTGATATGCAAATGTCGGGACCGTCAATATCATCAGGAAAATTCGTAGCAACAAGAACAATTGTTTTATCCTGAACTTCGAGTTCATTTGGGCAAGATGGCGGAACGGATAATTTTTTGTAAGATTTTGAGGCTACATCGTATGATCTTATATCCGCATCATATGATCGGTAATCACGATTAACCGTCCAGTAAACGGTATTTCCTGATATGGCTATAGGGTTGCTTCCTTTTGTATTTGCCTTATCATCAAAGGTTAATTCCGTCAGCTTACCGGTGCTTATATTGTAGAGATAAAGTCTTGACCATTCATCGTCCTGTTTCCTATTCTTGTTTGCATACTTGTCAAAATATAATTCCAATATGAAAATGTTCCCGGAATCGATAACAAATTTCGGGGATGCCGTATCATCTGCGACAAATATTATTTTTTCTTCCGATAACTCCAAGGCGGATGCCGGAATCACGCATAGCGAAATTAAAGAGAGTATTATGAGTATCAATTCAGTTATTTTTTCTTCCATGATATCCCGCCCCGGCAATTAATGCAATGCCGACCGAGACAATTATCCACACAATTTCCCCCGATGCCGTTTGTGAGTGTGTATTGCCCGAGTTTGTGTTCTGAGGCTGAGGGTTTTCTGAGTTGCCTGTGTCGTCCGTGCCGCTGTTGCCGCTTATGCCGTCATCGACATAGTTTTCATCACGGATTGTCACAATTTTTATGACATTTCTGTTGTCAACATTATCCGACCAGACAATTGTGTCTTTTGATACAAGAGGAGCCGCTCCGTATTCATCATTGATGTCGGCAACAAAATATTCTTTATTCTCTTTCAGATCGTAAAGATAAAGCTTGAAATTTGATTTATTTCGATTATCACACCAGACGATATAGTCTTTATCGATTGCGGGTACATTAATTCGTGCGTTTGGCGATGCAATCAGAGAGGTCTTGTTAGTCAAAATGTCGGTAATGTATAATTCCTGTTTCACATCCATACCTTTCAGGTACGAATAAAAATCGGGGTCAAATCTGTAGACAATATTGCTTCCAGAGATATCGGGATATAAGTAAACTCCTTTGGTTTCGTCACCTATCTGATACGATTCCCATGTGTCGATATTAAGATAATGGACTGAATTTTTCATCTGACCGTATCTGCTGTCACCAAAAACGACAATATTTCCGCTGATTTTTCCACCGGATTGATGTCCCGGGAGTCTGTAACGTTTAAAGTTCTCACCTGCATCAGTTGATATGCAAATGTTAGGACCGTCAATATCATCAGGAAATTTTGTGGCAAGAAGTGAAATCGTTTTATCCTGAACGTAGAGTTCTATCGGGTGTGATGGCGGCACGGATAATCTGTTGTAAGATTTTGATACTATATCATATGATCTAATATCCGTATCATATGATCGGTAATCAGAATTTACCGTCCAATATACTGTATTCCCCGAAATTGCGATTGGGTCGTTTGCTTTCGTATTCGACATGTCATCAAAGGTTAATTCAGTCAATTTATCGGTACTTATATTGTATAAATAGAGTTTTGACCATTCATCGTTTTGGTTCACATTCCTGTTTGCATACTTGTCAAAATACAAATCCAATATGAAAATGTTTCCCGAATCAATGACAAATCTGGGAGATGCTTTATCATCTGAGACAAATATTGTATTTTCTTCTGATAACTCCAGAGCGGATGCCGGAAGCACGCATAGCGAAATTAATGAAATAATTATGAGTATCAATTCAGTTATTTTTTCTTCCATGATATCCCGCCACGGCAATTAATGCAATGCCGACTGAAGCAATTATCCACACAATTTCCCCCGATGCCGTTTTCGGGCTTGTCTGCTGTGGCTGGGGGCTTTCTGTGTCGTCCGTGCCGTCACTGCCGCTGTTGCCGCTTATGCCGTCATCGACATAGTTATCATCATGGATTGTCACGATTTTTATGACATATCTGTTATTGACACTGTCAACCCAGACTATTGTGTTTTTCGATACCTGAGGAGATGTTCCGCCATCGATATCGGCAACAGAATACTCTTTATTTTCTTTCAGATCGTAAAGACAGATTCTGGCATTTGATTTATTCCTGTTATCACACCAGACAATGTAGTCTTTATCAATTGCGAATGCGAAAATTCGTGCGTTTGGTGATGCAATCAGGGATGTCGTGTTGGTCGAAATGTCGATCATGTGTAATTCCTGTTTTTTATCCTTATCATCTTTCAGAAAAGAATAAATGTCGGAGTCAAATCTGTAGACAATATTACTGCCCGAGATATCGGGAGATGTGTACAATCCTTTGGTTTCGTCACCAATCTGATAGGATTTCCATGTATCGATATTAAGATAATTTAAAGTATTACTCGAATGACTGGATCTGCTGTCTTTATAGACGAGAATATTGCCGCTCATTTTCATGCCTTCCTGATGTCCGGGCAGTCTGTAGCGTTTAAAGTTTTCACCCCCATCCGTTGATATGCAAATGTCGGGACCGTCTATGTCACCGGGAAATCTTGTCGCAACAAGTGCAATCGTTTTACCCTGAACTGCGAGGTTTATCGGAACAGACGGCGGCAGAAATATTTTTTTGTACGATTTTGTTGCTGTGTCATATGATCGTAAATCCGAATTTACCGTCCAGTAAACAGTATTACCCGAAATGGCGATAGGGGTATCTACTTTCGTATTCGACATATCATCAAAGGTTAATTCCGTCAGTTTATCTGTGCTGATATTGTAGAAATAAAGTTTTGACCATTCCTCGTTTTTGGATATATACTTGTCAACATAATGATCCATGATGAAAATGTTTCCAGAATCTATGGCATAATATGGAAATGCTGTATCATCTGAAACGAATATAATTTTTTCTTCAGAGAATTCCAAAGCGGAGATCGGAAAAACGCATGAAGAAATTAATACGGGTAGTATGGAGAGTATCAATGGAATATGTGATATTGTAATTCTCATGATTTTTTCTATCTTATCTATTCGATATATACCATCTCTCATCCTCATCAAACAATTGATCTTTGCCGAATCGATTGTTTGATAGGGATCAGAGAGCGGTTATTTATTATCACGATATATGAGGATATGTCAAGAAAGATTTTGACAGGAAATGTCTATGGAAAAAACTACAAAGTATGTAATTGCCGGAGTATTACTTCTCTGTGCAGTATTAATCTGTTCGCCGGTAAGCGCTTTAAAAGCCGTTGCGACAGATGAGCAGTTAAAGATAATGAATGAACTTGAAGGTACTGACATTACCATAGGAGAGTACATGCAGAAGGTCTGGCCCGAGTTCTATGCGGAACTCGATGACGAACAGAAAGAAAAGATCAACAACTGGAAGAAGAGCTGGCCCGATGACACAAAATCCGTAGGTAAGCAGGAGAATAACGAAGAAAAAACGGACGAAATTAAAGCGGAAAATACGGGAACGGCATCTCTGTTAACGGCGAATGCCGCAAAAGGAGTGAACATAATCGGTTACGGAATCATACCTCTGAAAATTTCCTGTCCCGCGACCGCATATTGTGTTCTTGCGGCAAAACACTTATACTTCTGAGATACCAAGAGACCATTAAACAATATCGGATTCCATGATTACCGAACAGAACAAAACATAACCAAACAGGACAAAAGGGGGGACACAATGTATAAATCCGTCTATAAATCGGCAATCTTTGCGGTATTTATCGGGCTGATTCTGATGCTTCTGATGATGGATCCCGTAGATGCACTGTCAGCCAATGCGACCGACGAACAGTTAAGGATAATGAATGAGCTTGAAGGCTCTGACATGACTATCGGAGAGTACATGCAGAAGGTCTGGCCCGAGTTCTACGCCGAGATGAGCGACGAACAGAAAGAGCACATAAACCGCTGGAAGAGAAGCTGGCCCAAAGACGCAAACACCATAAAAAACAACGAAGTTAAATGGCACAGTCAGAACGTGAGTTCTTTTACAACGGCGCTCGGCATCAAACTCTGTTGGGGAGAATCCGTCAATCCCGATTATCGGCGCAATGTTACGGAGAGTGCGGCGGAGTCGAATACGTTCTCCAATCTCAGCATCACCGTATATTCACCGACTGGTCTTATCTTCGGTCCCTACCGTGACGCCGATTTTGACAGGTCGCAGAACGGCATAATCAACTTTTACATCAAAAGACTCAACGGTGTGGATTTGGGCGAATGGTGGTATGCCGTGAAAGGCGACAGTGTTGACGGAACCGAATACTATACGGTTTGACGCATCGCCTTCGTAACGCGGTTAGAAAGTTTATCCACGGAGTAAAAATGAACGAAGAAAAGAAGCGGCAGAGCACCGCAATCATAGGATTAATCGCGGTAATTTTCATTCTCGCAATTTCGGCGGCGGTCGCGGTATCTCCGACCGGAAATTCTCCGACCGAAAAACCCGAAGCAATCGTATATCAGTATGCGTACGGCTACATTGTCTCGGATTCGCCGGATTTTGAGGATCATATCGACACCTCCGGCAGTGACACGATTCGTGAATTTTCCGAACTGCCCTTATGGATTAAGGTCTCGGTAATCCTCGGCACTCTTTTTTCGCTGATCTGTCTGTTGAAATACGCTCTCCTCTTTTTCGGAAGAACAAAGACCGCAAAGACCGATTCGGATGCGGACGGCGGCAACAAAAAGACCATCTATGACGCCGTTTGCGAAAACCCGGGTATTATCTCCGCGGAGATCAGTGAACTTACCGGAATTAATGTAGGTACAGCCAGATATCACCTGTATATTCTTGAGAAGAGCAGAAAGATTTTCCATGTCAAGAAGGGCGGCAAGGTCTATTATTTCAGGAACGACCCCGCGTTTACCGAGAGTAAGATTGCGGACATAATCGTTGCACGAAACGAGAACCGCAGGCTTATCTTAAAGATCGTTCAGGAGAGACCCGGAATCTCAAATAAGCATATCTCGGATGCCATCGGCATCGATAAGAGCACGGTTCACTGGCATGTAAAATGTCTGTGCGACGTCGGCGCCGTAAGAGTCGAGCATGACGGAAGGGATGTGAGAATTTATCCGCAAACCGCGATCACGGAAGTGTCGTAAAAAGGCGTAAAAAGTTAAAAGAATCGTCAATTTTTTAAAAATCGTAAAAAAACTGCTTTAAAATGCTGTGGAGTATTCCCGCGGCAGTTTAAACTTGCAGCAGTTTCCTTCCCTTTTCCGTAAGGACATAGCTTGCACCCGCTACCGCGGAACCGCACTCACTGATGTTGCATCCGCAGCAGCATTTTGCGCAGCCGCATCCTCCGGATGAAGGGCTGTCTTTGGCTATGAATCCCATTCTGTCCATCATGAAAAGTCGTTCGGTGACCTCTTTGGAGGAAATGTCGAGTTCGGCGGCAAGAACGGAGGGGATGAAGACCCCCTCGGCAATACTCTTTGCTATCTCCGCCATGAGATTTATCCTGCCGCCCGCGTTGTCATTTGCGCCGGCATTTGCGTTGCCGGTCGTGCTGCCCGCCGTATTGCCCGCTCCGTCTGCCGAAGCGGAATTATTCGATTTTATAATTGTCGTTGTCATGGTTCTGTTGTTTGTCGTTTTTGTGGTCAGTCGTTTGAGTGTTTTGTCGTTCGTATGATATTTCGCTCGTATGAATATTCGTTGAATGATTTTCGTTCGTTGATTTGTCGTTCGCTTTGATTTTGATTTATGCGGAAACTACCTTTCCGAAAAGCTCCTTAGCCCAGAGGCAGTATCCGATGATGCCGGCGACGACCATGTATAAAAGCGGCGTCACCGTCTCGAGCATACCCTCGACAATCTCTTCCTCGCCGCTGATCCACATGTCAAGACCGCCGGCAAGAGTGCCCAGGATTGCCACGATGCCGAAGGCAAGCGAGAGCAGGAAAGCGACATCGAGGAAAGCGTCCGCCTCCGCGGTATTATTGCTCATTCGCGTTATGCCCGTCAGGAATACCGCCGCGGTCACAAGAAGAACGAAGGCGTTAAAGATACCGCCGCCGATGTAGAGCGTCTCGCAAAACGGCAACTCCATGCCGAATGTCACCGCAAGCTGCATAAGACCGAGGGCAAGATAGAGAATGCCCGCAATCAGACCCAGCCCGTATTTTGCCGCGGGTATGGAATTTGAACCCGCGTTTTTGGATTTTTTGTCTGCTTTATTGTTTGTATTATTAATTGAATCTGTCATTTTTGCCTCCTTTATCCGTTTACCTCAGATGAACAGCCTCGCGACGTTCGCGACTATAAACGATACAATCCATGCCGTAACACATGTGTAAACAATCATGAATCCCGTCCACTTCCATGAACCCGACTCCTGTCTCATGACCGCGGTTGCCGCAACACAGGGCAGGTAAAGCAGGGTAAAGACCATCAAAGTCAGTGCCGTCACCGGCGACATCGCGGGATCGTCCAGCAATGCGGCTGTAAGGGCATCATTATCGTCCTCGTCGGCGCCGTAGAGCACACCGAGAGATCCGACAACCACCTCTTTGGCGACGAATCCGAATATGAGCGCAACCGAGATCTTCCAGTCGAAACCGAGCGGTTCAAAGATCGGCTGAATCGCCGTTCCGAGTGCACCCGCATAACTCTCCTGACTGCCGTATTCGACGCCGACGGGGAAGGAAGCCAGTGCCCAGACGAAGATTGCGCCGATGAGGATGAACGTTCCCGCCTTTCTCAGGTAGAGTTCGCCGCGTGACCACATGTGCTCCAGCGCC
>JAFPWZ010000067.1 GCA_017412625.1 Methanomicrobium sp.
AAGGACGAGCTTAATCTCTTCTCTATCGAAGAACATATCGGATCTTGGGGAATAAACATTTACTCCGTTGAACTCTAAGAATTCAGCAAGTCCTTTTACCTTATCATTTTTTACAGAGCGAAATAAGAAAGCAAGCTGATTATAGTCTGTCAGTTTTCCTGAAGATTTCAATTTCTGAATAAAATCATAGATTTCCTGATACCATTCATCAAGTCCATATTCACTGGAAAGTTTAACCACACACGGACTCAGAATCTTAGACTGTTCATGCGGAACAATAGTCTTCCTATGTCGGTACCTGCCCCAATCAAACCTAAACTTTGATCCGTCTGTAGTAGACATCCATTTATTGTAAAAATCTACTATGTCGCTGTCTGATCTGTAGTTTTCAACCAAGTCCACTATCTTGCATTCATCCTTCCCGAACTTTAACGGGAATTCCAAGATATTTCGAATGGTTGCACCGCGGAAACGGTAAAGACCCTGATCATCATCTCCCACAACACAGATGTTATTGTGTTTCTTGGCAAGCAGAAAGATTATCTGTTCCTGAACATAGTTAGTATCCTGGTATTCATCTACCATGACATATTTCATCTTATTTTGCAGTTCCTCAAGGATATCGGGATTTTCAGTAAGAAGTCTGAAGCACTCTGTCTGAATGGTAGGAAAATCAATTAAGTTTTCCTCTTCAAGAATTGCATTGTACAATTCAAGCATCTTTCCAAGTGCAACTATATTTTCGTTCTCATCGGAGCATAGCACTTCGGGGCTGACTAATTCTTCAGAAAGAATATTTGCATACTCACAGATCTTCTGTGCCAGATTCCAGCCACTTTCATCGATTACGTCTTCAAGTTTTGAAATATTTTTGAATTTATATAGATTTAAGAAAATCTGATACTTTTGATCAAAGGAATCCAGAATACGATAATTCTTTTTAAATCGAGTAAATTCACGATGTTCTTTTATTATTCTAAGACACAATGAATGAAATGTCCCGACATACATCTCATTTATATTTGCAGAGATATTTTTAGCGGCTAATTCGTTTGTAATTCGTGTAATGAGTTCCTTTGCCGCCTTTTCCGTAAAAGTTGCGATAAAAATTTCTTCAGCCTTTACACCGCATTCTTCGATAAGATAGATTGCACGCTGAACAAGAGTAAATGTCTTTCCGGTTCCCGGACCCGCAGTGATAAGAACGGGACCATCAGTAGACATAATAGCTTCCTTCTGCCTCTCGTTTGCATCTCCAAAGTCAAATTGCATTACTTTCATACCCCTTTTCATATTTAGCAATTAGATGATATTTTCAAAAGTTACGGTCAGATTTTCCAATATTGATAAATAGATATTCTTATAACTTCATTTTAACGTTATATGAATTATAATCTTTTCATAGTTTTTTTTGAATTTTGCGGAAACCCCTCATAGATAGGCCACAGATATTTCTTAGGCATTCGATAATAAAAAGGATCGCCTTAAGTTACCCTCAAACTAAAAGGAGTGCTCTATTTTCAGGCATCTATACTTCCAATCTAAACTGTACCGCCGACAATATTACTCAAAAACCGTCCGAAAATCGATATTCAAAAAACATTGGATTATAACCCTTCGGTATTACCATAAAGCATGGGATTATAATCCGATGCTTTCATGCCGATACGAATACAAGCGATATACTCATGAAATTCAATCCGTGCGCAATCGCAATAACCGATCAAAGAGTCCCGTAAGAATTCGTCAACACTGTTGACGAAATCTGAAGATGGGTTATCCGGAATTTCCGAGACAGTGTCTCGGATTTTTGAGACATTATTACAGAATTATCTCAAGCGTATCTTCGGCGCGGAGCAAACTGAAAAGATGCTTTTATGAATAGATTATACAAAATGATACTTTACACAGAGAAACGCAGTCATAACGTAAAAGGAGGGGGATGTAATGGATGAAATAACGAATAACACCGAGACGGATCATCTTGCGGACATAATCGCAAGCCTGATTGAAGAATCCAGAAAACATGTAGTCGCGCAGATAAATACCGCCATGGTCAGAACATATTATGAAATAGGTCGCATCATAGTGGAAAATGAGCAGGGCGGCGATTCCAGAGCAACATACGGAAAGAGTATGCTGAAGGAACTGTCGGGCAGGCTTAACAAACGTTTCGGAAAAGGTTTCTCCGTGGATAATCTGGAAAATATGCGCCGCTTTTATCGTACATACAGTGATCGAAATTCCGAGACACTGTCTCGGATTTCTGAGGCGGGAATTTCCGAGATAGTGTCTCGGATTTCTGTGGAAAAGATTTCCGAGACACTGTCTCGGATTTCTGAAAATGCTTCCATAGCCCCTTTTGACGCTTTTTCGCTCAGCTGGTCGCATTATCTTTTCCTGATGCGTATAGATAATCCCGAGGAGAGAAGTTTCTATGAACGGGAGGCAATCGAAGAGCGGTGGAGTCTTCGCGAACTGAAACGACAGTTTGATTCCGCACTGTATGAACGTCTTGCATTAAGTAAGGATAAGCAAGCCGTATCCGAAATGTCGCAAAAAGGAATTGTTGTCGCAAAACCCGAAGACATTGTCAAAGATCCGTATATCCTTGAATTTTTGGGACTACCTGAAGAAAGCAAATATTCGGAATCAACACTTGAACAGCGGATCATCGATAAACTGCAAATTTTCCTCATGGAATTGGGAAAGGGATATACTTTTGTCGGACGGCAGGTACGCCTTACTTTCGATGACAAACACTTCTTCTGCGACCTTGTATTTTTCAACAGGCTCCTTCAGTGCTTTGTGCTCATCGATCTGAAAATCGGGGAGATAACACATCAGGATCTGGGACAGATGCAGATGTATGTGAATTATTATGACCGAAAGGTGAAACTTCCCACGGAAAACCCGACTGTTGGAATTGTCCTGTGCAAGAAAAAGGATGACACCATGGTTGAGATGACACTTCCCGAAGATAACACGCAGATCTTTGCAAGCAAGTATCAGACGGTTCTTCCCAACAAAGAGGACTTCTCACGTATACTTGAAGAATATGCGACGTATACCGCCTGAAATAACGGCAGCGAACCTGATCGGATATCCGCACCGATACTCAGATAATCCGGTTGCCGGCAGAAATTCAACTGCCGGATAATACCGTTTCTCAAAATACTGCCTTAAACCTGAAAAAAAGAATTTACTTCTTCCGTGCACACGGAGTGCACACATATTTGCCGTCGACCTTCTCGCAGAGACCTTCGGCGACCTGCTCACCGCAGACCGAACAGACGACATTATCAAAAATTCTTGCTTTCTCGGGGACGAGTGCCTTCGTCTCCTTCACTGTAAAGAGCTTCTTTGCCGGAATCGCCATAATTGCGTCCGTATACTTATGCATAAGTTCATGCAGGTGCTCTGCGTCTTCAGGCGTTCCCTTTCCCGAGAAGACTTTTGCGCGAAGTTCGACAAGCTCCGTGTTCATTGGCGCAACATCGGGATTTGCTACGAGTCTTACGGATTTACCGGTCTTTCTGTTATAGAACGAAAACGCATTCTTCCCCCACTTGTTGACGAAAAGATTGCCCTTACCCGCAGTGCAGCCGAGCGTGACCTGAATCGCATCGACCGTGCAGGAATCCGTCTCGGTAACGCATACAACCTCCTCATCCTCGGAGAAAGAGAGGTCGAGGAGTTCCGCCGCAAGTTCCGCGGCTTTATAGCCCATGGCGAGACCGCCGCAGGAGTGACCGTGGAATGCTATTGCATCTTCATACGATTTCATGTAAAATTTCTTAAATTTACAACTATATAATCATACTTTATTTACGTTTTTAACCCGATTCACATACGAAATCAATTCATATATTATTAAGTATTACAAAACTCAACAAAGATATTACCATGAAAAAAGCATTAACGATTTTGATCATGATTGCCATGCTTGCGGCAGTTATCGCCTTTGCAGGCTGTACATCCACCTCCGGCAACGGAGGGGGAGCCGCAACGGCAGCAGCTACCCAAACCGCAACAGTTGCCCCTACCGCAACAGGTACGGAAACACCGACAGCCTCCGGAACAATCACAATAACCGACGTTGCAGGACGCACGGTTGTCGTTCCCGACGATCCGTCAAAGATAGCGGTATCCGGCTCGGGCTCATCGAGATACTTCGGATGGCTCGGAGCAACCGACAAGATGGTCGCGGTTGACTTCCAGGACAGCAGTCTCTTAAAGCGCAAAGCGGAAACCAGACCGTATCTGCTGGCAAATCCGCAGATAAAAGAACTTCAGGTTCTCGGCGCATCCAAGGGAGTCGTTGATCCCGAACTTCTCATGAAAGCCAACCCCGAAGTCGTCTTCATGTCCGGAATCTCCGACACGATAATCCAGAACGCCAACGAACTGACCGAAAAGACCGGAATCCCCGTAGTTCTCTTCTACTCCGGCGACTACGTCACGAACACGGATAAAGTCGAAAAATCACTTCGGACAATCGCAAAGGTTCTCCACAAAGAGGAGCGTGCCGAGGATGTAATCAAATACTTCGCCGACACAAGAGCCGACCTTGAATCAAGAGCCGCAAAAGCAACGGAAACCGAGAAGCCGACAGTATACGTGGGCGGAGTCTCCTATAACGGTGCACACGGCTTCGACGGAACCGACCCCACTTACTATCCGTTCACCGTTCTCAGCGCAAATAACGTCGCCGCAGGTCTTTCATCCACGGCAAGCACGGGATATGCGGCAACATCCAAAGAGCAGATTATTGCATGGGACCCCGAGATTATCTTCATTGACCTCAACACAATGGAAGCCGCCGGCGGCGGAGGTATCTACGAACTTCAGACCGACCCGTCCTACAAGGAATTAACGGCTGTAAAGACCGGCAAGATCTATGCACTCAACCCGCACACATCGATGGGCACTAACCATGAGACCAGTATGGCAAACGCATACTACGTCGGAAAGATTCTCTACCCCGAGCAGTTCGCGGACATTGACCCCGAAGCCAAAGCCGATGAAATTTACACCTTCGTCGACGGAGCACCGGTCTTCAAGACACTGAAAGAAAACATGGAAAATCTCTCATACACTCAGCTGGAGATTTAATGCCTGATACCAGGATAGTGCCCGTGGGAGTTGTATCTTCGCCGTTCAAAGAACGCGGAGATGCCCCCCGTCAGGGCAGACTTACCGATGAATTAAGCAAAATCACCATATTTCCGGAGTTTGCCGACGCACTTCTCGGACTTTCGGCAGGAGATGACATCTTCATCTTCTGCTGGTTTGACCGTGCGGATCGCAGTATTTTGCAGACTCACATCGGCGGTGACGAAAGCCGCCCGATTAAAGGTGTTTTTGCCTTACGATCGCCGGTTCGTCCGAACCCGATCTCTCTTACTCTTGTAAAACTCGTACAAATCGAGAGAAACATACTTACGGTAAAAGGGCTTGAGGCGCTTGACGGCACACCCGTTGTCGACATCAAACCCTACAGCGAACAATTCGACATACCGGGTAAAGAATGACAGCAGAAGAAATACCGGCAGACAAATCCGGAGAGAAGACCGAAAATATGAACGGTGAGGTGAACGGAGAAAAGACCGGGGACTACAAGTCTTACGTCAGTAAGAAGTACACCGCAATATTCCTCGGAATAGCGGTTACGGTCGCCATGTTTCTCGTATCCATCTCGGTCGGTTCCGTATCCATTCCGATTCCGGACGTAATCTCAACCATTCTGGGCGGTCCCGGGGGAACAAGCCTTGTTGAAAGGGTTATCTGGAACATAAGAATACCGCAGGCGCTTACAGCCATAGCCGCCGGCGCAGGACTTGCAGTCGCGGGCGTTGCCATGCAGTCGGTTCTCAGAAACCCGCTGGCATCGCCGTTTACGCTCGGACTTTCAAATGCGGCGGCATTCGGTGCGGCCGTGGGTATTCTCATCTTCGATGCGGGAATGACCGGCAGCAACATGATGGATGCCGTGGTCATCAACAACCCGTATCTGACGACGGGAATGGCATTTATCCTTTCAATGCTGACTACGGTCATCATCCTCGCCATTACGAGAATCCGCGGGGCAACTCCCGAGACCATGGTTCTTGCGGGTGTTGCCATAAGTTCGCTCTTTGCCGCGGGACTGATGGCGGTTCAGTATTTCGTCGACGATACACGCCTTGCCTCGATTGTCTTCTGGCAGTTCGGAGATGTAGCACGTGCCAGCTGGTCGGAACTCGGACTGATAACCTTAATTGTCATCATCTGCTCACTCTACGTCTTCTACAAGCGCTGGGACTACAACGCCGTTGATGCCGGTGAGGAGACCGCAATGGGTCTCGGAGTCAATGTCGACAGAACAAGAATAATGGGAATGGTGGCCGCGTCACTGATAAGCGCCATCGTCGTTTCATTCCTCGGAATCATCGGTTTCGTGGGTCTTGTCTGTCCGCACATGATGCGAAGAATCGTGGGCGATGACCACAGGTTCCTGATTCCGGCAACCCTGGTCTGCGGATCCCTCCTGCTTCTGGTCGCCGATACCGTGGCAAGGACGATTATCGCACCGCATATTCTTCCGGTTGCGGTTCTTACCGCATTCCTCGGAGCGCCCATATTCATCTACATTATAATAAAGGGGAGGAGAATATGACAGGAGATCATACTCACGACGGCGTTATGCACGAACATACGCATTCGCACTGCGATGTCGTGCATACTCATCCGCACTCGCATGAGCAGGGTCATGAGCATCACACGGATGACGACTGCCTTGCTCTTCTGAGAGCCGACGCCGTTGAATTCGAATACGGCGACACAAAAGTCCTTAAGGATATCACGGTAGACGTCTCACGCGGCGAGATTCTGGCTATTCTCGGACCCAACGGCGTTGGAAAATCCACGCTTCTCAAATGCATGAATATGATTCTCAAGCCCAGGGGGGGAACGATCTTCGTAGGCGAGATGGATTTATCGAAGATGTCGGGCAGGGACATAGCCAAAAACGTCGGTTACGTTGCGCAGAGGAACGAATCGGCAAGAATGACGGTCTTTGATACCGTTCTTCTCGGCAGAAAACCGCATCTCGGCTGGAAGATCACGGATCACGATTACGATCTTGTCTGCGACGCTCTTGAAAAGTTCGGGCTTTCGGATATGCAGCTGAGGTATATCGACGAGATCTCGGGTGGAGAACTTCAGAGAGTCTGCGTCTGCCGTGCCATTGTTCAGGAGCCGTCCGTTCTTCTTCTAGACGAACCTACGAGCGCCCTTGATATGTCGCGTCAGATGGAGATCTTAAAACTCATACGACATGTCGTGGACTGCCATAACTGTGCCACGATTATGACGATGCATGACCTGAATCTGGCTCTGAGGTTTGCGGATAAGTTCGTCTTCATGAAGGGCGGCAAGATCCACAAGATCTGCGACAAGTCCGGTGTTACTCCCGAACTTATCGGGGAGGTCTACGGCATTGCCGTCGATGTCATCTCGCATAACAATCTGCCGGTCGTTGTACCGCGGATGTGAAAGAGGGTATAATCCCCGCATTTTCTTTTTTACAGATTCCTTAACCCCTTTTAGGATGCCGTGTCTGTTCCGCCTGCGTGCCGCCCCGTTCTTGCTATTCCGAAACGTAAATGTAGCAACAGATCATATCCGCGGCATAGTGCTGTCTGATAATGTATAATTCCGATTCTCCGATTTTACACCCGTTCCTGCCCACTCCCCGATCAAATATCATTAACAAACCATATAATTCAATAAACATACATAACCGGCCATGCCCCCCGCCGCACCGGACACTCAGACAAAAGCCAAAATTATGCGCGTTTTTTTGAAAATAACATGAAATTGACGGATGTGCTATTTTACGCGACATATCTGACAAAATCGCAACATAAGTGTGACACTTTTTTAAAATGTTATGAAACGAAAGTCACACGAAAGATACCCTTAAAAGGCTGATGACAGAAAATCTGATTATATGACCGAAGTCGGCAGCAAAAATTGTTCAACGGCAATATTTTTTGCAATATTAGCTGCCGCACTCTTCGCCCTCTGTGCACCTTTCTCAAAGATGTTCCTTGAGGAAGCGGCGCCGATGATGACCGCAGGTCTGCTCTACCTCGGCGCAGGCACAGGCATGGTCTTCATCTGGGGCGGCAGAAAAACACTGAAGCGGGAATCCAAAGAGACGGCTCTCGAAAAGAAGGACAGACCCTACGTCATCGGCATGATCCTTCTGGATATCGCCGCCCCCATATCTCTGATGTTCGGACTTACCATGACAACGGCGGCAAACGCCTCCCTCCTCAACAACTTCGAGATAGTCGCAACGTCGGTAATAGCGCTCGTAATCTTCAAGGAACTGATATCCAAACGCCTGTGGCTGGCAATCCTTCTCGTGACAATCGCAAGCATACTGCTTACGGTCGACGATTTCAGCAATGTCAGTTTCTCGTTAGGCTCTGTCTTCGTCCTTGCCGCCTGCGTATTCTGGGGTTTGGAGAATAACTGCACCCGAATGATCTCGGACAAGGACCCCCTCGAGATAGTCCTGATAAAAGGACTCTTCTCCGGCTTCGGTGCACTCGTAATCGCACACATCGCAGGCGAATCCCTCCCGACCCTCACACTCTGCCTCATGATACTCCTCCTCGGCTTTGTGTCCTACGGCATGAGCATATATTATTATGTCTCGGCTCAGAGAACGCTCGGGGCCGCAAAGACCAGCACCTTCTATGCGATAGCCCCGTTCCTCGGCGTGGGCTTCTCATTCATCCTCTTTCACGAGATGCCGTCGGTGGTCTTCATCATCGCCTTAATTATCATGATAATCGGCGCTTACCTCGCTACAGAAAACGAGTGATCGGATATCATCATACTTTTTTTGACGGTTTTCGTTCAAGTAAAACCTTCGGGCAAACATTTTTCGGATGAACAAACCCTTTTAGGAAAAACTGTTATTCGCCTTATTTTTGAAAATAAAGTGAAATATTATAAACATTTTCTTAATACGGTAACACGATTTTCAGATTTTGCATACTCACGGATACAAAAATCACAATTTGGTATTCGCAATTTCAGACCATATCCGAATATTTCAGAAAATTAATGATCTTTCACAAAAATTTACCGAAAAATCGTGTTCATGTGAACAAAATTAAATATTAGTTAACACAATTACTTCTTATGCACATTATGGAAGGCTATCTGCCGATGGAATGGTGTATCGTATGGTTTGTATTATCCATACCGTTTATCATCGTGGGTCTTTGGCAGATGAAAAAGCTAATTGACAAAGATCAAAAGGTTCTGCCGTTAATGGCAGTCTGCGGAGCGTTTGTCTTCGTATTGTCGGCACTTAAAATACCCTCGGTAACGGGAAGCTGTTCGCACCCGACAGGTACCGGTCTTTCGGCATCCTTCTTCGGACCGTTCGTTACCGCAGTTTTGGGAACAATCGTTCTGATATTCCAGGCACTGCTCCTCGCACACGGCGGTCTTACCACACTCGGTGCGAATGCATTCTCGATGGCAATTATCGGACCCCTTGTTGCATGGGGAGTCTTCGTTGCACTCAGAAAAGCAGGTCTGGGTCTGGGTCTCTGCGTAGGAGTTACTGCGGCACTCGCAAACCTTGTTACATACACGGTTACTTCACTGCAGCTTGCTCTTGCATTCCCGATTGACGGAAGCATTGTTGCGGCATTCACTGCATTCGGAACAATCTTCGCAATAACTCAGATTCCGCTCGCAATTATTGAAGGTATTATCTGTGCTCTCGTAGCAAAGTTCATCGTCCGCGTTAAGCCCGAAATCTTAAAGAGTCTCGGAATTATCGAGGATGCGGAAATCGCAAAAATACAGGGTGAGGCAGCATGAAACGTTCTACACTTGAAGCCGTAGTAGGTATTATAATCATTCTGGCTCTTGTCATCGGTGCACTCGCAATCGGAGGCGACTCCGAATGGGGCGGTGCCGACGGCGGTGCCGAAGACATGATTGCCGAAACAGGTTACGAACCGTGGTTTGAATCACCGTTATGGGCACCTCCCAGCGGTGAAGTCGAGTCACTTCTCTTCGCACTTCAGGCGGCAATCGGTACCGGTGTTGCCTGTCTGATCTTCGGATACTGGCTCGGCCAGTCCAGAAGCAGAAAGGACGAGAAGCAGGCATAAATTCACTAAACTCCCTAATTAGAACCTTTTTTTTCGGAAATTAATCAGTAATTATTCAGTAATTTATCAGTAAATTACGGACGGTATATTAATCCCGTCGGTTTTGCTTGGTTTAGCTTAATGAAATTTTGCAGATACGGCAGATAATGCCGCAAAAAAAGTTGCCGTTAATCCGTTAATATCCGCAAACAACCGAAAAGAGTCTGTGATTCACTTTCGGAGGGTGCTCAGCCGTGCCCTGCGTTATCTCCTCATCCTCATAGCCGAGATTGGAGCAGACCGCAATCTTAGTATCTTTCGGAAGATGCGAAGCCAATTCCTCTATCGAAAATTCGGGATCGGCGATGATGAAGACGGAGTGTCCCGCCGCGATGTCCCTTGCCGCAAGTTCCATGGCATCGCGGTGATTTTTGCCGTGGGCGTTTACAATCGCCGCATTCGTCCACATGGCATGAAGTCTCGCATAGGCACACTGCATGGACGAGATTCCCGAGACGATATCGCCGCCGAGATACCCCAGACCCGCCATCATGGGATCGCCGGTGGAGAGAACAACGGCATCATCGGGAAGAGTCCTAAGAGCCTTGTAGTCGGTGATTTCATGAGCCTGCGCATCCGAAGCGATATACTCCTTTGCAAGCACCAACGCACGGTCGGAACCGTAGATCAGCTTCGCCGAGCGTATCGTCTCAATGCCCTCCTCGGTCAGCATCTTTCTGCCGCAGCCGACACCCACAATCTTCATTTCGTATCCCCTATTACCTTGCCGTTTCTGTCTATGATAACAATACGCAGCCACGGATACCTTGCCTTAGCCGCGTCAAGCTCAAAGTTCATCGCCGCAATTCCGTTTTCGGAGGCAACCAGC
>JAFPWZ010000008.1 GCA_017412625.1 Methanomicrobium sp.
CGGATTTGTCCTGAAGAAGTCGCCGTTATCGAAGGCAATCTCCCCGTTTACGATAACGATCTCGGGGAAGACGGCGGACATGCCCTCGTAAGGCGTCCAGCCCGCTTTGCCGTGAAGGTTGTCGGCGGAGATCTTCACCGACGCTCTTTCGAGGTCTTTGGGATAGAGCGCAAAGTCTGCGGGTTCGCCGACGGCAAAACCCGACGGTCTGAGGTTAAGAATCGCGGCGGGCTTACGCACGGTCTTTTCTATAAGCGATTCGAGAGTAATCCGCTTTTCGGCGACCTGTTGCATAAGAAGCGGCATCATGGTCTCTACGCCCGGCATTCCCGAGGGCGCATCGCCGAACGTGTTCTCCGTCTTCTCCGCGATTGTGTGCGGCGCCGAATCGGATGCAATCACGTCGATGCGATCCCACATGGCAAAGAGCGCTTTTCGTGTCTTTTCGTCGCGCAACGGCGGATTTACCTTTGCAAACGCATCCTTCGGGGAGAACATCTCCCGCGAGAGCAGGAGGTGATGCGGCATTACCTCAAAGGTGGGGTTGCCGATTTTTTTGCCGGCGATGACGGCGTTCACGGATTCGGGCGCGGAAAGATGGCAGAGGTGAAGTTTGAGGCCTTCGGGTGCGATTGCGAGGATGTTCTCAACCGCTCTTCTCTCCCCTTCCGCACTTCGCAGGAGGTCATGGGCTTTGAGATCGACGTCCTCTCCCGCGGCTATCTCCTCCGCATGAACCGTGACCGTCGCACCGAGGGCTTTAATCCCGGCAAACGCAGTTTTCAGGAAATCCGCAGTCACGGGCGTGCCGTAACTTGATGCCGCGTAGAAGGTCTCCCCGAACGCGAGTGCGCCCGCGGCATACATCTCCTTAAACTTTGATTCGGGAGTGACGCCGCCGTTAACCGCGAAATTACAGTATGCGCCTGCTGCGGCTTCTTCCATGCGCTTTCCGAACGTATCGCCGTCGGTGATTGCCGGAATTGTGTTGGGCTGGTCGACGACGGTGCCGATTCCGCCGGCAACAGCCGCCTTTGTCCCCGTTTCCCACGTTTCTTTGTGAGACTGCTTTGCGCCGCCACGCATGTGCACGTGCATGTCCAGAGCCGCAGGTATGCAGATATATTTCGAGCAGTCCATGACCGTTTCCGCATCGGCAGAAGACGGGCATACGGGTTTGTTTTCGACGCAGACGCCGCCTGCGACCGTAATGTCTCTGACGCCGCCGTCCGGCATCTTCACGTTTTTCAGGAGCAGTGATGCTTCATATTTCTTCATTTTCTTTTCAGGTATGTAATCATATTACTCTGCTTTGACTAATAATTCTCTTTGTTAATCTGATTCAAAATGCATTTTTAAAAAAAATGATATGCTGACAGGAAGAATATTGATAGGATAATATGACTGACAAGATGGTCTATAATCACGAAGCACTGCTCAGGTATCTGCTCTACGGTGCGTTATTGTTGGTTATTCTTATCGGGATGAACCAGGCGGCATATCTCTTCAATATGATCTTCATCTCGCTGATTCTGACAATGATCGGTGCTCCGATTTACTACTCCCTGAAGAAGCGCGGATTTTCCGATGTCGGTTCCGTAGCTTCGGTAATGGCAATATACGGCGTCACAATAATGGCGTTTGTTCTGCTGATTGTCTATTCTCTGAATGTTTTCATAGCCAATATCGGAAAATACAGCGAGCTGTTTCATGAGAGAATTTCCGAGGTTATTCTGCTGCTGGAGGATGCCGGGTTAAAAGTCTCGTCTTTCGGAGGATTCGATCCGGATTGGGGTAATATATCGAGATACGCTTTCCAGTTTGCCGGCGACACGGGTGCGCTGATGATGGATGCGTTCTTTATCTTCGTCATAACCACCTTCCTGTTCCTTGAGATACCGTTGATGCCCAAACGCATCAAGAAGGTCTTCGGCAACGCGGGGGATACCGACTCGAAGTATATGGAAATGTGCAACAGCATGATAAAGTGGCTTGTTGTCAAGACCAAGACCAATATCGTCCTCGGCGTTGCTTTCGGCGGAATGCTCTATGCTCTGGGTATCGATTTGGCTATTTTCCTGGGTGTTCTGGCAATTATTCTCAGTTATATTCCGTATATCGGTCTGCTTATAGTCGCGGCTCCCGCGATTGTGCTGGCGTGGCTTCAGCTCGGCATCGTGGGTGTCATCATTGTGGTCATCGGCATCTGTATAATTAATGCTGTTGTGGAAAACGTCGTCTTCTCGAAGTTTGCCGCGAACGATTTCAGTATGCCGCCGCTGCTTGTTGTCCTGTCGCTTGTCCTGTGGACATGGATTCTCGGTCCTATCGGCATGATGCTCTCGGTTCCTATTACGATAATGATCCTGATTGCCCTGAAGTATAACGAGAATACGGCATGGATTCCGACGATTCTCGGAATGGATGACAATAACCTTGACGATTCCGAAGATAAGGCAAAGGATGCGGGTGCAAAGACCGCAAGTGCCGGCGAAGGCGCTGCCGACGATAAGGAACAGTAATCCAATATCCGAAAAATATTTTTTTTGTTTTCTGATTAATCCGATTTGCAAACCATTCTGATTGTTTACGATTTTTTCGATTTTTTTGATTGTTTCTGGTTGATTTCGATTCCTTTTGACTGATTACCTCACCGCTGTTTTCCCGCTGAGATTGTGCACGGTGTGTAGGGGGTGCCGGGTTCTGAAGTCAGCCGCATGGCACCGCATGGCAAGTTCTCGGCTGATATTTCAGCTATTATACCGGAACGTCCGTGCTGTATTCGTTTGTCCCGTTAATCGCCTTCTCGTGTATTCATTTTTTTGCCGTTTTGCATCGTTTTGCCCTGCGTCCCGTATCGCTTGTGTGTGTGTTTCTGCGTTTTATTGTCTTATTGGTTGTATTTTCGATGTATTGCGTCAATTTGTGGCTGTTTTGGGCATTCAGTTACGTCGGACTGCACTTCTTTAGCCTGTATTTCAATGCAATTTTAAGGCCATTCAATTGGACAATATATATAAAATATGTTTTTAATAATTGATACTATCATAACTTTTAGATAATATTTATATTTTATAATATATGTGTTGCCGACCAATACTGTCAAATATTTTGGAAGTAATATTATGGTGTAAGCAGACGAGCAGCCATGTTGAAAAGAAGCGAACTTGATGTATTAAACCGCA
>JAFPWZ010000068.1 GCA_017412625.1 Methanomicrobium sp.
AAAACTCCGATTGTCTTCTCGGATACCACACTCGAGTTCCCCGAGACATACCGGAACGTTGACGATGTCGTAAAGAAATACGACCTTGAGATAATCCGAACCGGCGCAGGCGAGACCTTCTGGGAGAATTTCGAGGTCGAAGGTCCGCCCGCGGTCGACTGCCGCTGGTGCTGCAGTGTCTGCAAGCTGATGCCGGTAAAGAAGCTCATCGAGGAGAGATGGGGCGAATGTCTCTCCTTTATCGGGCAGAGGAAATACGAATCCCTTGCGAGGCTCAAGAGCCCGCGTGTCTGGCGCAATTATAAGGTTAAGGTCCAGCTATCCGCGGCACCGATTCAGCACTGGACGGCTCTTCACGTATTCCTCTATCTCTTCAGGGAGAAAGCGCCGTATAACGTGCTCTACGAGAGAAGGATCGACAGAATAGGCTGTTTCATGTGCCCGTCAAGCGATCACGCCACCTTTGAGATAATAAAGAGGGATTATCCCGACCTCTGGGAGATGTGGCAGGAGAAACTCGGACACTGGATGAAGAAGAACAATCTGCCGGAAGAATGGAGAACGAATGCTCTGTGGAGACAGAGAGGCGGTGAAGATGACACGGGTAGTTATACTTGATTACGGTCTGGGAAATCTCAGAAGCGTTAAGAAAGGACTTGAGAAAGCGGGCGCGGATACGGTTATTACCTCGGATCTCGACATCATGGCGGACGCCGACGGCGTCCTCCTCCCGGGCGTCGGTGCCTTCTCCGAGGGCATGGAGAAGCTTTCGGCGATGAAGAGCGCTCTCTACGATTACGTGAAAGAACGCCCGATTCTCGGAATATGTCTCGGAATGCAGATGCTCCTTGAGATCGGCGAGGAATACGGAATCCACGAAGGTCTGGGTCTTGTTCCCGGGTCGGTAAAGCGCTTCCCCGACCGCGAAGGTTTCAAGATTCCGCATATGGGCTGGAACAACCTCAGAATCGAGAAGAAGGATTCGCCGCTCTTCAGGGGTGTTCCCGACGGCAGTTACGTCTACTTTGTCCATTCATACTATGCGGATACGGGACTCGAGTATACCCTTACCTCAACGGACTATATCCTGCGCTATGCCTCGGCGATTCAAAACGGCAATGCCTACGGAACGCAGTTCCACCCCGAGAAGAGCGGTGCGGTAGGACTTAAGATCCTCGAGAATTTCATTGATATGCTGTAATTTAAGTTTCTGTAAAAAAAGAACAAATATTTTAGATTAAATTTTTTTGAACCTGCTTTTTGAACCTGCTTATTTCATGTATTTTCTTAAGGGTGCAAGTTCGGCGATCATCTTCGGATTCATCCTGATTATCTCTTTCATCAGCGTAAGCATCGAGAATTCCTTCATTACGAGGTTGCTGAGCGAGTTTAAGATTGAATTGAGCTGATCGTCATCGAGTTTGACAAAGATCTCTTTAATCTGATAGTTTCTCTCAAGAGTCTTGCCCATCTTCGAGGCACGCCATGTCGTATCGTATTTCATGAGCGCCGCCTTTGAGGTATCGCCGTTTCTGATGCATTCCGCCGCGACCTCAGCCGCAAGCTTTCCCGAATACATCGCATTGTAGATACCGCCGCCCGTGATCGGGTCGCTGAGGCGTGCCGCATCGCCTACGAACATCAGACCGTCCTCTACCGTGGACTTGAGAGGCGGGCATATTGAGACGCCGCCGACGATAATCTCCGTTATCTTGCCGTCGGGGAAGTTCTTCTTTACGAATTTGTCGAGGTAATCCTTTGCACGCTTACCGTCTTTGGATTCGTTTCCGGCGATACCGATACCTACATTGGCGGTCCTGTCACCCTTGGGGAATATCCAGATATAACCGCCCGGGCATGCCTCTCTTCCGACATAGAAGGCGTTAATCTCGGGCTCGATATCGATATCCGCCATCAGATACTGTGCGCAGGTCTCAAGCTCGCTCAGCGGCACCGTCGTGTCGACTCCGCAGTAGCGGCCGAACTTTGATTCAACGCCGTCGGCGGCGATGACGACCTTTGCGCGTACCTCGTGAACGCTGCCCATGTATTCGATTTTAGCGCCTTTGCAGACGCCGTTTTCCATGATTGCGTCAACCGCACGTGCCTTGACGTAGCATTCCGCGCCCGCCTCGAGTGCCTGCCAGATAAGGTCGCGGTCGAAGACCTTTCTGTTGAGGACGTAACCTACCTCGTTGCCCGCCATTTCGGGGTTAAGGTAGAAGGAGTTGCCGTTGGGCGCAACAATCTTTGCGCCCTTAATCTTCGATGCCACCCACTTGGGATTCAGTTCGGTGAAGAATTGGTTGATGAGATCCTCTCCGATACCCTCGGCACAGCGGACAGGTGCGCCAATCTGGGGGCGTTTCTCGACGATACATACGGAGAGTCCCTTCTCCGCCGCAGTCTTACCCGCGAGCGCACCGCCCGGTCCGCCGCCGATGACCAGGACATCGTATTCGCTCTTCATTCTTTAATTGCCTCCAGAGATCCCAACGGGCATACTTTCACGCAAATCTTGCAGTTTTTGCAGATTTCATCATCTATTGACAGGTAAGCGTCAATGAGCTCGATTGCTCCTTCGGGGCATACCGAAACACATGCTCCGCAATACCCGCATACCTCTCTGCGAACTTTGATCATTCTTTATATATTTGGCGGATACGCACATTAATATTTATGTATACGTCCGTTTGCGCGGGAGAGCCTGGTCTTCAGATCTCGAACGTGCCGTACATTCCGCCGCCGCCCGGGTGCAGTGTAATCTTTCCTTCGCGGAATCTCTTCACGGCATCGGCAACGGGTGCGCTGATCTGCGCCATCTTTTCTGTCGGCACCGACGTAAGCACGTCAATCTCCGTTCCGAACTCCGATACGAGTGCCGAGTAGAGAGTTTTGCACTGCTTTGTATTCGGCGATGCCGCATTCAGAACTCCGGCTATAATCTCGGCAAGCGGGATTATATGCAGATACGGCGGGCGGCTCAGCCTTTTGCCGTCGAAGGATTCCGCGGGTGCACTCTTGGAGAGGGCGCGGTCGCGGACGCCGATCTTGATTTTGCCGCCGCATCCGCACTTTCCGCCGCACTTTTCCGCCTCTTCGGGCGTGAACTGCCGGTAGCATTTCGTGCATGCCGTGCGGTTGTATTTACCTTCTTCGGGGAAGAAACCGGCGTTCAGGACGATTCTGTTATCGAGGACGGCACGTATGATATCTTCGGCTTTTCGCGAATCCGTGTCTATCTTATTGAACTCGCGTCCTAGTTTGTTGAGTTGTGCGCTGTGGGCATCGGAGTTGGAGAGAAACGGCAGCCCGCCGAGTTCGGGGATATTCTCGCCGTAGGTCGTATCCGCCGAGAGACCAAGTTCAAGAAAATCGGGTTTTTCATCGCCGTAGCAGTCGCGGAGTGACTCCACGCGCCCGTACATACCCGTCCACGGGGTAAAAGCATGTGCGGGACCGCAGTATGCCCCGCAGTCATGGACAATCTTCAGTATTTTTTCGCCAGAAAGCGATACGTTGGGGCGTCCCCCTTTGTCGATATTCGTGCTGTAGGGGCGCAGACGGTCGGCAATCTCCTCCGCCTGCGAAAAGTCCGTCATGAGGATGAGGTGGTGCACCTTTCCTTTGCCGTCGACCTCCGATGTCGGCAGAACGGTGACTCCGTCGGGATTCTCGCCGAAATCAGTCCATGCCTTTCGCCATTGCGGCTGAAAAGCATCCCCCGAGCCCAATATATCCAGACCTTTAATCCGGCATGCCGCCGTAAGCATTGCGGGCGTGGTGTTCTTTGACGCCGCCATCGAAAAGGGCGAATGAATATGAAAATCCGCGGTCAGGATCATAAATAAATCTTGATTCGGGTTATAAAAATAGATTTTTCTTTTGGGTGACGGTCGGGTATTATCTTCTTTTGAATGTCACCGAATAACGTCTATCCTATGTAGTTCAGTTCCTCTTCGGAGTTGGTCTTTTCGGCGCCTTTGACCCTGTTGACGAAGGCTTCCATCTCGACCGCACGCTCCTGAAGTTTTGTGGTGTCGACCTTTATGCCGGTCATCTTCGAGAGAACCGAGAGCACGCAGGTCGCACTGCGCGGGTCTACGAGGTATCCCGAGGTCTCGCCCATGATGCAGATACCCTCGATATCCATGCGTTTGCCGATTCCTAGGAGCAGCCCCGCAGCCCCGATGATGCCGCCGCCGGGCTCGCTCTCCGTGAACTCCGCGCCCGCCTTCTCGACTTCGGGTTTGAGTTTCTCGTCGTTTACCGCCGCAATCACCCTTGCCTTATCCGTCAGGTGACCGACCCCGTAGCCTCCGAGAGTGTAGACTCTTTTGACGCCGAATTTCTTTGCAATATCAAGGTAAGTCTCGGTAAGGAAATAGTGACCTTCGGGAGTGGCGCTCTGGAAGTCGCCGATGAGGAACATGACACGCAGTTTTTTCTTCTTATCCTCGTATCTGTAGAGTTCGTTGTTGGGAAGGCGCGCCACCCCGCAATCCTCCAGAATGACCTGCGGCGGGAAGTAAATCGATGTTATCTCCGCAATCTTCTCGGCACCGAGTTCCTCTATCATATGCTCGGTGGCAAGCTTTCCGACCAGTCCCACCCCGGGGAGTCCCTCAATCAGAATATCGCAGGGACAGTCCTCCTCCGTCTCAAAAAAATCTACATTGATGTCGTGCATTTGAAAAACTCCTTTAGAGATAGTCCTTGAAACTATATGAAAATAATTTGAAACTGCCGGTTATACCCGAACTTTACCCGAACTGTACCCGAACCGTGACCGCGGGCAGTATTCTGCCCTTATCGAAGTACGAACTTTCAGTTCTCTGCCTGAAGTTTGACTCTGCGGCGAAGTTCGCCGTATCTGTCCTGCGGCGAATACCGCGGGGGATGAGCGCAGACCGTAGGCTCTCCGCATATCGGACAAACGTAAGAAAGAGTATATCTGCCGTCTTTTGGACAGCATCTGATTTTTCTGCTCATCGGCTTATTTTGCGCCGGCACGCTGTTTTCTGATGAAACTGCCTTTACCATCGGCACGCTCGACGACGCCGATTGCGGCATTTGCGGCTTTGTTAATCGCTTTCTCTGCCGACTTGTAATCGGGAGCCGTAACTTTGATGCGATATTTGGGAGCGCCGACATAGACCAGTTCAATCTCGACATCATCGATTGCCGGCTGTGCGCTTCTGAGCGCTCTTCTGATGATATTAACGCCGTCGGGCTTGTTGGATGTTAAAATAAGCGTTCCCGAGATGGTTACCTTCGGGAGTTTCACATTCTCGGATGCTACCGTGGCCAGCGCTTTTGCAACCTTGGCATCCAGACCGAGTTTCTTAAGAGTGGCTTCCTCATCGACGATAACGTCCTCGAAGGCGGCGTATAAGTCGCCGTATTCCTGGTAGAACTTCTTCTTCAGGTCGTCTGCCGAGCATCCCGACTGTTCGGATACGAAGCCGATCCATTTCTGGGCCTTCTGCTCGTTCTTCCACTCGTGAATCTTGTCTTTGTGCTGGTGCTCGTTGACATCCTTGAGTGAGAGATCTATATGACCGCGGCTCGTGTTGACGCTCAACACCTTGCAGACTACCTTCTGTCCCTCGCGTACGTAGTCGCGGATATGCTTGATCCACCCGCGCGCTATCTCGGCAATGGGAATAAGACCTTCGTGTTCGTTATATTCGTCCAGAGAGACGACGGCAGTAAAGTCCCTGACCTCGGTGACCGTGCATACTACCAGTTCGCCTACTTCCGGCCATTCTCTTTCCGGCATTGTAGTTGTATTTGTCTTATTTACTCGTTCTGAGCAATGATTTCTGCTTTAATCTCTGCGTTTCCGCCTTTGGGAACTGCAAGAACTTTGCCGCAGACAAGGCACTCTACCGTTGTGCTTGCCTTCTGGAAGATCTTCTGCTCATGCTCGCAGTCCGGGCATTTTACCGTATAGAATTTCGATCTGTTCTCTCTGTTTACGCGAACCATTTTAATCACTCCGTAAGTTCAAATTTACCTGCTTTGACGCCGCTTCTGAGGTGTGCTTTTCCGCATGCGGTGCAGCGGTATCTGACGTTAATTCTCTTGGTCGGCTTGTCTCCGCCCGGCACCTTTGAGAATTTACCCATGTTTCCGACCTTGCTTCTGCGTGCCTTCTGGCGGTCGATCCAGTGGAGGTGAAGGTCACGGCCTTTCTTTACTTTCTCAACTTCGTGTATCTCGTGCTTTCTGCAGTATGGACAGTATGTCTTGAACTTTGTTGGCATCTTCATAAAACGTGTAGCCCCTTTCAGATTTTGGATATGACACCGCTGATTTCGGGTGTCATAAAGACCCCCGCCCTTCTTTCTCGCGGGCACGGGTCTTCACAATAAATCTCATATTTATTTGCTGACCTTGATATTTAATGCTATGTTACGATCCCGAAGAACTCTCGCATTATCGACGGGCAGCGTCAGAATGTCACCCGCGGATATGGTATAGATTTTGTTGTCGATTCCCATAAAAGAGTCAATATCTCTTTTAACGCAGAGCAGTTCGTAATCAATCGGCGGGTTGTCCGCACCAGTCGCCGCATTGCCTGCCGTCGTCGCGGTTCCCGCGGTTTTTGCGGCATCGGATGATGCATTTGCGGCTGCGGCTGTTTCCGTTGTCGCCGCACTCTGCG
The DNA here is from genome assembly GCA_017412625.1 of Methanomicrobium sp. Lineage (GTDB taxonomy): Archaea > Halobacteriota > Methanomicrobia > Methanomicrobiales > Methanomicrobiaceae > Methanomicrobium. The sequence continues at coordinate 6,671 of JAFPWZ010000068.1, forward strand.
CCGCAAAGTCGCGGAAATCGGCATCGTCCCATATATCCGCATCCACGTTGTCGAGAGGATCGGCATATGCCGCGCTCTCCGAAGATTCCGCGGCATCGGATCCCGCATCCGTGCCCGCATCTGCGGCGGCAACCCCGTCGGACGATGTCTGCGCGCCGATTTCTCCGCCTGCCGCGTTTACGGGGTTTGCGGTGCCGGTATTGTCAGCGTTTTCCGCATATGCCGCATCCGCGGATCCGGTGACCGACGGCGTCTGCTCCGCGGTTGCGGAAGTGCCGCCGAACAAAGATTCCGTTTCGGTTTCATTCATCGCGTCAGGCACGGATGACGCATATGACGCGGATGCAGCGGTTGTCGCGGTCTTTGTCTGCGGTGATGCCGTGCCCGCCGCACCCGTAGCCGTGCCTGCGGGAATGACGGCGTTCAGGGTATCGCGGCAGCGGGATATTGCCGCAAGTATCTCGTCATACATCTGCTTCTCGGCAGGTGTCATGCGTTTAATCTGCTCTTTATCGCTTCTGCCCGTCTTTGAGAGATCTTCGGCGAGCTTGATAATCTTCTTTACACGCAGGTCGATGATGCTCTGAAGAACGGACTGGACACTTTCAATCTCCTCGATAAGCTCGGTCCCGCGTTTCGTCATGAAATTGTCGCCGGACTTGGCTTCCTCGCAGAGTTCGGCGATATATTCACGCGCCATATCGAAGGTGTCGGATGAGATGGAGGTAAGTTTGCCGTTGTCGCGCTCATCGAGCGAGATGAGTCTCAAATAGTCAAAGTCCACCTTTATCCCTCCAATCTTTTCTCAATGCATCAATTATTTGTCAGTGCGTATTTTGTCGGTGCGTATAATGCGTTTCCCCGTTTATTTTCCTCCGACATACTCCGCGATACCGCGGGCGCAGAGGAATACAGCCATCGCTTCCGGTACAGTATTAATTCCCTTTACAAGGGAATAGTTATTTCCGAGGAGCGGCATCTTCAGCGGGAACATGAGATCGACCTTTGTCTCCGCGGTTCCGAAATAAACTGGGTCAATGAGCGGATCGAACCTGTCAAGCGCCTTTACGTCGACGCTGACTACCTTGAATCCGCTGCCGCCGTGAAGCGACCCGGGCGCTCTTATGAGGCGCTTTACGTCCGTC
>JAFPWZ010000069.1 GCA_017412625.1 Methanomicrobium sp.
AATTATTTTAGCAACGATATTACTTCTTAACAGGAATATCAATGCCGTATTTCAGAGCATTGCTGTCGGCGATTGCCTGAATCTTTGCAATCTCGTCCTTGTTCTCCTGCGGCTTGTAAAGATGTCTGAACCTCTTCTGAGCCTTGAGATAATCATCGACTGGGATACGCTTTACCTTCTTGACCTTCTCGACAACGCCGTTTACCATCTCGTAATTGACCCAAAGACCCGAATTCAGCGCGAGTCTTCCGAGCTCCATGGTCTTGCAGCCGTCAAAACCCCAGCCGGTGCAGCACGGTGCATGAACCTGAATATAACAGGGACCTTTGATGCTTAAAGCACGCTTTACCTTGTCCATGAGATCCTTTGGTGTCGCAATCGAGGTCGTAGCAACATACGGACTTCCGTGCGCCGCAAGAATCGCGGGAATATCCTTCTTGGGTCGTGAGTTACCGTTCGAGAGTTTACCCGCGGGACTCGTCGTCGTGCTGGCGTCAAAGGGCGTCGCACCGGAGCGCTGGATACCCGTATTCATGTAAGCCTCGTTATCGTAGCAGATATAAGTGACATCGTGACCGCGCTCGAACATACCGCTGATACAGAGCATGCCGATATCGAACGTGGCGCCGTCGCCGGCGATTACGATTACCTTCTCGTCGCGTCCCTGCCTCTTAAGCGAAGCCTCGACGCCGGATGCGACAGCCGCGGCATTCTGGAAGAGGGAGTGAATCCACGGTGTCTTCCACGCAGTCTCGGGATACGGTGTCGAGAAGACCTCCATACATCCCGTGGACGCGACTATGATTGTGTTCGGACCTGCCGCCCTTGCAATCAGTTTACCCGCAAGTGCCGGACCGCATCCGCCGCATGCACGGTGACCCGATTCGAAGTAGTCGACGGAAACGCTCTCTTTCTCAGTATTCTCAGTCATTTCAGCAACTCCTCCCGAAGACCGAAGAAGCAGTCATTTCTGCCCTCCTTTGCCCACTGCACAATCTGTTTGATATCTCTCTTCCTTATGTCGCGACCGCCGAGACCGCCGACATACGAGAAGATATTCGGACTGTCTTTGTAGACGGCATCCTTTACCTCGAGACCGACCGCGCCAAGCATCCTCGAACCGATACTGATGTTCTTCTCTATGACGGCTATGTTCTTCACGCCTTTAAGAGCCGTTCTGACCTCTTCGGACGGGAAGGGTCTGAACGAGCGTATCTTAAGAAGACCGACCTTCTCGCCGGCATCCCTCATCTCATCGATTGCATCTTTTGCCGTTCCGCATATCGAGCCCATGGCAACGATTGCCGTCTCGGCATCCTCAAGCCTGTAGCCTTCGACAAGTCCCGTGTAGTCGCGTCCGAACTTCGCCTTGAACTCGGCGGCAATCTCGCAGTATGCGGCTTTGGCACGCGTCATTGCGGCATTAATCTCGTAGCGGAACTCCTGATAGCAGTCGGGTGTAGCATACATACCGAATGACATGGGATTCTTCGCGTCAAGTCTGTGAAGCGGGTTGAATGCCGGCAGGAACTCGTCGATCTCTTTCTGTGAGGGAATATCCACAGGTTCGAATGTGTGCGAGACAATGAATCCGTCAAGGCAGACAAAGCACGGGAGCAGGACATCGTGGCGTTCCGCAAGCTTGTAAGCGATGAAATGGAGATCCATCGCTTCCTGTGCGTCCTCACCGTAGATCTGCATCCATCCGGAATCGCGGAGGAAGATTGAATCCTGCTGGTCGTTCCAGATATTGAGCGGCGCTCCGAGTGCACGGTTGGCAATAGTCATGACTATGGGCAGGCGCATACCTGCGGCATTGAAGACAACCTCCGCCATGAAAGCAAGACCCTGCGATGTCGTTGCGGAATAAACACGCGAACCCGCGGCAGATGCACCCACACAGGATGACAGCGCCGAGAACTCGCTCTCAACGCAGATATATTCCCCGTTGAGGTCGCCGTCTGCGACCATCTCGGCAAGGCGCTCGACAATGTGCGTCTGCGGGGTGATGGGGTATGCGGATACAACCTGCGGGCGGCAGAGCTTTACCGCTTCCGCCACGGCATGCGATCCTTCGGTTATCTGAAGCATTATTTTTCCTCCTTCTTCATTGTGATTGCATCCTTGGGGCATTCCTCCGCGCAGAGACCGCAGCCTTTACAGAAGTCATAGTCCACGTGATAGACGCCGTCAATGAGCGTAATGCAGACTTCGGGGCAGATTAATGCACAGTTTCCGCATCTGTTGCATTTCTCCTTATCGAGTGTCGGGCAGAAGACACGCCATGAACCCGTCTTATTGTCGCGTGCATGTCCGGGTGCGGCAACAGCGCCTACGTTAAGAGCCATTACATCTCACCCTTTACGATATTGTAGGCGGTCTCAGCCGCACGTATGTTCTTCTCGGCAAGAGGTCCCGCAAATCTCTCGTTAAGCGATGCTTTGAGGGCATCGAGGGAGATTTCACCAGTTGCCGCCGCAAACGCGCCCATGAGTGTGGTGTTCTCGATAGGAAGACCGAGCACCTCAAGTGCAATCTTTGTGGCATTTATCTTCAGGATCTTTACGCCGGCGGGGACGTTTTCGACATCCTTCTCGGTGTTTATTACGGCAATACCGCCTTCTTTAAGTCCCGCAAATACGTTTACGTCTTTGAGAAGGGTGATATCCTGAACAATGATGTAATCCGGCTCGTAGATCTGACTTCGAAGTCTTATCTTGCGGTCGTCAAACCTGACAAATGCCTGTACCGGGGCACCCCTTCGTTCGACGCCAAACGCGGGAAATGCCTGAGAATAGACATTGCTCTTGAATGCCGCCATTGCTATCAGTTCGGCGGCGGTCACGGAGCCCTGCCCTCCTCTTCCATGTATTCTAAGTTCTCTCAATAAAATCCCTAATAGATTTATCATGATTATTTATTAAGAATTTTCTATACGTACCTTTTGCGCAAAATAATTCTGCACATATTACGGATGTTTTTCAAAATTAAACCCTATTTACGACAGTATTGACAATCAAGAATTATCTGTACAAAGTTTTTTAGTTCATGGAAATAATCAATATACAATGGATCTGAGTACAGAGCGCTGTAACCCCAATATTGAGAGATTGCCGCCACTTACACGCAAAGAGACACTGGAGCTGATTAAAGTGGTTCCCGGGTGGTCTGTAATCGACGGGAAACTGAGGCGCACATATGTGAAGGAGAGTTTTGAGGACTGCATCAGGTTTCTTACCGAGCTTGACGACCTTGCAAAACGCGAAGGGCATTTCCCCGATGTTTCGATTACCAAAAGCTCATCCCTTGAGATTGCGTGGTATACCTACAAATGCGGCGGCATTACCAGAAATGACTTCATAATGGCGTCCAGAATGAATCACAGCGACAGATTCCAGTGATTAATCCACGAACATTTCACGGATAATTCAATGCATAATTCCCAAGAAAATTCCGAAGTATATTTCATGAATTTTCAACGGCATGTGGTTTTATAAACCACACAGAATAATCACGACAAAATAATTAAAACAAAATATAATTAATCCTCTTTCAAAACATATTTATGCATACAATACCATGTAGTATGGTACACGAAGCGAGGTGGGGTAGTCAGGAAATCCCGACGGGCTCATAACCCGTAGATCATTGGTTCAAATCCAGTCCTCGCTACTTTTCAGTTGTTTTGATTCAGTTCTTAAACTGTTTTTAAGTTATTAATTCTCAGTGACGTTCATTCTCCGAGTCAGCCATTCTCAAAGGCATTCTCAAAGTTATTCAGGTTTTTCAGTCCTCGGAACCCGAGAACATGTTGAAGATGTTAATCTTCTCCAGCATCTCATCGATAAACGACTTCTCAGAGTTATCATCAAGATGCGGCATGAGAAGCGCAGGTGCGGCAGTGCCGTTTCTGAACTGCTCATCGCCTACAATGACCGTTGCCTGCGCCATGAGGCTACCGTATCTGCACGTAATATACGAACTTCCGCGTCCTTTTGCCGTCATGAGTCCGTCCTGCGTAATCTCTATGACCTCGGGATTCGTAACCGACCATTCGGGGAAGACAAGCCTGTTCTGACCAGAGGAGTCCTTAGCCGATGCCACGAACTGCACGGTATCGCCGACCAGAGCGCCTACTCTGTCGGGTGTAATCATCATGTCCGTCAGCACAAACGAGGTGCTGTCATCATCGATAACGAGACCCCACTCGGTATGGATATCCGAGCCGTATTTGTTCACGGTCTTGAGACTCACGTCGTAGATGCCGGGCGCTTTAAACCTGTGAACCGGATTTTCCTCGGTCGAGAATTCGCCGTCGCCGAAATACCATAGGTATTCGGTCGGACTTCCCGTCGTCGTGCTCGTAAACCTGACGACGGGGCTCTTGGGAGTGCTCTCGGCACCGTAAGCGTAGACAAATGCCGACTCGGGCTTGCCGCCGACCTCGATGTAATTCTTACGATACTCGACGACCTCTCCGTATTTGCTGTAAGCCGTAAGACTTACGTCATATGTTCCGGCACGGACATAGTTATGATACGGGTCTTTCAGAACCGAACCCACGCCGTCGCCGAAGTTCCAGACGTGCTTATCGTAGCTTCCCGTTATCGTCGAATGGAATCTGGTGACGAACGGAATCGCGCCCAGAGTGTCCTCGCATGTGAAGGTTACCGTCGGCAGTTCGCCTACCGTGACATAGTCCTTTATCACCGAGACATCGCTGCCGAACCTGTTCGAGACCGTGAGGGTTACGGTGTATACTCCGGGCTTCAGATAGGTGTGCGTCGGCGCTCCCTCGGTCGAAGTACTGCCGTCACCGAAATCCCACACATAGTTTGTCGCGGTTCCCGGGGATATCGAGGATATGCCGCGGAAGGTGACGCTTAACGGCGCAAGTCCGTCCAGAACCGATGACTTAGTAGCCGAAAATCCGGCCTTCGGTACCGCAACCGAATTTATCCTGAAGTATGCGATATTTGATCTGCCGTTTGTCTGATCAATCCAGACAATTCTCTCGCCCGAGATCTTCGGCGATATCTGGTCGCCGCCCGTCCTGCATGCCGATGCCGAGATGCCCGTATAGAGATCGTAAATCCAGACATCCGAATCTCCGCTCACGTAGGACTCATAGACGATTATCGATCCCGAGACGCAGGGGTGGCGGCAGTCATAACTGCCGTCCGTGATATCGACGGTCTTGCCGCTCTCGAGATCGTGCATGACTACCTTGTAGTGTCCGCTTGCAGCCCTAGTTTCCCAGACCACTTTGTTGTCCGCGACCGAGTAATCACCGGGCACTCCTATGGCTACAAGCTGCGGAGTGCCGCGCGGGTTGCTGACGGCCATTCTGTAGAGATTGTTCTTCTCGACCCAGTAGACATAGCCGCCGGAGATTGTCGGCGAGAGCTTGTCGTTTGTGCCGGACTGATGGAAGAGATACGACTTGCCCGTCCTGGTATCCTTCATCATGATATTGATGAAACCGCCGTAGCGGCTGTCAAGCCAGACCGCAAAACCGCCCGCATAATCGGGGCTGCCCTGATTGGACGGATAGGGGTCTATGGTGCCTTTCTGACGGGTAATCATGAAATAACCGTTTATCTGCGAAGGCAGGTTATAACCCTCCCTTTCGCTCCATAGGACGTAATTTCCCGAAAGCACGGGGTCGACATCCGAATACTGTGTCTTTGCGACGAGCAGCTTTTTTCCGGAGAGCAGATTGTAATAGTATATTGTCTGCTGCACCTGACTGTTCTTACCCTCGACCCAGATCAGTTTGCCGCCGTCTATATCGAGATTCCAGCGCGCCATGTTGTCGTCCGTGATAAATCTGAGATCGCCCGCGACGGTGTAATCCAGAGTCTCGGCTGCGCCTGCGTGTGCGGCAAGTGCACATACCGATATCGCGATAAATAAAGAATAAACCGATAATCTTCCAAGTTCAGCGGACATAAGCAACCACGCAGACACAGACGGCATATATTTGCGGGAACACCGCACGGAATTCTCCGCGCAAAATACCGCAACATTAACGCTGTATATAGTAATTTAAGCGCGTATTAAAAAAAGTTGCTTTAACGGACAAAGTTCTCTTAGCGGGATTGAAGCTTTGCAGATTATTAAAAAAATAGAGTGAGGTAAAATATATAATCAGACTGAAGAGTCTTTAAACCACTTAAATCACTTTTTAGGCTTGAACTCGTCGAGATCGGACTGATAGGTGCCGGCGATAAAATCGATATGTCGCGGGCAGGATTTCTCGCCTTTTATGCAGAGCGGATACTCGCCCGTAAGACATCCGAGGCAGAGATCGTCATAATTATGACCCGTGGCGCGAATCAGTGACTCGATTGAGATATGGTGCAGCGTGGTCGCGCCTATCTTCTCGCGGACCTCCTCGCAGGAGAGCTTGCTTGCAATCAGTTCCTCGCGTGTCGGCATGTCGACACCCAGATAACAGGGGGCAATGATTGCGGGGGAACCGATTCTCATGTGAATTGCGCGGGCACCTGCGGCGCGGACAAGGTCAACCAGACGGCGCGATGTGGTGCCGCGGACAATCGAGTCGTCCACAAGAACGACGGACTTGCCGTTTAAGTGCTTCTTTACAGGATTCAGTTTGATTCTGACGGCATTCTCGCGCATTTTCTGAGTCGGCATAATGAAGGTTCTGCCCATATACCTGTTCTTTATGAGACCCTCGCGGAAAGGAATGCCCGAACTCTCGGAGTATCCGGTTGCATGTGCGGTTCCCGAATCGGGGACGGGCGAGATGATATCGGCATCGATGGGCGCCTCCAGATGAAGCGATTTGCCGATGCGTCTTCTCACATCATAGACGAGCTGACCGTCAATAACCGAGTCTGCGCGTGCGAAATAGATATACTCGAATATGCAGAGGGCATGACTCGAAGCCTCGGCAATCTGAACGGACTCGACGCCGGAGGCGGTTATCGTAATCAGCTCGCCGGGGTTGACGTCGCGGATGAACTCCCCGTTGAGCGCATCGATTGCCACCGATTCCGAGCAGACGATATGACCCTCATGAGTCTTTCCGAGACAGAGCGGGCGAATGCCAAGAGGATCGCGGAAAGCATACACCTTATCGTCGACAAGAACAACGACCGAATACGACCCTTCGAGCTTCTTCATGCACGCAAGGACCGCATCCGTCATCGAATTGGATACTCTCAGTTCGTCGACGATGATCTTGCCGATAAGCTCGGTATCGGTTGTCGTGCAGAAGGTCTGACCGCGGTCTTCCTCAAAATAGTTTCTTAATTCAACGGTATTTGTCAGATTGCCGTTGTGGACAACGGCGATATTTTTTCCCTGAAACGTAAAATTGAACGGCTGCACATTCTCGGGGATTTTTGCGCCCGTCGTAGGATATCTTACATGCCCGACACCCGCATTGCCCTTAAGCGATGAGAGAACGGATGCATCGAAAACTTCGGAAACCAGCCCCTGCCCTTTGTGTTTAAAGAGCTGCGTGCCGTTAAAAGTAGTGATTCCCGCGCTTTCCTGCCCCCTGTGCTGCAAGGCATACAGGGCATAGTAAAGCGGGAATGAAACGCCGCCAGCATCGACGATGCCAACGATTCCGCACATAATTTCAGTGGGTAGGTACCCTTGACTTCTTGGTTACCCAGTTATACTTGCGCAGTTTGCTGGATCTGCCGAAACCGCAGGCGGAGCATACTTTATCGCGCTTGTGGTAAGACATCTTACCGCATCTTCTACAGATTACATGTGTCTGAGTCTGTCTTTTTCCTCTGGATGGAGTTCCTTTCATCTTAATTCACCTTGTTAAAAAATTATCATTTAGAGTTCTCAGTTGACTGACGGCGATATATAAATCACATTATCGCCGCGAACAATCAATGTTGCGAATTTTGAGACAGCACCGTCAGTCTCCTCTTCTGCGTTCTCAAGTACAAGATTCATATGAATATCGTAACCCTGAAGTACGCCGCGGATTTCTCTTCCGCCCTTCAGGCTAACAATAACAGGCTTCTGATTCAGAGCCTTATCTAAAATTTCCAACGGTCTTTGTGTCATGAGATTCCCTAATTAGTTTTATGAGGATTACTATAATTGCGAGCGTAATCTACATAAATATAGCGCAGACCCCTCTCGGAAGTGTATCCGAAAACCGCACGGAGCAGTTTTTCGGTGACGGCTTTTAAGGAAACGCACGCGCTCCCGCAAAAACCCGCAGCAATCCGCAACAATCCTCGACAGCCTGCCATAGCCTGCCATATCATGTAACAGTCCGTCATATACAATAACAGCCCGGTTGGGTTGTACTAAGATAGAGTAATTACACAATACGGCAAATAATGAAAGGGAATCTTATCCTTACCAATGCATAATTACGACATTTAAGGCGATTAAAGATGGGTAAACTGACAGTAAGAAAGAGATATGCGGTCCGAAAATCCAAGCTTTCCGAGATATACAAAAAACTCGAGGCAACCATAGGCAAGAGCGCCGAGCTCTTCAAGTCGGATATGGTGGAAGTCGCCGAGTTGTCCGGCGGCGAGATCGTGGTATATCTCCTCGACAAAAAGCCGCATCTGATGGAGGTTAACGGCAATATCTTCCCGACACTCCGCGGCGCCGTCGAAAAACCCTTTGATAAGAGAAGAATCGTCGTCGATACCGGCGCCATACCCTTCATGGTAAAGGGCGCAGACCTCATGCGCCCCGGCGTTCTGGAGATCTCATATGACGTGAAAAAAGACGAGCCTGTCGTTATCGTGGACGCCAATCACAAAAAACCGCTGGCAATCGGCATTGCTCTCATGGAAGCGGACGAGATGCAGAGTGCGCAGTCGGGAAAAGTCGCCAAAAATATCCACTATGTCGGCGACGACCTCTGGAATCTGGAGATTTAACCAAATATATACGTCAGATTCGGGACGCATCAACGGCACACAGGCGGCACATCGGCGGCGCACCCGTGATGCCGTGAAAAAAAGAACGGAAATTACGCGATAATTAAGCCCGCACCGCAATGTATGTCACCGACCCTAATGGATACAATTAAATAAAAATCCGTCGACATTTTTGTTGTTATGGGAAAGATCTCTTCTCTTTTTAAAAAGAACAATCAGCCCGATGAAGCAGACTACATGGAGCTGGACTTAGCCTCCATCGAAAAGACCACGCCCGGAGAGGGTCCGGCCTCAATGTACGTCAAGATAGCTACAATAAACGAACTCCGCGACACGCCCAGAATCAAAGACGAGGTCTACAACGGAAATATCGTTATCGTTGATATCGGACGGTTAAAGATGGACAAGATAACATACGAGCGCGTATTAAAAGACCTCCGCGACGTTGCCGCTGATGTCAACGGCGATATCGTCGGTCTCGGCGACCAGAAATACGTAATTCTCACACCGATGTCCGTAAAGGTCTCACGCGAGAAGATCGGGGGGGTATAATCTTCGTGCGGCGCGTAATGACCGCACCCTGCCCAAACTGTTCAAAAGAGATTCAATATATATATCAGACCGAAAGGATACCGTATTTCGCGGAGGTAATGTTCGCATCGGCGATCTGCGACTGCGGTTTCAAATCGGTCGAGACTTATGTCATGGGCGACGGCGAGCCCGTCAGATATACTTTCAGAGTTGAGAATGCCGACGATCTCTCTGCCCGCGTCATCAGAAGCAGTTCCGCCGAGATGCGCATACCCGAATTCGGTATCGAGGTGACGCCGGGACCCATGTGTGAGGCATTTATCTCGAATGTGGAAGGGGTGCTTCTCAGAATGAGCGATGCGCTCGACACGATTGCACGCACCGCGACCGATGAAGAGAAAGAGAAGATTGCCGCACTAAAAGAGAAACTTGATGCGGCACGCGAGGGGAACTTCGAATTTACTCTTGTCATCGAGGATATGAGCGGCAACTCGGGCATTGTCAGCAGGAAGGCGGTTAAGGAGATACTCCCGAAGACCGCGCAGGAGACCGCCGCCTGAGAGAATACGGCATTGAGGATACGGCACAGAGTAGATATTAACGATTCACGGCAAATTTAAAGCAAAATAAATTAAATCAAAATAAAACAAGATTTTCTTTTTTCATTACAGGCAGTTTTCATGATAGGCAGTTATTTCAGAAAGGACCTCGAGGAGAAAGTCGCCGAGCTCAACGCGGAGATTGAATCGCTTAAGAAAGAGAACGACAAACTCAGAACGCGGCTTTCAAAACGCGAGGAGAAAGCGCAGAGCGATCCCGTGCGCTATCAGGAGACGGTCGAGGAACTCAAGCGTGCCCGCGTCGAAATTGAAGCACTTAAGAGCCGCGTCGGGTTCTTGGAGAGGGAGGAATCCCTTGAGGAACTCGGCGTCAATATCCGCGCAGAGAACTTTTACCTCCCGAAGAAAGGCTCACTCGAACTTCTCGACAAGGCAGCCACGATAAAGGCCTCAAAAGAGTCGCTGATAACCCTGTATCTCCGCCCGAACGAGAAGATACCCAACCGCGACAGTCTCGGGGAGGATGTCTGCATCTATATCGAGAGTCTAAAGTCCGAGACGGGAATTATCGGTTTCTTCGATACAGAAGCCCCTTTTATCCTCTCACTCTTTGCTGTCCCGCCGTTTCCGCCAGACAAAACCGAGATGATACGCGGCACGGCGTTTGAATGCGAAAAAGCAAAGGATATCTTCGAGCGCAGCCGTCATGCGGCATTCGTTATCGGTCATGCGGGTGAGTCATTCATGGGATTTGCCACGGAATCCGAACTCCTGAGAGAGGAGTTTGTATCCAGCAGCGTCATGGACAAGCACAGCAAAGGCGGCTGGTCGCAGAAGCGCTTTGAGAAACTTCGCGAGGAGGATATCCGTCACCATATAGAGAAGGCATCGGAGGTCTTCTCCGAGATCCTTGACGAGTATCGCGGAATCACGGATACGATTGTCATCGCCGGCGACAGAAAGACGGCAACGGATATCGCGGGCGCAGAAGCCGTGCGCGAATATAAAACGGTTTACAGGCAGTTTGAGACAAAACCGAACAGACATTGCGGAGATAAGGCATTCAGGGAACTTTTCTCGGCAAGATGGTACAGGCTGTAAATCACATACGATAAAAAAAGTGCGGGATAATCAGAGCCTTCTTACAGCCCCGATTGCCGCTATAATGCCGATGACGGCAATACCAAACCCGAATCCCGGAGATGCCTGCGTCGGAACGGGTGTCGGAACCGCGGTTGCCTCGGTCGGCACCGCAATTACGGGAACATAATCCTGCACGCTGCCCTTGGGGACAACCTCAATGACAAAGACCGAGAAGGGCTGTCTGCCGACAGGGGATGCCGCACTGCAAAGACCCGCGGAGGCTTCTCCTTTTACGAAGGTCACGGAGAGCTCCTGAAGACAGCCTTCGGGGCTCTTAAAGACGTGGCGCTCACCCGGAATCATCTGAGCATCCGAGGGGAAATTCTTCTCGTTCCAGCCCTGCACTACCTTGACGTAGGCGGAACTTGCCGTGCATATTGAACCCGAACAGCTGTCACAGTCGGGCGCGGTATCAAAGCTTACCTTGAAGTTGTTCTGGAAAGAGTTCACGATCTTTGACGGATCGCCGAAGGAGGCGATGAGGAACTTGCCGGCAGGGTCGGTGCCGTCAACCTTGGAAATCGTCACCCATGACGCCTGCGAAGACTCACCCGTGAATGTCGCCTGTACCGTATCGCCGACGCAGAGGTAAGCCAGCGCTTCCGAAGACGGCACAGGACCGGTTATTTTCTGATCGGCAACGAACTGGACCGATATGCCCGTCCATGTGACGCCGTTCCACATCTTATCCGCATATATGTCAACTGTGCCCTTTGCCTGGTTGACATTCGTAATCTTACCGGCAACCGTAGTCTCCTGTATTGCCGCCGCGACCGGCGCCGCCGCAAGAAGCAGGATGACTGCCGCTGTAATAAATATTAACGATAATCTCATTATTTCACACTCTCCGGGAACGCAGGCACCCGCGGGATTTACGGCGCTCAATATACGCGTTCTCAATATATAATCAGCCTTTGGGCTGTGATATGAAAAAAGTATGTGTTCTTTTTCAGTTCTTAAGGTCGAAGGCAGAGCTTTTTCCCGAGGGCCTCCGCCGCCTGCATGATATCGGGTCTGCCCGCGATTCCGCCGTATTTATCCATTGCATCCGCGATAATATTCTCGGAATATGTAAAACCCGCGTCATTGAACAGTGCCCGCACGGTCGGGTATGCATAGTCGAATACGTTAGGCAGGTCCATGCCGGCGGTCGATACAAAAACGCCGATATGCGTCTTCAAATGCTCTTCGCTGTATGAGGTCTCGTTCGTCTTGAACTTCCTTGCCCAGAGATACTGGCCGCGATCTATGAACCCTTTCATCTCGGCAGTCACGGTCATGGAATATATCGGGGATGAAAGGACGAGTATCTCGCAACCTGAGGCTATATCCTCGAATACCGGCGTTAGGTCATCCTTGAGAACGCATCTGCCAGTTTCATGGCATTTGTTGCACCCCATGCAGCTTCTGTACTTCAGTTTTCTGAGCATCACTTTGGTGACCTCAGCGCCCGCGGATTCCGCGCCCTTGAGGAAGCAGTCCGTAAGTTTCTCGGTATTTCCGAGATGTTTGGGACTTCCGATTATTGCAGTTACCTTTACCATTTCATACCGCCCGCATGTTTCGGATTCGTGTTTCCGATTCCGATTCTATTACTCTGATTCCAACAGACTTCTAATTTATCATAGCGGTTATCTTATCCATAACGCCGTCGGCAAAAGCCTGCGCATCTGCTTTGGCATCCGGCATATTCTTTACCGCCCCTTTCTCATCGGCGCCGCCGACAAGGAGATACTCTATATTTTTGTTCCCGATTCCGCAATGGTGGAAGAAGCATTTCATTACGGCAACCGACGGCGAGAACATCTCCGTGTCGGTCTGACCTGCCGCGGAGATAAAAACGCCCATTCGTTTTCCTTTTCTGTCGGGGTCGAACGTCGGCAGATTCAGGACATCCTTTCGCGACCGCAGAACCTGTATTCTGTCGATAAATGCCTTAGCCTGCGCACATACGCCCACGCAGTATATCGGCGCCGCAAACACGACGACATCGGCGGCGAGAACCCTTTCGATTATTCCCGCGGTATTGTCTTTGATAAGACATTTGCCGGTCTTCTCACAGGCATTGCAGCCCCTGCACGGTTTAATGTCGTAATCCGAGAGGACGACCTTCCCGCACTCCGCCGATTCATGCTTTGAGACGGCGTCGATAAACCAGTCCAGCAAAGTCTCCGAGTTGCCGTGCCTCCGCGGACTCGATGAGATGCACAGAATTTTGACACTCATGATTTCCCATGATTTCAATACAAAATTACTGTCTATTAAGATTTGCGGCAGTTCCAAAAAAAAAGGAAAATAGAATTTAATGGATTTGATAATTTTTGGGATTTTGATGGATTTGGTGATTTTCGATGAATTTTGACGGATTTTATGATGAATCCGACAATTTACTCAGAGTTACTTGGAGTTACTCAGAGTTACTCGGAGTATATCTCTTCAAGCTTGCTCTTGCCGTAGACATACGCAGGCATTCCGGCAAGAAGGAAAGCTACGCGAAGTCCTTCCTCAATCTCCGCCTTCTTTATACCGAGATTCTTTGCGCCGCTTATCTGTGCGGAAACCGCATGTTCGTCCCTGAGCGCCGCAGCTATCGCAATCGCGATTACCTTCTTTGTCTGGCGTGTCAGTGCCCCGTCATCCCAGACCATCTGGTCAAACGCCATTACTTTCTCAAACATCTCGGGATCCGTCTTTTCGAGTTCTTTGAAGATTACGGGCACCTTGCCGATCTTCTGTCCGAGTTTGTCCATTTCGCAGCACATCTTGCCTTTGCCGTTTTTATTCATTCCGCAGGTCATTTTTTTCTCCTGTTTACTCGTTTACAATCTGATACATGGACTCGGAGGTTTATATGTTTTCTCATGGTCTGCCGCAGGACGCAGTAATTTTAAATTATCCTGTTTAACAATACATTTATCATGACATGTCAGATTCTTGCAATAATGGGAAGCCCCATCCCCGACGGCAACATCGCAAAACTGCTTAAAGCGGCAAAAGAAGGAGCGGAAGAGTGCGGTTGCAATGTCTCGGTTATAGATGTGACGGCACTGCGATTCTCGGGATGCATGGAATACTTTTACTGCAAGCAGAACGAAGGGTGCATGATTCAGGACGATATTACCCCGATTATCAAAAGGGTGAAGAATGCGGACGGCATTATCCTCGCGGCGCCGGTCATGACAATGGGCTTTCCGGGGATGATTAAGTCGTTCATAGACAGGATGCAGCCGTTTTTCATGGCGAAATATATCCGAAAAGAGCCTATGATCTCGAAGAATCAGGCAAAATGGAGAAAGACGCTCCTCATCTCAATCGGCGGCATGAACGTCGACAACGACTTCGACGGAATCAAGCTCAC
This sequence comes from Methanomicrobium sp., assembly GCA_017412625.1. GTDB lineage: Archaea > Halobacteriota > Methanomicrobia > Methanomicrobiales > Methanomicrobiaceae > Methanomicrobium. Next base: position 14,493 of record JAFPWZ010000069.1, read on the forward strand.
GACTAATGCCTTCTGCAATATCGTCGATTCTAAACTCTATGCCGAGGTCCTGCAGAACAATATGGACAGTATCGGCGATGTCGCGTCAAAAGAAGGGCTTCTTGAAGAGACACGCAGGGTATCCGCCGAGATGTGCAGGCAGATTATCGCGGATAAAGAAAAATACGGAAATTGAATCAGGCGGATTCGGGCATCAATCCCTCTTTTTTCAGGCTTGCCCAGCCTTTTTTTGTTACAATAATGTGGTCCAGAACCTCGATACCGAGGATATTTCCCGAGTTGCAGAGTCTTTTCGTGACATCGAGGTCTGCCTGCGAGGGCTTCAGATTCCCCGACGGGTGATTGTGCACGAGTATCACGGAGGCACATCTCTCGACTATCGCATCCGCAAAGACCTCACGCGGATGGACAAGGCTCTGATTTAACAGCCCTTTGCTTATCGTATGCCTCTTTATGACCTCGCATGCGCCGTTTAAAGTTATACATATGAAGTATTCCTGCTGCTTCGAGCGGATATCCTCCACAACCGGCAGCACGTCTTCGGGACAGCTTATCTTTACAACCTTGGTGTCATCTTCCATGTAACGTCTGGAGAGTTCAAAGACGGCAACGATCTGCGCCGCTTTTGCCGCACCCATCCCGGTGACTTCGAGAAGTTCCTTATAAGACGGCTCACCCCCCGTTTTATCGAGAATCTTCTCTATATCCGCGGATATCTTCGTCACATCGCGACCGCTTACGCCGCGACCGAGTATCGCTGAGATAAGTTCCCTGTTCGAGAGTGTCTCGACACCCTTCTTGGCTATCTTCTCACGCGGTCTGTCATCGTCATAGAGGTCGGTTATCTTCGGCATTACAGAGTAGTCTTTTTTGAGTGGATACTTATAGATTTAGCGATTTTGAAAAACGGAACATCATATGGACTTATTCGATATTCATCAATGTAGGCATCGGGACACGAATCGGGGCGGTATCGGGGCATTAGTCATCACCTGCATTATCAAAAAACATATATCAAAGAAACTGCCTATTCTCTGTTATAAACACAGGTGACTGAAAAATGACAACAATGGAAAACGCAGCGGCGGCATACGCAGGTGAATCACAGGCAAACAGGAAATACAGCAATTTCTCAGAGAAAGCGGAATCGGAAGGCTTCCCCATGGTAGCCAAGCTCTTTAAAGCGGCATCCGAGGCAGAGGCAATTCACGCAAAGAGACTTCTCTTCGTGATGGACAAGATAGGCTCAACCGAGGACAACCTTAAGGCATCCGTCGCCGGCGAGACCGACGAGTTTGAGACGATGTATCCCGGATTCATCAAGACCGCGGAGGCGGAAGGCAAGACCGAGGCAAAGGCAGTCTTTACACATGCAATGAAGGCCGAAGAGGTTCATGCAGGCAAATACAAAGAGGCACTGGCGGCAGTCTCAAAGGGCTCGGATATCACGGCAAAGAAGATCTTCCTCTGTCCTGTCTGCGGTAACATAGAGTATGACGAAGCACCTTCGACATGTCCTATCTGCGGCGTTCCGGCAAGAATGTTCAGAGAGATTGAATAAACGGAAAATAAATTATAATTTTGATTATAAACCCTTTTTAAATCCTTTTAAATTATTTTCAGACATATCCGACGGCTTCGGGATCGGGGATTGTATCGTTTGAAAGCGCCTTTGCGGTTACTTCTTTATGCGACATACTGAGGTCGCGGCATTTAGCGTAGAAAGAGTTGAGCGACTGCTCGAATTCAGCCATTTTATCCTGCTTATAGTATTCTTTTGCATCCCAGTAGATTGCGTTCAAAGAGGAGACATCCTTCCCCTGCATGCGCATCTCGGATAACATATCTTTCATGAACGCAAGCTCTTCGGAGGCATCGTGCAGTGATATGGATAACGGGGATACGGGATTCGTGATATTGCCCGCGGCAGTGTCGCTTCTGATATTGTCGCCCTGAGCACCCACGCATCCGCAGGAGAGAGCGGTCCCGAGAACTGCGATAAGCGTTAAACCCACTGCCGCCATTCTTTTTGTATTCAATCCAATCAGGTCCCTTTTATTGATTTTTGATATGATTTCGATATTTAATCCGATATTGCTTTTTGATATGATTTATGAGGCGATACCGACCCGTATCACCGTGATTATTGCAATATGCAGAATATTTGCGGGAAAATGTGATAAATGAATCAATAGATCCGATTCATTCGTTTAACCGAACGGTTAAACACATCGGATGATCAAAAAAATAAAACATTGAAAAAAGCATTCGCATTGAATCTGCAAAGTCCCTGCAGATTCGTGATTTAACGGTCTTCTTATGCGACCGTTGCCAGCGCAATTCCCGCTATTACAAGAATGAAAGTTACGTGCAGGGTAATTGCGGCTCTTAATCCTCTTGACATAGGTTATTACCTCCTTCTGATTTTTCGGTCGGAATCCGTATCCCGTTACGAGTCGTTAGGTCGTTATGATCATCATAAGTCTTTACGAGTTATAACAAGTCTTTACGATTTTTTACGATTCTTTGACGGGCATTCACGGTATTTCCGTCTTACATATACTAAGTCGGCTCAAGAGTATATGAATGAGTAAAACGCCGATTATTAGACTATCGTACGCGTCGGTTATACAGAATAACCCTCATGCCGACCGAAATAATGTTATAGTCATGAAAAATCGTCATACCGGATAACGGCTGTTGAGATAAATCCCGGACATACCGGATTACTGTGAATGGGATGACTCTGAACAGGATACCTGTAAATCGAGATATAATTTCGTAAAAGTGTCGTAAAAGTGTCGTAAAAGCGCCTAAAAGCGCCTAAAAGTGCCTAAAAATGCCTTATAGATATTTACCGCAAGAGAAGAGGGACATATGCTTTTACACATATGCCCGCAGGGTCTGGAGTCGAGTGTAATTTTACTTCCCTTGCAGTCTTCGCTTAAAAGCGAAGGATATTCTGGCAATTAATGGTTTTATGTCTGGTGATTTTTGGAATGTATGATCCTACCTGATGAATTTTTGGCGTTGTCTGTTGAATCAAGTTATGAGTTTTGTATGCAGGCTGTCTGAATTCCTGCACATCGCATTGTCCACAGGTATATCTGCCTTATACCTGCAGCGGTTTTCCATTTGTCTGCTTTTTCCACACACTGTAAGATGAAACCGTCTGATCTTTTCATCTCACACTGCATTTCCAGATGCTTACAAGAGGTAATACCCCCCCTAAGTCATCCTTACATCTAAGTGGTCCCGTCAGAATATAAATGGGTCCAATACAGATAATTCATTCATTTATCCGAACGGTTAAACACATCGGGAATTGTCGTTAAAATAGTTATTTTTAAATTTTACCCAAGCAGACATATTATATTCCAGAAATATATTTTAATCGGTATTGCTCCGCGATTCCCATGCGGAGATAAGATCGTCTATCATATCATCGACGGACTGATACCTCTCGTCGGGATTCTTGGCAATCATCTTCATGATGATATCGTCAAATACCGCGACGTCGGCAACTCTCTCTGAGGGTCTGACGGGCTCTTTATAGAGGATCTCCTCGCTCATGTCGGCAACGCCGTCGCCGGAGAACGGGCGCGTTCCCGTGACTAGTTCATAGAACAGGATACCCAGCTGATAGATATCCGTACGCTTTGTGGGCATACCGTATTTCTTGGGCGCAATCTGCTCTGGGGAGGCGTAGTTCAGCGAGAATCCTATGGTTGTGGTCTCGTTTGCGCTGCCGTCGCCGACGATCTTGCCGAGTCCCCAATCGGTTATCTTGGGTGTGTTGTCTCCGTCTATGAGGATGTTCTGCGGCTTTATGTCGCGGTG
>JAFPWZ010000001.1 GCA_017412625.1 Methanomicrobium sp.
AGGACGAGAACAATGCGTTCATCACCATAGTCAGGGATGCGGAATACAAAGAGGGCGGCGTGTTAAGCGGCATCCCCGTCGCCGTCAAGGACAATATCTCGACAAAAGGCATTCCGACCACATGCGGCTCGAAGATCCTCGAAGGCTATGTTCCGCCGTATGATGCGCATGCCGTCGCCATGATAAAGGAGGCGGGCGCGGTCATTGTCGGCAAGACCAATATGGACGAGTTCGGTATGGGAACAACTACCGAGAACTCCGCATATTTCCCGACTACAAACCCCTGCGATAAGACCTGCGTCCCGGGCGGCTCATCGGGAGGAAGCGCCGCGGCGATTGCGTCCGGCATGGTTCCGATGGCTCTCGGCAGCGATACCGGCGGCTCAATCAGGTGTCCGGCGGCATTCTGCGGCATAGTCGGTCTCAAGCCGACATACGGACGTGTCTCAAGATTCGGGCTCATAGCATACTCCAACTCGCTCGAACAGATAGGTCCTATGGCAAAGAACGTGACCGACGTCTCAAAACTCATGGAAGTAATCTCAAAACCCGATATATATGATTCAACAGCCTATAACAGACCGTATGTCCACACTCCGAGCGCTCAGATAAAGGGAAAGAAGATCGCGGTTCCGAAGGAATACTTCGGCGAAGGTGTCGACGAAAAGGTTGCCGACTGTGTCCGCGGTGCAATCTCGAAGTTCGAAGAGATGGGCGCGGAGATAATAGACTGCTCGATTCCGAGCATGAAATATGCACTTGCGGCATACTACGTCACATGCACGAGCGAGGCCTCATCGAACCTCTCCAGATTCGACGGCGTAAGATTCGGACCCAAGGTCGAGATGAAGAGGAGCTGGCATGACGAATACCGCGACTACCGCGGAGAGAGATTCGGCGAAGAGGTTCAGAGAAGAATTCTTCTCGGAACATTCGCGTTAAGCGCGGGTTACTACGGAAAATACTACGCAAAGGCGCAGGTGGCGCGTTCCAACATAAGAAACGATTTCCTGCGTGTCCTTAACGATGCCGACCTGATTGCGGGTCCGACAATGCCCAACACCGCGTTTAAGCTGGGAGAGAAATGCTCCGACCCGCTCGAGATGTATCTTGCCGATATCCTTACGGTCCCCGCAAACCTCGCGGGCGTTCCCGCAATCTCGGTGCCGTGCGGCAAAGTCGGCGGCATGCCGGTGGGACTTCAGATAATCGGCAGACACTTCGACGAAGAGAGTGTCGTCGATGCGGCATTTGCCTATGAACAGGAGGTAAACTGAATGTCCGATTCAAACTCAGGCTGCGGCTGCGGATGCGGCGACGGTAAAGGATGCGCTGGTGCGGCAAAGCCGTCCGAGAAGGATGTCAAGGACCTTAAAGTCATCATCGGTCTTGAGATACACTGCCAGTTGAACACAAAGACAAAGCTCTTCTGCGGATGTTCTGCGGATTTCCGCGACGATGCTCCGAATACCCACGTCTGCCCGATATGTCTCGGACTTCCGGGCGCACTGCCCAAACTCAACAAGCAGGCGGTCATTTATGCACTTAAGGTCGCAAAAGCCCTCAACCTCGAGATCTCCGAGGTATCCGAGTTCTCGAGAAAGAACTACTTCTACCCCGACCTGCCCAAAGGCTATCAGATCAGTCAGTACGACAAACCGATAGCCCTTCGCGGAAAGATGACGGTCGACGACGACGAAGGACACGAGAAGGTCATCAGAATAACGAGGATACACCTCGAGGAAGACCCGGGAAGGCTGGTCCACAAGATCTCGCGCGACCGTGCGGGCTATACCCTTGTCGACTACAACCGTTCCTCAATCCCGCTGATTGAGATAGTTACCGAACCCGACCTTTCGTCACCCAAGGAAGCCAGACGTTTCCTCAACAAACTTCGCGCCACGCTCGAGTATCTGGATGTCTTCGACGGCGAAAAAGAGGGTTCAATCCGTGTCGACGCAAACATCTCGCTCGAAGGTCACAACCGTGTCGAGTGTAAGAACATCTCCTCCTATAAGGGTGTGGAAAAAGCGCTCACCTTCGAGATAACGAGGCAGAGAAACCTGATCCGCAGAGGACAGGAGATTGTGCAGGAGACCCGTCACTTCCTCGAAGGCCGCGGCATAACCACGGGTTCAAGGAGCAAGGAGGACGAGAACGACTACCGCTACTTCCCCGAGCCCGACCTTAAGCCTCTTCGCGTAAAGGAATGGGCGGATAAGATTGAGCTTCCCGAACTGCCGGATGCAAAGCGCGAGAGGTTCATGAGCCAGTATAAGATCTCGGTCAACCACGCCAAGACCCTTGTCGGCGACATAAAGGTTGCCGACTTCTATGAAGGCATACTGAAGAACGCGGCAATCTCAAAGGAGACCGAACTTGCGGCGACATGGGTCTGCGACACCCTTCTCGGAGAGCTGTATTACCGCGACATGAAGATTGACGCCGTGCCGAGGGAATGCTTTGCGGACCTGGTTGCGCTTCTTAAGGATAAGAAGGTCACGGACAAGGTCGCCGTCGATGTCCTGAGGGCAATGCTCGACGATATCCACGAGGGCAGAAAATGCGCAATGCCGTCCGAGACCGTCGAGAAATCGGGACTCGGCAAAGGAAGCGACGACGAGTTCACCGAGATCATAAAGAAGGTTGTCGCCGCAAATCCGCAGGCTGTTGCCGATTACCACAGCGGCAAAGGAAATGCGATAAACTTCATAGTCGGTCAGATTATGAAAGAGACAAAGGGCAGAGCGGATCCGAAGAGTCTCAACAAACTTATCGTCGATTACATTGCCTCGATGGAGTGAGGGAGTGAAGGAAAGATGCACCTGATTATAGCCGAGAAGAATATTGTCGCCCAGAGAATTGCCGGTCTCTTATCAGAGGGCGGCAGGGTAACCGCCGAGAAGGACGGCGGTGTCAGCATATATCATTTCGGTGACTCGGTAGCCATGGGGCTTAAGGGTCACGTTGTCGAGATAGACTTCGAGGAAGGATATACAAACTGGCGAAGTGAGGTGCACACCCCGAGAACTCTTATTGACGCGGGTATCGTCAAGAAAGCCACGGAAAAGAAGATAGTTGCGCTGATAAAGAAGTTTGCAAAGAAAGCCGACCTTGTCACCATAGCGACGGATTACGACCGTGAAGGAGAGCTCATCGGCAAGGAAGCCTATGAGATTGTCAGAAGCGCAAACAAAGACGTAACCGTCAACCGTGCCATATTCTCGGCAATCACGAAACCCGAGATTGCGGCGGCGTTCGAGAATCCCACAACCGTTGACTTCGATCTTGCGGCTGCCGGAGAGGCAAGGCAGGAGATTGATCTGGTCTGGGGTGCCTCCCTTACGAGATTCATCAGTATTGCGGCAAAGCGCGGCGGCAACAATATCTTAAGCGTAGGTCGTGTCCAGAGCCCGACGCTCGGCATGATAGTCGACAGGGAGAAGGAGATAGAGGCATTCGTTCCGACTCCGTACTGGATGCTCTCGGTGATGTCGGAGAAAGGCGGCGAGCCTTTCGAGGCAAGGCACACGACAGGCAAGTTCTGGGACAAAGCGGAGGCAAAGACCGCCGAGGCGAATACGAAAGCGCCGCTCACGGTGACCGACGTCAAAGAGGGTGTAAGGAGCGATTCGGCGCCTTCGCCGTTTGACACGACGGGATATATCGTCGCCGCCGGCAGACTCGGTCTGAGTGCCTCAAATGCGATGAGAATCGCCGAAGAACTCTACATGAACGGTTTTATCTCGTATCCGAGAACGGATAACACAATCTATCCGAAATCTCTGGATCTGGATGCAATCCTCAGCGACCTTAAGAAGAGTCCGTTTAAGAGCGATGTCGAATGGACGGAGAAGAACCGTCGCGCACAGCCCACGAGCGGAAAGAAATCCAGCACCGACCACCCGCCGATTCATCCGGCAGGCGCGGCAAATCCGTCGATGATGGATGAGCAGTCCTGGAAGGTCTATGAACTCGTTGTCAGAAGATTCCTGGCGACGCTCTCCCCCGATGCGAGATGGAAGACTCTCAAGATTATGTTCGATGCCGGCGGCGAGGAATACACCTCGACCGGTCAGCGCCTCGAGGTAGAGGGTTACCGCCATGTCTACGGATACAGCCAGGCAAAAGAGCAGATTCTGCCCGAGATGTCGGTCGGCGACAGACTGCCGGTAAACAATATCGTCCTTGAGGACAAGGAGACGCTGCCGCCGGCGAGATACTCCCAGAGCAAGCTGATTCAGCAGATGGAGGAACTCGGTCTCGGAACAAAATCGACGCGCCACGATGTTATAGGAAAACTGGTCTCAAGGCGCTATGTTGAGGAGAACCCGCTCAAGCCGACACTTGTCGGAAAAGCCGTCACCGAGACCCTTGAGGAGTATGCAAGCCTCATCACAAAGCCCGACATGACCCAGACCCTTGAGCGCCATATGGAGGATATCAAGAAGGGCGACAAGACGAAGGACGGCGTCGTCGAGGAATCAAAGAAGATGCTCCACCGCATCTTCGACGAACTTGAGGCAAACGAGGAGAATATCGGCAACGAGATTATGGACAGGACCGCCGAGGAGCGCATAATCGGTAAATGTCCCATCTGCGGTCAGAGCCTCATTCTCAAGACATCCAAGGGAATGGCGCAGTTCATCGGCTGCAACGGTTATCCCGACTGCTCGTTCAATATCGGTCTTCCGTCGGCACAGTGGGGTAAGGCAATCCGCGACGACAAAGTCTGCGAGATTCACGGACTCAACCACATCAGACTCATCCGCAAAGGCTCAAGACCCTGGGATATCGGCTGTCCCCTGTGCAGTCACATCAACTCCAACCGCGAGTCCCTGAGCATGATGGCGTCCATCAACGAGGAACTGATAACAAAACTGCATAATGCACATATCTACTCGGTCTACGAGATTGCGAATATGTCAAAGCAGGAACTCTGCGAGAAGACCGGCATGTCCTCGGGAACGGCCGAGACTCTTATCTGGGACGCGAAGGATGTCCTTGAGATTCTCAGAAAGCGCTCCGAGCTCAAGAAGTTCGTGCGCTCGGTCATTCCCCCCAGACGCGGACGCAGTCATGCCAAGGTAACCGGCGCCATGATAGAGGCGGGTGTCGGCGATATCGCCGCTCTTGCCGATTCGAAGAAGCAGTCCCTCATGAAGATGTTCCTGAGCGAGCAGGAGGCGGAATCCCTTATTTATCAGGCAAAGTGCATCCACAACAAAGCCTTCCTCAAGAGTCTGGGAATCCCCGCCGTCAGCCTCAAGAAATACATGGACGCGGGATTTGTAAGCGCCGACGACTTCGTGAACGCGCATCCGGCATACCTCAGCGAAAAGACGGGTATCAATATCGAGACCGTGTACAAGCACACGGCACCGGTCTATGAGGCCCGCGGCGTAAAACAGCCCGCAAAGATAAGCAAAAAGGCGTTTGAGGCAGGGCGCGAAGAGCTTCTGAAGGTGAAAGGTATCGGCGAGGCAATGCTTGAAAAGTTATATTTTGCAGGCATTACAGATATTTCAGCACTGAAATCCGCAGATCTCGCGAAGTTATCGGATGCCGTCGGCATCTCTGAGGATAAACTTGCAAAGATAGTTGCGGAGTTATGAGTTTGATAACGGTGATAAAATGAAAGAGGATTGGAAGAACTGGAGACATATAACGAAACTTGATCCCGACAAAGAGATGCCCAAGGAGTCCGTCGCCGACATAGTCACAAGCGGCACCGACGCCCTGATGCTTTCGGGAACTCTGAACGTGACAAAGGAGAACCTCACGCAGTTGCGTGAGCAGGTAAAGGAATACGACGTTCCGATGGTCGTTGAGCCTGCGGACCCCAGCGGCGCCATATTCGACGGCGTCAGCGGTCTCTTTGTCCCGAGCGTCCTGAACACGCCGGACCCGACATGGTTTATCGGAAAGCACTCCTACTGGGTGAAGAAGGACAAAAACATCAAGTGGGACATGGTAGTTCCCGAGGCGTATATCGTCCTCAATCCTGACTCATCCGTAGGACGTGTCACACACGCTGTATGCGACCTTAAAGCCGAGGATGTCTCTGCGATTGCCGCTGTTGCCGACCGCTATTACAACTTCCCCGTCGTATATATCGAATATTCGGGCACATACGGCAACCCCGATATTGTAAAGAGCGTCTCCGAGACCGTGGAGAACTCGCGCCTCTTCTACGGCGGCGGCATCAACTGTGCCGCAAAAGCCGCGGAGATGGGCAAATATGCGGATACAATCGTGGTCGGCAATGCCGTTTACGAAGAGGGCGCGGCGGCACTGAAAGAGACAATAAAAGCAGTCAAATAACCTTTTTTTATGCCTGAGATAGAGATCGTACTGGTAGAACCGTTGTATGAGGGAAATATCGGTTTTACAGCCCGCGTCATGAAAAACTTCGGGTTCAGCAACCTGACTCTCATAAATCCGCCTCCGATAGGGGACGATGCCATTGCCCGTTCCTCGCATGCCCGCGATGTGCTCGAGAGCGCCCGCATCGTATCCTCGCTCGATGAGGTCATTGAAAAGAGCAATGTCCTTATTGCCACCACGGGCGCGGTCTCAAAGACGGTGACGCATGCGATGAGGATGCCCTACTATACGCCGCATGAGATAAGGGAGATAATCGAAAAGATTGACGGGCGCGTCTCGATTCTCTTCGGGCGCGAGAACTGGGGACTTTCCAACGAGGAGATTGCAAAGTGCGATATTATCTGCACCATACCGACGTCGGAGATATATCCGATTGTAAACATCTCGCATGCCGTGGGCATCCTCGTCTATGAGCTCGCAAATCTCCCCCGCGGCGAATACACCACTGCCTCAAGGCAGGAGATGGACTCGCTCTACGCGCATTTCGATGAGTTTCTTACGGCAATCGGTCATGATGCCCATAAACGCGATAACACACTCGTTATGCTGAGGCGCATACTCGGCAGGGCAAATCTTACAATCCGCGAAGCCTCGACCCTTCACGGTCTGCTGAGAAAGGCGGAGTATGTCATGCACAACGGCGGCAGTGTCCCTCACGACGATGAACCCGATGATGCCGCTTATGAATAAATGAACTTGAAATTACGTGAGTGATGCAATATGACGGCAAGAGAAATAGTGAATTTTCTTACGGAACATGCGGGCAGAAAGACGGTCTCCTTCCACATGCCCGGACATAAGGGTTCGGCACTGTATCGGAGATACGGTTTTGGAGAGTTTCTTGACAATATCATGGACTGCGACATTACCGAGATACCCGGCGCCGACAATCTCTTTCAGACCGAAGGTATCCTTAAAGCCGCACAGGATGAGTATGCCCGTTTATACGGTGCAAGGAAGTCGTATCTCCTCATAAACGGCACCAGCGGCGGCGTGATTGCGGCGATAACGGCTTCGGTGCCGAAGGGCAAAAAGCTGATTATGGCAAGAAACTGCCACAAATCAATCTACAATGCCCTAATCCTCGGCGGAATCGAGCCCGTCTACGCCTACCCCGAGATGATAGAGGAATACGGCATTGCTGGCGAGATAACCGCCTGTGAGATTGATAGGCTCCTCACCGAAAATCCCGATGCCGAGGCCGTCATACTGCCGTCTCCCAACTACTACGGTATCTGTTCCGATATACGGGCGATTGCCGACACCGTCCACGGGCACGGCAAAGTCCTCATAGTCGATCAGGCGCACGGTGCGCATCTGAAGTTCTTCGGCGACTGCGGATATGCTGATATGCCAAAGTCCGCCGAGGAGCAGGGCGCGGATATCGTGGTCAACTCGATACACAAGACACTCGCATCTTTCACTCAGAGCGCCGTCTTAAACCTCATGAGCGACCGCGTCGACAACTACACCCTTGAGGACAGGCTTCAGATGATACAGTCAACAAGCCCCTCGTATCTTCTGATGGCATCGCTGGATATCAATGCCGCGCTTATTGCCGGGCATAAAGCCGAACTGATGAAGGAATGGCATGATGCTCTCATGTATTTCTACCGCGAGGCTTTGAACATCCGGGGACTCAGCGTTATCGGCAATCCATTCGACAAACGCGTAAAGGTTAACCTCGACATCACCAAGATAAATCTCGATATGAGCCTTCTGGGACTCAGCGCCGCCGAACTCGAGGAGAAACTCATGGCACGCGGCATATTTGCGGAGCTTACGACCGGCAGTATTCTCATGTGCATGACGGGTATAGGAAATACCGCGGAGCACCTTAAGAGGCTTGCCGGTGCTCTCAAAGAGATAAGCGCGGAATGCGGGAGTTCTCCAGAGAGCGGCAAAATCTCATCGGCATCGGCGCTCAACAGGGTCTTTGAGGTCAAACTTGAGTTACGTCCCATACCTGCCGAGAGGGAACGCATACCGCTTGCCCGGGGTGCCGGAAGGGTCTGTGCCTCCTCGATAATTCCCTATCCGCCGGGCATCCCGTTCGTCTGTCCGGGTGAGGTTCTCACCCCCGAAGTTATCGAATATATCAAAGATCTCAGGTGCGCAGGCGAAAAGGTCATCGGAGTGAACGATAAAGGCGAGATAACGGTCGGCAAAAATAACTGAAAAATAAATAATATTTTTTGAATATTTTAAATTATATCTTTGATACGGCGTGCATATCGTGTTTCCGTGGCACAAGGTGCTCGGTTGTATTTTTTGTATTCATGCTTCATGCCGACGATATGCTTTTTCGAATGATTTTCTCATGAGTCGACCTTTGGTGCGCGAGTGAAAAACCGTTAGATGATGTACGAACGGTCATCCCGAAAATCCAAAAACTATTTACACCCCCTGTGGTCACGGATACCCTTTTCTGACATAATCTGAGTAGTTTTATCTTCGCGCATAACGTTTAGAAGTCCATAAATCTGGCTATAATTCATTCTTTCACAAGGGACAGTTTTAAGAACTCAAAGGACTATTTACTAATGTAATCTCAGAACCGCATTAAGCGGGGGTTGGTAGATTCCTGTACATTCATGCTATCCGAACTGAAAAGGGGTGTGTGTTATGGGTCCAGAAGAAAAGAAAGAAGTCTTAATGGAATCAGCTGTATTCGAGAAATTCGAGAGCAATGTCAGATCGTACTGCCGTAAATATCCTGTCGTTTTTTCAAAAGCCAAAGGCTCTTTATTATTTGATCAGAACGGGAACGAATACATTGATTTCCTGTGCGGAGCAGGCAGCTGTAATTATGGTCATAACAATGACTATATCAAAGGAAAAGTTATCGAATATCTGCAGAATGATGGACTGATTCACGGTCTGGATATGTATTCTGTTGCAAAGGGCGAATTCATAGAATGTCTGCAGAATTCCGTGCTGATTCCGAGAGGTTATGACTATAAAGTCCTGTTCCCGGGACCCACTGGTACCAACTCGGTTGAAGTAGCATTAAAGATCGCCAGAAAAGTAAAGGGACGTTCAAACATCCTCGCACTCATGGGCGGTTTCCACGGAATGTCGCTCGGTTCGCTTGCGCTTACCACCGAAAGAACGGCAAGGGACGCATGCGGAGTCGCACTCGGCAATGTGACCCATGTTCCGCACCCTTCGATGATGAAGAACTTCGACACCATCGAATACATCGACATGCTGCTTACCAATGACCACAGCGGCGTTGACAAACCCGCGGCAATAATCGTTGAAGCCGTTCAGGGCGAAGGCGGAATCAATATCCTTTCCAACGAGTGGCTCATCAGAATCAGAGAGCTCTGCGACAAGCACGACATGCTCCTCATCCTCGACGATATACAGACGGGCTGCTGCAGAACCGGAGGCTTCTTCTCCTTCGAGCGTGCCGGCATAAAGCCCGATATCGTCGTAATGGCGAAGTCGATCGGCGGCATGGGACTTCCCTGCGCAATTACGCTCGTAAAACCCGAGTATGATGTTCTCTTACCCGGCGAGCACAACGGCACTTTCAGAGGTTTCCAGCCGGCATTTGTTGCGGGCAAGGCGGCAATCGAGCTTATGCTCCGCGACAACCTCGAGGCCGAGTCCGTCCGCAAGGGCAGGATTATTGAGGAGTTCCTTGCAAACCGCCTTCCGGCAATCGACAGCAGACTCACATACCGCGGACTCGGTGTAATGTGGGGAATTGACTGCGGCGAGATGCCTGCGGGAACCTCGCAGAATGTCAGAAAGCTCTGTTTCGAGAACGGACTTATCCTCGAGCTTTCCGGAAGAGAGGACACGGTCATAAAGATAATGCCGCCTGTCACGGTTCCCGACGCAACTCTGATGCAGGGACTTGAGATCCTCGTGAAGGTAATCGCCGAGGTGGTTAATACAACAAAAAATGCGTCGATAATTGCCCAGCTCGGTAGCGTGAAGGACACCTGCTGAAGCAATTAATCGATGTCCTTTATTTCGCAATATCCGGGACGGATATGCGAAATCCGAGAAAAACCCTAACCAACCCGAACCAACCCGAAATAACCGGCATTCCGAGAACGGAAAGAAACGGATGCCGTAAAATACAATTCTTTTTTTTGCGGAACTGCTCAATGAGTCCATGTATCAATGAGTCCATGTATCAATGAGTCCATGTATCAATGAGTCCATGTATCAATGAGTCCAGTCTCAAAGAGTTCATTCCTCAATGTGTTCATGTCTCAATGAGTTTATGTCTCAAAGAGTTCATGCCTAAATGTGTTCATGCATCAATGCGTTCATTCAATTGATAAAGTCTAATTATCATTTATGTCCAATAGTTAGATAAGTTGGATAATCATGATTCTTGTTGACCGTGAGATTAAGAGTACGATTGATGGCGGATTTTTAAAGATAGATCCTTACGATCCCAAACTTGTTCAGCCGAATTCACTGGATATACGCCTGGGAGAACATTTCGTCTGGTATGAAGAGAGCGACGATATAATCGACCCGTATGAAGCGGAGACCGTCTCTTCGCATGTCTGCGAAACACGCGGCAAATATTTCGACGTGTATCCCGGAAAGTTCATCCTTGCCGAGACTCTGGAAAAGATCACCCTTCCGGCAAACATTGTCGCAACCATAGAGGGAAAGAGCAGCATAGCACGTCTCGGCATATCCCTGCACCAGACCGGCGGCTGTATTGATGCGGGCTTTTCGGGAACGATAACCCTTGAGATTGCCAATGTCAATCAGCGCCCCGTGCGCCTTTATGCTGGAATGCCGATCGGACAGCTCGTGTTTTATCAGACGGCAACGGCATCGAACCCTTACGGCTCAAAGGGCGATGCAAAATATCTCAATCAGAAAGATGCCACACTCTCGCGCTATGCGATGAACAAGAAGAGAGTATAATCTCATATATTTTTGCGGCCTGCATTTTCACTGTTTTTTCATTGTCTTTTCACTGTCATTTCATAATCAACCGTTGTTCATTTTTTTATTTCATTGCATTCAAGACGATTACTATAAATGTGAATAATGAGAGATATCTACGAAAGTGATTTATTATGTCTCATGATATTATTGGGAAAGCATTTTCCTATACAAAAGAAGGATTTTTAGGTTCATGGAAAAGATGGATACTCCTTCTGATCCTTGTATTCATTCAATCGATTACATTGTATCTTGTCCCGGTCTTCAACGGATATCTCCTTAGAGTCGCGGGATCGAACGACAGTGCACCCGATGTCAACCAGTGGTTCAAACTCTTCATAGACGGCTGGAAAATTCTGATTGTGCAGATTATCTATATGTTGCCCGTGATTATCCTCGCTGTCGTATTCGGATTCCTTGCATTGCTTCCCGAAGTGATGGCAATCGCATCCGGAAGTGCGCCCAACATCGAGCTAATAATGGGAAAGATTCTCAGACTTGCAATCATATTCCTGGTCTCGATTCTCATAACGC
>JAFPWZ010000070.1 GCA_017412625.1 Methanomicrobium sp.
ACGCCCGCGCACTCAAAGCCGCTGTTGCGACCCAACGGAATTACGCTCTCATCGAGTCTGACTTCGCCTTTTCTGACTTCACCGACCTCAAAGGCCACCCAGCCGCCGTTTACCGTGATGCGGTAGAGCTCGTCGAAGACCTTCTGCATCGTAGCGCACCAGCCGGCAAGAGATGACGACATGGTTATTTTTTCGCCGATTTCGTCGGCATTAAGCGAGTTAAAGCGGCATCTTAGCCAGTTATCAGCGCCGTACTGCACGATGTTCAGAAACGGCGGCGAGGTCACGGTAAGTTTCACGGACGCGGGTGCAATATCCCGCGTATCGCAGGCATCGCGGGTCAAAAACCGTGCCGAACTGCCTGCCGTCCCCAGATTTTTTATATCCGCGTCGGTCAGATTCTTTTGGAGACTGCGGCTTTTCTTCAGTATAAGGGCGGCGACATCGCGGTATTCGGGAATTTGAGAGCGCTTTTGATTTATCTTAATCTGACTCTCCATCGATACCGCCTGATTCGGCGGCAGGGTATAGACCGAGAAGAAACCTTTGGAGTGACCCGTAAGGCGGTTGGTTGCCGTCATCCGTATCCAGTCGTCGATATTGTCGGCATCCCCCGAATCCTCCCGCATCTTCAGATAATTCATAAGCACCGCTATCCCGTATTCGGTCTCGGGATGATAGAACATCGGAAGTTCGGGGGTAAAATCGGACTTTTTGAGGTATCTTTCGGCGTTTTTGAAAATTTCCCAGAGCCTTTCCGCGATCTCATCTGGTCGCGGAACAGAAAGACGCGGTTTGCTGAGAATTTTGCTCAACGGATTTATGTCGTTCGAGATAATCCTGCGTTTCATCAGCGCCGCTTCAATGACCGTTGTGCCTCTGCCGGTAAAGGGGTCGTAGACAATATCCCCCTCGTCGGTGAGCAGGTCTATGAAGAAATGCGGCAGCTGCGGCTTAAAACAGGCGCGGTATGAGATTTCATGGATTGAGGAGGCCTGCCGCTGTTTTGCCGTCCAGAAACTGTTTGTAAAGTATTTTACGCCCGTATTCTGCGAGTCGGCGACCGCGGTCCTGCCTTCCCCCGCCTGAGCGACCCCGCCGTCCCCGTCGCCAGCCTCTTCCTGCGACCCGCCGCGGCTGCAAAAATCGGTAAGGTATCTTCTGAAATCATCGGGATTCTTTATTGCAGGCATCAGTAAGGGTTTACTGCCGAGAGATGTTATTACTTGCTATGATTCCCGCCATGACTCCCGCATGTAACTTCCGCTGTAACTCCCCCCATAACCGCCGCATATACTCCTCCATACTTCCCGCATTGTCTGTCATTATTCGTCTGAATCGCAGGTATCCTAATCACTTATATGCAGGTATTTCGAATCATATTCCGATGAAAGAAGATGTTAAGATCGACGGCAAAACCGCCGAAGGGTTTGTAATACCCATAGGAAAAGTGAATCTGGTCTTCGTGAAGACCGATAAGGGTCTTATCGGGTGCGGCGCCTTCGACGTCAACGGACTCGAGAAGTTTGCCTATCCCGCGGCAAAAGTAAAACCTTCGGGCAATTCGGTTGCGGACATAAACGATCTCTTAAGCGGCACGATTGCGGCGGTCAACCCCTCGGGCGAGAAGATTGGCATCAAGGTCGGCATGAGCGGAAGAGATGCCGCAAAACTGATTGTATAACAATACCGCAGGCAACAGTCATACGTAAAAAAGTCATACGGAATATAAATCATACTGAAAAAAATTATACGGGATATTATCCCGCACTTTTTTAGGAAACCCCCGATATTTTAGGAATTATTCGGTTATTCGTCAAAACCGCGAATTATGCGGGCTGTCGCAATAAAAAACTTTCATTAACGTAAAGGAATATATTAGGATATACTTACAGGGGACTGAAACCGATATGGAGAATAATTCCGACGAATATCAGAGTATGAGATTAAAAATCACCGGCATGCACTGCGCAAACTGTGCGAAAAATCTTCAGACGGCGTTGTCAAAGAGAGACGGCGTAATCGATGCCGCCGTTGACATCACGACCGAGAGTGCGGACATAAAGTGGGATCCCAAAGCCGTCACACTCGCCGGAATTGCCGATACCGTCGCGGATACGGGTTTTTTTGTCTTCACATTCGAGAAGAAGATGCACATCGGCGGCATGCACTGCGCAGGCTGTGCGAAGCGTGCCAAGACGGGTCTTGAGGGCATACCGGGAGTCATATTCGCGGACATAAACATCACAGACAACTCGGGATTCATTAAGGTCGCACCCTCATACTCCGACCTTGAGGATGAAGAACGCTATTATGCGGACCTTGAAGGCAAAATTGCCGCGGCTCTGAGCAAATACGGATTCGAATATATCGGAGATGACGGAGAGACCGTCGATTCTGCCGATGCCTCCGGTTCCGCCGCCGACGGGGATGGCAGCGGAAGTTCCGCATCCTGCGCCGTCGGATGCAGCGTCGGCGACGATGCCGAAGAGGGCGGCAAAAAAAAAATCACGGGGCTCTTTCACAGACTTCTTCAGAAGAAGTAAGAGAGAGTAAAAAAGACCGGAAATCCGATAAGTCCGAAAAGTCTGAAAAGTCCGAAAGAAGAGGCAGCAGCGGGAAAAAAGCCTCTTCTTACAGTGAGTACATCCGAAAGGAAAGAGCGGACAGCATAAGAAGAATCATCATCGGATTCTTTGTCTCCGCCGTTCTCGTCGTGATTATGTTTGCGGGCATCGTGCCCGCGGAATTGTCGCGATACGTGATGTTTGTCATCGCCACGCCGACCGTCTTATATCTCGGATATCCTATTTTCAAATCGGCATTCGCGGGCTTAAGGACGGGCTCGCTCAACATGGACTTCATGTATGCGCTCGGTATCGGCGTCTCATACATTGCCTCGGTTCTGGGCACATTCAACATATTCCTCTCGGGCGAGTTCATCTTTTACGAAACCTCGGTAATGCTCGCCTCATTCCTCATGCTCGGGCGTTTCCTTGAGAGCGGCGCCAAGCGCAGGACAAACGATGCCGTAAAGAAACTGATATCCCTTAAACCGAAGACGGCGCTTCTGAAGGGTGACGGGGAAGAATACACGACCGTGCCCGCGGATTCGCTGAAATCCGGCGATATCGTCCTGATTAAACCCGGCAGCATCGTGCCCGCGGATGCGGTCGTCGTAAGCGGCGAGATGTATGCCGACCAGTCGTCCGTGACCGGCGAGCCGATGCCCGTTAAAAAGACCGTCGGCGACGGTGTCATAGGCGGCACCATCAACACGGGCGAAGCGGCCGTGGTCAGGGTAACCAAAGCCGGCAGCGAATCCCTTCTTTCGCAGATAATCCGGCTTGTCGAGGAGACACAGCGTCAGAAACCGCATGTTCAGAGGATTGCCGATACCGCTGTCTCGTATTTCATACCCGCGGTCCTGCTCATCGCCACCGTTTCCGCGTGCGTCTGGTATTTCCTGCTGAATGCAACGCCGCTTTTCGCCGCGACCGTATTCATATCGGTCGTCGTTGTTGCCTGCCCCTGTGCGCTGGGACTTGCGACTCCGACCGCGGTCGCGGTAGGCATAGGACGCGGTGCCGAACTGGGAATCCTCATCAAGAACGGCGAGGTCATAGAGGATGCCGATAAGATACGCTGTATTGCCTTTGACAAGACGGGAACGCTGACGGTCGGAAAGCCGAAAGTAACGAAGGTAATCCCGTTCGCTGACGGCGACGCTAATGCCGCACTTGCACTTGCGGCGGGAATCGAGGCAATGTCCGAGCACCCCATTGCCAGAGCGGTCTCGGACGAGGCGGTCAGGGTCGGCGTGAAAGTGCCGCAGGTCGCGGATTTCAGGTCACACGCGGGAAGGGGGGCATCGGGTGCGGTTGACGGTCGCGGTTATGCCATAGGAAATGCCGCGTTTGTCCGCAGTTTCGGCGTTGCCGTCCCCGATAATGTCGTCGCGGAACTGAAAGAGTATGAGTCCGACGGCAGCACGACGGTAATTCTTGCGCGGACGGACCTGACGGACAAGGGAGCCGTGGGAGCCGCAGATGACGCGAATGCGGCATCTGCGGCGGGTGCCGGCGGATGCGTCATTGCGGGCATTGTCATCTCCGATGTCATAAAGCCGGACGCAAAAGAGACGATAGCCGCCGTAAAGGCCGACGGCTATGCGGCGGCGCTGATTACCGGCGACGGTGAAGGTGCGGCAACGGCTGTGGCTTCGGCTCTGGGTATAGAGGAGAAAAACGTCTCCTTCGGGGTTCTGCCGACCGACAAGGCGTCCGCGGTCGATAAATATCAGAAGAACTACGGCAAGGTGCTCTTTGCCGGCGACGGCATCAATGACGCGCCCGCGATGGCAAAAGCCGATATCGCGCTTGCGGTCTCGAACGGAACGGAGATTGCTCTGGACAGCGCCGATGTCGTCCTCATGAACGACAGGGTCAGCGATATCCGCGGATTCCTCCTCCTCTCAAAGAAGATTATGGGCAGAATCAGGCTGAATCTCTTCTGGGCGTTCTTCTACAATATCTGCCTGATTCCGGTTGCGGCAGGCGTCCTGTATCCGTTCTTCGGAATCATATTCAGACCCGAGTTTTCGGGTGCGGCGATGATACTGAGTTCGATTACGGTAATCTCGCTCTCTCTGAATCTGAGGAAGTTCAACCCGGGAAAATGCAATAACTCCGAAAATTCTGTAAAAAAGGAAACGCGGGCTGAGTAGCGGCAGACCGCTGAATTGGGGAATTATAGGTATTCCCGAAATTCCCGGTCTATAAAACTCTGTGATTGAGCGACTGAAGTGCCCCGATAATGGTTCCCACTTCGGGTTTCATGATGGCGACGGGGACATCGACGACCTTCTCGATGATTGACGCCAGAATCGGGGCGCAGACAATTCCCGAAGCCCCCTCTTTTTCGGCGCGGACTGCCGAGACAATGCACTCTTCCATTGTGTATGCGGGGTAACCCTTTACTTTGTATTCGCGGTCGCCTATCTTGACCATCTGCGATTCAACCTCGTCAAGAAGGAATTTGGCGGCGATAACCGCCACGAAACGGTTTTCGTTCGGCTCGAGCGCGGCAACAATCGCCTGAATCGTCGAGAAACGCGGGTCGCGGTCACCTGATGTAATCTTGTATATTGTCGCCGGCGGAATATTTGCAAGCTCGGCAAGCTCTTTTATCGAGATTCCCTTTCTGGAAAGCTCTTCGTCAAGTGCGTCCTTGAAACCGATATCGAAAATCCTCTTGGAAAACATCAGATCATCCTTCCATAAATTATGGCTCAACAGGTTAAAAAATTACCTGTATGTATCTAAACAGATGAATAATTAATCCGATTGTATTTGTGAACGGTGCATTATTGAAAAATCAGCGGACAATCGTCAAAAAAGTTAAAAGCGCCGAAAAGTGCCCAAAGAACATCCTGCAACACTTTCAGCATCCGAATTGCCGCGTGACAATTATCGCATGTTGCCGCCGCACCGTATCCGGTTTCAGGGCGGGAAGCGCAGTTTCAGCAAAACAATAGAATGATAAAGTGGCGATACCTATAGAGCGATACCGTATGGAAGAAAATTCCGGGGTAGATATTTACGCAGGATAAGAGGACAATTTCGGAGATCAATGAGAAGATAGCGGCGGGTAACGCCGTTGTCATGACGGCGGCGGAGTTCAAAAATGCCGTTCGCGAAGGAAAACCGCCCGCTTTTAAGGACGCGGATCTGGTCACGTGCGCAACCTGCGCGGTTATCTCGGGCATAAGCGCCGTAATGACCATACCCGCGGTTGCCGGCGCCGATTACCGCGACTGCACGTCGCTCTCGCTCAACGGCATCGAATGCAGTCCCGTAAAGGTAAACGATGACGGTTCGGCGGAGGTCACGGTTGAAGCCGCGGCAGTCTCCCCGGACAGAACATCGGAGACAATCCCGAAGAATTACTGCACCGGCGACCTTCTCCGCGATATCGCCGAGGGAAAAGAGATTGAGATCTCCGTCGGGGGAAAAGACGGTGTCGTCGAGGACATAATCTTCCCCGAGGATATCATATCCGCGAGGATATCCGCATGTATCGGCGCCGGCGAAAACGGCTGTGCTCTGGTCAACGGCGGCGAAAATCCCCTGAAGAACGGGCATCTCTTTCAGCCGCTCGGAGCGGACTTCTCCGAGGCTTTCGTTTACGGCTGCGGCGAGATATCTCCGTTCGTAAACGATCCCGACCTGCGATCAATGGGTGCGGGGACAAAAATCCTCGTAAACGGCGTCATCGGCACGATTACGGCGATAAACAATGGCGTCGAATCGGAAGGAGTTTTTGCCGGAGTAAAGGTCGGCGGACCCTCTCTTTCGGTCAGCGCCGATATGAAAGACATGATGCCGGAATTCATGGGCGGACTTACCTCGAAATCGGGTCGGGAATCGGTTATCGCGGTTGCCGTCGCAATCCCCGTCCTCGACTCCGAATCAATAAAGGCTCTCTCCGTTACTGACAAAGAGATTCCCCTGCCCGTTATCGACCTCGATAAGTCCGTTAAGGTCGGCGATGCCGATTACGGTGCCGTGTGGCAGGATGCCGACCGGAGCATCGAGGTAAACCCCTTAAACTGCCTCTACTGCGGCGGCTGCCCCGCAGGTTCGCTGTGCCCGCGAAAAGCCGTTATCCTCGGCGGCGGCGTCATTCAGTCGCGATGCATATCCTGCGGCAGATGCCTCAATACCTGCCCCGGCGAGGTCTATTCGATGAATACGGGCAGTATCACGATTAAAGAGGGCTGTAAAGAGGGCATTACTGAAGGTATTACGGAAGGCATGAGCATACCGATAAAACTGAGGCTTTCCGACAGGAGACGTGCCGAGGAGATCTGCGAAATAATGAAAGAGATGATAGAGGACGGAGAGTTCTCGCTGACGGAGAACTGAAACACTCAAAGTAATTTAGCAAACTAATGAATAAAGTCAAAAATAAAGCCTGAAATAAAGTTAAAAGTAAAAAATTCAAAAATCAATAATTCTTATTTATTTCCGTAAAGTTCCCAGCTCTTCTCAAGTGCGGATATCGCGGGGAGTTTCTTGCCCGTAAGGAACTCTATGCAGGCACCGCCGCCCGTAGAGATATGACTGAATTTGTCGTCGATACCGAGGGATTCGACAACAACCGCGGTATGACCCCCGCCGACGACCGAGAACTCCGATTCTGCGGCGGCTTTGAGCAGTTCATATGTTCCCGTCGAATAGACTTCGTCCTCAAAAAGACCCGCGGGGCCGTTAAAGACGACCGTTCCCGAACTTCTGACCTGTTCCGTGAACGTGACAAGGGAATCCAGACCGAGATCCAGAACGGGACAGTCTTTGGGTATATCCTTCACGTCGACCTCTTCGCGGACGCCGTCGGCGTTCTTGATTGCCACATTGTCGGGGAGAATTACCTTATCGGCGAACTTGCGCAGAATCTCTGCGGCTTTCGCAATCTCGCCGTTATATCCGAGTTTTTCTATGAGTTCGGCGGAAGGGGTGCCTATATCGATACCTTTGGCGAGAAGGAAGACATTGGCGACGACGCCCACAATGACGACGCGGTCGGCGATACCTCGTTCGAGGACGTTCTGTGCGACATTTATCGAGTCATCGACCTTGGTGCCGCCGAGGACAAAAGTGACGGGTTTGGGAGCGTCCGTGAAGACCCTCGATAGTGCACGGACTTCCTTTTCCATGAGCGTTCCGGCAACCGACTTCATAGCATACGGAATTCCGACAATCGTCGGCTGGGAGCGGTGCGCCGTTCCGAAGGCGTCGTTTACGAAGACATCACCCATGGCGCAGAGACCGCGGACAAGGTGGGTGTTCATGGCATCTTCGGGGGACATCTTGATGTTCTCTTCGGCATTGAAGCGCACGTTTTCGAGCATTATGACGTCGCCGGCGTCCATCATCTTCACGCTGTCACGTGCCTGCTTTCCGAAGATATCGTCGATGTAGTTCACGGGGCGGCCGATCAGGCGTTCGAGTCTCTGTGCATGCGCGGAGAGGTTAGTGAAATCCTTCTTCTGCGGGCGGCTCTGATGCGCAAGTACGACGACTTTCGCGTCCGAGAGATTCTTCACGGTCGGCGCGTGCTCGCGAAACCTTTTGTCATCCAAGATAATATTGGACGCGGGGTCAATCGGGGAATTGAAGTCAACGCGCAGAAGAACGGTCCTGTTGTCCGTCTCGATATCATCCAGTGTTCCGAATTTCATCAATATGCACCTATCAATGCCCGTTTTCGTGCAGAGATACAAAAATGGAGTATTCTTCCTATACGGTCCTGATATTGTTCTTAAGATATTGGTTTCTTAACTATATTGGTATTATTGGTTATGTGCCGCACTGCCGTCGGGCGTCATTTGTGCACGATACCGCAGGCGATATCCAGCCGCTCTTTGATATCGGCGGGGATTGTGTCCGTTATCCTGTATCCGTGCCTTTCCAGAATCTCGAAGGCGATTTTGTCCCATTCCGCGTGCGTATCGCATTTGAGGTCTTTTATGTTCGCATCCCAGAACGCGTGCAGTTCCTCATCCTCGGAGCGCAGGAAATGCGGACCCATGATTCTGCCGACAAGTTTTCCGTCGCCGTCGAGGATGAGAACTCTCCAGCAGCCGTAACTTCGGCACATCTCGGGGCGCGTGAGGTGAACGCTGCAGCAGATCCTCCCCGGCATATTCGGGTCGGGACGAAGGAACGGGCAGGCTTCGGGCCACATCTCGTAGATGCTCCTGTCGGCAAACCAGTCCGTCTTGTCTGGGTCGAGTGTCACGACATCCTCGACATTCGTATACTCGTTCCTGACCAGAAACTCGGTATCCGAGATCTGCTTTACGAGGGTGTGCACCTGTCCGAGATAACTGCAGCATTCGCCGCATTGAAGGCAATCAAAGACCATTCTTCACCGCGTTATTTCCACGTTACTCTTGCGGCATTTCGCTTGGGAATCCTCTTGAACTCAATATTCGGGTAGCCCGCCATGAGTGCGTATTGCGGAGCGAAACCTTCGGGAATGCCGATGAGCCCCGCAATCTGCGGGGACGAGGATGCCGCCATCTGAACGAAACCGCCCCAGCAGGTTCCCAGACCCAGTGTCTGCGCCGCAAGGTCCATCTGTGTAAGTGCGATGACCGAGTTTATCTGCGCAAACGTGTTCTCTGCCGAGTCGTAAGCCACTATAAGACAGGGTGCCGTGCGGCATATCGGGTCTTTGCCTGCCTCTCTTGCGGCAATAAGATGCTCGCAGAGACCTTTTATCATCTCGTTCGGCGGG
Source organism: Methanomicrobium sp. (assembly GCA_017412625.1). Classification (GTDB taxonomy): domain Archaea; phylum Halobacteriota; class Methanomicrobia; order Methanomicrobiales; family Methanomicrobiaceae; genus Methanomicrobium. The sequence goes on from JAFPWZ010000070.1 coordinate 9,304, forward strand.
TTCTTTGCAACATATCTTGCCCATTCTATGACGGCGTCGACGACTTTTTCCACTTTTTCGCGGTCATTGATCACAATCCACGAGACCGACTGTATATTGACGCCGGTCGGCGCATACCTTGCAATATCAAAGAGTTTTTTGAGTTTTTCGCGTTCAATCGCTTTGCTCTTGAAATTCCTTGTCGAGCGGCGCGAAAATGCCAGTTTGGCAAACTGCTCGTAGCCGATTTCGCCTTTGACGCCGCTCACGTCCGGTACGGCTCCCGCACCCTCGTATCTGATATCGATTGCGCCGCCGGAGCATATCGCCTCGCAGTGACCGCATTTCAGGCATCTTCCCTCCATGCCCTCACGCATCACGGGATACTCGGAATCTTTCAGAACAAGAAGGTTGCTTGCGCAGATCTCCACGCACTGACCGCAGCTGATACATTTCTCTCTGTCGAGATTGAACAGACTCATGGTTATATATTCAAAGATTGAGCACAATAAAGCTATGTGCGGTCGGATGAGGGCGGATGATGGCGGTATTGCGCGGACACTGCCGCAAAGATATAACCTGTATTATTGACATATAGTAAGGGAAGTTATGCTTGAACTGAAATTTATACGCAACAATCCCGAGATTGTAAGAGCCGACCTCAGAAAGCGCGGCGATGCCGAGAAACTCGCATGGATTGACGATCTTCTGGAGAAGGACGAGAGATCGAGGAAGATGCAGACCGAGATCAATGTGATGAGAAACCGCAGAAACGTCATCAACCGCGAGATCAACGAGACACGCAAGGCGGGCGGCGACATCGCACCTCTCCTCGAGGAAGCCAAGACCCTGCCCTCGAAGATTAAGGAATACGAGAAGGAGATCGAGGAGATAAACGCGAAGATAAAGTATTACAGAATGCGTATCCCCAACATCCTCCACGAGAGCGTGCCCGTGGGAAAGGACGACACCGAGAACGTCGAGGTAAAGAGATGGGGAGAGCCCAAGGTTCCCGCATACGAGATTAAGAACCACGGCGAACTTCTCATCGAGAAAGGTCTTGCCGACTTCGAGCGTGCGACAAAGATCTCCGGCTCGGGATTCTATATCCTCAAGGGAAATGCGGCGCTTCTTGACCTCGCACTCCAGCGCCTCGCCCTCGATATGCTGACCGAACGCGGTTTTACCACAATTCTGCCGCCGTTCATGATGAACCGCGCCGCCTACGAGGGTGTCACGGATTTGGCTGATTTCGAGAACGTCATGTATAAGATCGACGGCGACGACGAGTTCCTGATTGCCACGAGCGAGCACCCGATGGCTGCGATGTACATGAACGAGATCTTCGAGGAGAAACAGCTCCCGCTCAGACTTGCGGGCGTAAGCCCCTGTTTCAGACGCGAGATAGGCTCGCACGGTCTGGATACGAAAGGACTCTTCAGGGTTCACCAGTTCAACAAGGTCGAGCAGTTCATCTACTGTATGCCCGAGGATTCATGGAAGATGCACGAGGAGCTCCTCAAGAACGCCGAGGACTTCTTCCAGATGCTGGGTCTGCCGTATCATGTCGTCAATATCTGCACCGGCGACATAGGAACGGTTGCGGCAAAGAAATACGATATCGAGGTCTGGATGCCGCGCGAACAGTCATACCGCGAGGTTGTCTCATGCTCGAACTGTACGGCATATCAGTCGGTGAGGCTGAACATCCGCGTCCGCGACGCACACGACTTCGAGACCAAGCACTTCCTGCACACCCTCAACAGCACGGCGGTCGCGACCACGAGAACGGTGCGTGCAATCATCGAGAATTATCAGGAAGAGGACGGAACGGTCGTCATACCCGAAGCCCTGCGCAA
>JAFPWZ010000071.1 GCA_017412625.1 Methanomicrobium sp.
AACATGGCTTTTCGGATGATTCCCACATCGCGCTCGCTGATAACTCTGCCGTCATCTTCGAGAGTCAGATGAATTACATAGCGTTCGGGCGCGGCCAGGGTCTCATAATCCTGACAGCTGAACCAGACGGTCTCGTTCGGTTTTGTATAGGTATCATTGCCGAGTTCCTCATACCTGCCGCCTGCGCCGCCGTCCCATAAGTGAAACACGACATATTTACCGTATTCGCCGGTTGCATTCCAGTGATATCTGAGATTGCCCGCATCACCTGTGTAGGAATCCGCGGATGAGTTGCCTGTCTGCAAAGGTAAATATTCGGGGGTAATATCCAGTCCGATAATGGAGGACATCGCCGGGCTCCAGTATTTGTGCCCGTTCTTGAGGGTTATGTCGTACTTCACCTTAGCCTTGTCAACGGTCGTGCATCCCGAAAAGATTGCGGCTGAAAAGACAATAAGCAGGAGTAATACCGCAACAGTCCTCACGCAACGCATTTTTGAGAGAGTTATTCCGTTCAAAATGCCGTTTACCATAAAGTCACCTTATCCTGTTTACTCCGCCTTTGCATTCTTCGCATCCTTCTTCCTGTAGCCCTCGACAAGAAGGGTATTGATATTCTTCACCGGCTTATCGGTCACGGACTGAACGTGAATCTCGCAGAACGGGCAGGATGTCGCCACGATATCGCAGCCGCTCTCCTTTATCTCTTCGCCGCGGAGTTTTCCGATGGCTTCAGCCTCGGCGGGATTGCCGGATTTCACACCGCCGCCCGAGCCGCAGCATTCCGAGGGTATCTCCGCGAAATCGTCGGTGATGAGCCTTAAGAGTTTACGCGGCTGCTCGCGGATTCCCTGACCGCGAAGAAGGTGACATGGATCGTGATAGGCTATCTTTAACCCGATTTTTTCGGGCTTTTCGATATCAATCCCGGTCAGAATCTCGTTTATGTCCTTTACCTCGAAAGGCGTGTCGTAGTCGTTCTTGAGGGTGGAACCGCAGCCTGCGCAGACGGTCATGACTGTCTTTATTCCGCGTTTTACGAAGCAGTCGATGTTCTTCTTCATGAGCTCGGGCACAATTTCGGTCTGACCCGTTCTTATAAGCGGCGATCCGCAGCAGACCTGCTCTTTCGGGGTGATTATGCGGATTCCGTTCCGCCTCAAGACCTCAATGGCATCGAGCGCCGTGCTCTGCATTCGCAGGTCGTAAAGGCATCCCGTAAAGAAGCCGACCTCTCCTTTTACATCGCCGTAAGGCTCAAGAACCTCGTCAATCGATTCGATAAGACCTTTCCTGTCGGGCAGGGGCTGAACGCTGCGCCCCGTGGTCTTTACGAATTCGGCAACCTCCTTATGCCGCGGCAATGTGAGACCTTCGCGGTTTGCGAGAATTCTCAGTTTCTCTATCGCTTTTCCGGGTATCTTTATGCTCTTGGGGCAGGCAAGGACACATGCCTGACATGTGGTGCAGTTGAAGAGCCCTTTCTCCGTAATGCCTTTGATGCGGTCTTTATCGCAATCACGGGGATCGAGTGCGAGCCGCATCTCCTGACGCATGTAAGTGGGTCCCGCAAAATCCGTGACCTTAACGGCGGGACAGACCGAGACACAGCAGAGGCACTCTATGCAGTCGCGCAGGGGTTTCATCTCCGCTGTCTCCTCCTTTGAGGGCATTGCAAACGAGCATGAAGGAACGCCCGAGCCGGTGCCCGCGGCTGCACACTCTTCACAGGCGGGGACGAGATACGGCATCTCCTTAAGATATTTGCCAATATCCGTGACCAGATCACGTATTACGGGCAGATCAAGTGGCTCAAGGAGCATGGCGTCCGCCGCCTCGGTCATGCATGCAAGCCGCGGTTCGCCGTTGACCTTCAGAGCGCAGCTTCCGCACTGGCCCGCACCGCAACAGTGCCTGAAGAGAAGGGTCGGATCGACGGTATCGCGAACAGCCTTAAGAACGTCCAGAACTCTCGCACCCTCATGGACTTTTACCTTATACTCCTTTATTTCGGGGGCACTTTGGTCAGCGGGGTTGAAACGCGAAATTCTGACGCTCAGCATCTTCTCTCCGATCTTCACCTTATCTTTTCCGCTCATTGAAAATCGCCTCCGTCTTCGTCTTCGGCAACGCCGATTCTCTCGATACCCTCGCGGTATATCGACTGATAAGTATGCCCGTACGGGGACGTTTCCGGCGTCCAGTCCTGCACGATATCCTTTCTTACATGGGCGCCGCGGGACTCCTCACGAAGAAGGGCGCCCCTCACGACAAGCGCCGCCACGGTAAGCATATCTTCAAGAACGCAGCATTCCGCAAGAACAGCGGGTGAATCCGCCTTAGGAGTCATCTCCGAAAGCTCCTCAATCTCCGCGAGTGCGGCCTCAAGCTCCTCCCCGGCCCTGAATATGCCGACATTCTCCCACATGGTCTTCCTCAGTCTCTCCTTTATCTCCGCAATGCTGTCGCTGCCGTTGAGGAACCTGTTGAATCTCAGTTCTTCGGCGGCAAGCTGACCGACAATCCCGGGAGAGTTCATGAGCGCCCTGTGCATAACAGACTTACCCGCAAATTCACCCGCACGCTTGCCGAAAACCTGTGTGTCCGCAAGTGAATTGCCTCCGAGACGGTTCGCGCCGTGTATGCCGCCGGTGACCTCTCCGCATGCGAAGAGACCAGAAATCGTCGTTCTGCACTCGGGCGTAATCCTTAAGCCGCCCATCATGTGATGCGCCGTCGGCGCAACCTCCATCGGCTCTTTCCTGATATCTACGCCGAAGTTAAGGAACTGCGAGAGCATCATCGGAAGGCGCTCTTCAATAACGGCTGCGCCCAGATGCGTCACATCGAGGTAAACGCCGCCCTTGTCAGTCCCGCGTCCTTCCGCTATCTCGGTGGCAATCGATCTTGCGACAACGTCCCTTGTGGAAAGCTCCATCCTCTCGGGGTCGTATTTCTCCATGAAACGCTCGCCGCGTGAATTCTTCAGATATCCGCCCTCGCCGCGGACTGCCTCGGTAATCAGCCTTCCGCGTGCGTCATAGGGATATACCGCGCCCGTGGGATGAAACTGCACCATCTCCATATCTATGAGTTCGGCGCCGGCGCGGTATGCCATGGCATAACCCTGCCCGTTTCCCGTCGCACAGTTCGTGCAGACATCATAGATCTGACCCGTTCCGCCGGTTGCCAGCACAACGGCATCGCAGCGGAACACGATCATATTGCCGTCGCGGTCAAGACCGACCGCACCGCAAACTCTGACCTGCCCCCCCGAAAGCGTCTCGGTGAGGAGATCGATAACGGTAACTTCCTGAATAATGCGGATATCCGCGCCGCGTATCTTCTCCATCAGCGTTGCCATTATCTCGTGACCCGTTCTGTCCCCCGAATAACAGGTGCGGTTGAACTTCTGACCGCCGAAAGGACGCTGTGCGGGATGAGTCCCTTCAAAACCGTCGCAGTCGCAGCTTAAGTCGAAGACTGCGCCCCAGTTCATGAGGTCGGCAAACCTCTCCGGCGCTTCCTCCACGAGAATCTTTACGAGTTCGCGGTCATTGAGGTAGGCGCCGCCGCGTAGCGTATCCTCAAAATGAGATTTGCAGGAATCCTTAGGGTTAAGTACGGCATTGTATCCGCCTTCGGCCATGGTCGTGCAGCCGCCCTTCCCCGTGACCGAGCGTGAGAGAAGGATGACATCGCCGTATTTTGAGGCTTCCACGGCCGCTCTGCATCCCGCTCCGCCGCTTCCGACAACAAGCACATGACAGTCAATTACATTATCAGCAAGCATATCCAAGAAAGAATTGGTTCTAAAATATGATAAACAATTATATGCGGAATTTACCCGAAAAATTCCGGCGGTTTTACCGCACGGTATTATCTCATAATCACATTAATTACTTCGCACACTTAATTATATGATACAAATTATCTTCGGTAAGTGAGTGAATTGAGGATTTTAATGAAATTCGGCGGCACATCCGTCGGCGATGCGGAATGCATAGCCCGCGTTGTGTCCATTATACAACAATACAGAAATGAAGGCAATGAGATTGCCGTAGTAGTCTCGGCAATGTCGGGAGTCACGGATCAGCTGCATGCGATTGCGGCTGAAGTGGAAAGCTCAATGGATACGCCGCCGATTGAGGCATTCATCACATCCATTCGCGCAAAACACGAGGATGTGCTGAAGGCGGTCGCACCCGGCGAGGCTGAGACCGTGATGGTCGAGATAGACAAACGCCTCAGCAACTTAAAGAATATCCTTACGGCAATTCACAATCTGCGCGAGCTGACGCCGCGTTCAAAGGATTATATCATCTCGTTCGGAGAGAGACTCTCGGCTCAGATCTTAAGCGCCGCACTTCGTCAGGCAGGTATCAAATCTACACCGCTCAACGGCTGTCAGGCGGGAATCGTCACGAACGAGAGGCACGGCTGTGCGCAGGTTCTCCCCGAGAGCGAGCCGAAGATCAAATCAAGAATCATTCCGCTCATGCACGACGGCGTTCCCGTCGTCATGGGATATATGGGCTGCACGGGCGAAGGAATCGTGACCACGCTCGGACGCTCGGGCTCGGATTATTCCGCGGCAATCGTCGGCGCGGGAATAGATGCCGACGAGATCTGGATCTGGACCGATGTCGACGGAATCATGACCTCGGATCCGCGCATCATCAACGATGCAAGAGTCATCCCCGAAATTTCATACCTTGAGGCAATGGAACTCTCCTACTTCGGCGCCGAAGTCCTGCACCCGAGGACAATAGAGCCCGCAATGCAGAAGGGTATCCCCGTCCGTGTCAAGAACACCTTCAACCCCTCGGCGAAGGGCAGCTGCGTGCTTGCGCAGGCACACAGGGATTCCCGCGTGGTTAAGGCAATCACCTTCATCGACAAGGTCTCGCTCGTAAACCTTGCCGGCGCACAGATGTTCGGAAGACCCGGCGTTGCAAGAGCAATCTTCACCTCACTTGCCGAGAGCGGCGTAAACGTCATGATGATCTCGCAGGGATCGTCCGAGGCCAATATCTCGCTCATAGTCGACGATGACCACCTCAATGCCGCCGTTACCGCGATGAACAAGGTTCAGCTCGGCGGATACATCCGCGAGGTTACCTTCGATAAGGAGGTCTGCGTTGTCGCGGTCGTGGGCGTCGGTATGGCAGGCGCTCCCGGAATTGCGGGGCGCATATTCACGGCGCTCGGAAAGGCGGAGGTTAACGTCATGATGATCTCGCAGGGATCGTCCGAGGCAAACGTCTCCTTTGTCGTCGCACATGAGGACGGAAGGAAGGCACTCCGCGTCCTTCACGACGAATTCAGACTCTCGGAGGAACCTGCGGAATGAGCGGTTGCGGGATGGGCGACGGCAAAGGATGCGGTTGCGGAGGCGGTAACGCAGGCAAAAACGACGGCAGGAATGTAAAGCACACTTACCGCGATGCCGGCGTTGATATCGACCTCGAGGCCGACGGCGTTAAGGCTCTCGTGAATATGCTCACTTTCCGCAGAAAAGGCAGTTTCGAGATGTGCAGCGATCTCGGACATTTCGCAGGACTTGTGGAGTTCGGCGATTATGCCCTTGCGCTTGCCGTCGACGGCGTGGGCACCAAGATGCTCGTCGCCGATATCATGAAAGACTGGTCGACGCTCGGAATCGACTGCATTGCGATGAATGTCAACGATCTCTATGTCATGAACATAGAGCCGATTGCCTTCGTCGATTACGTGGCGACCGAGGGTGTCGAGGTCGATAAGATGAAGCAGATCGGTATCGGTCTCAACGAGGGCGCAAGGCTCTCCAACATGAACCTTGTCGGCGGCGAAACAGCGACGCTTAAGGGAATCGTGAACGGTCTGGATCTTGCGGGAACATGCCTCGGCATTCAGAAGAAGGATAAGATTATCACCGGCGCTTCCATTAAGAAGGGCGACGTCATCATAGGCGTCCCGTCTACGGGTATCCACTCGAACGGTCTTACCCTTGCAAGGAAGATCGTCGAGGACTGCGCATCCTTCGACACGAAGATGCCGTGGGGCAAGACACTCGGTCAGGAACTTCTGACGCCGACGAGGATATACTCCGAGGTCCTTAAGGTCACGGCGGAGTGCGACGTCCACGGCATGTGCCACATCACCGGCGGGGGCTTAAGAAACCTCACAAGACTCGGAAAGCACGGTTTCGATATCACGGACCCGATAACTCCGCAGCCGATTTATCAGTGGCTTCAGACCGCGGGTAAAGTGGACGAGCACGAGATGTATCGCACATTCAATATGGGAATGGGCTATGTCTTCGTTGTCGCGCCCGCCGATGCCGATAAGGTGCTCAAGATTGTCCCCGATGCCAAGGTAGTGGGCTCAATCCGCGAAGAAGAGGGTATCTGGCTCAGGGGCAAAGAGTTCCACTGAACGTTACACTGAAAAACCGAAGAAAACTAAAAATTCACTCAATACACTTTTTTATTCGCGGCTGCGAAAAAAATAAAATTGGATTTTTTAAATTTCAGATAATCGAAGCCTTGATTATCTTAACTTCGGTCATAGGTCTGTCACTGTAGTCGGTCTTAACCGCCGCAATCTTATCGACAACGTCCATGCCTTTGGTGACCTCGCCGAAGACCGGGTGCTTGTAGGGTGTGGAACGGTTATCCCAGTCGAGATAGGAGTTGTCGACGAGGTTGATGAAGAACTGACTTCCGCCGCTGTTGGGCTGTCCCGTGTTTGCCATCGATATCGTTCCGCGCTGATTCGAGTGTCCCGGGACGAATTCATCCTGTATATTGTATCCGGGACCGCCCGTGCCCGTGCCGTTGGGACAACCGCCCTGAATCATGAATCCGGCAATTACGCGGTGGAATATGATTCCGTCATAGAAGCCTTCGCTTACGAGTTTTTCGAAGTTGCCTGCCGTTATCGGCATGTCGTCATAGAGTTTTATGACGATATCGCCCATTGTTGTCTCTAATTTTACTGTAGCCATTTTATCTCACTTTCGTGACGGTTTTCGGTCTGCCGTTTCTTCAGATATAGGCATTCTTGAAATAACATCCTTTCTTTTTGAAACCGCTTCCGCGGGCATAAACAAGAACATAAATAAGAATCATAAAAAGGTTTCAGAGCGATATATTCTCTCAATGGATATATGCATCATCGGAAGCGGGCTGTCGGGGTTATCGGCGGCATACGCTCTGCTCAAAAAATCCGATAAATTCAATATCACGATACTTGAAAAAAAGGACGTTATCGGGGGATGTTTAAGCTCATCGCGGGCGGGCAGGGGATATATCGAGGACTTTTACCACCACTGCTTCTCGGGGGACACTGAGTTATTCGAACTCTCAAAGGAACTCGGCATCTACGACAGCCTCGAATGGCTCTCGGGCAGTACGGGATATTACGTAAACGGCAAAATCTACCCGCTTACCACGCCCGCAGAGATACTCAAATATCCGCATCTCTCATTCATTGATAAATTCAGGCTCGGCATGTTCGTGCTGGGCGCAAAGAAATACGATGTCGGAAAATACGAGGATGTGGGTGCTGTCGAGTTTGCAATCGAAAAATGCGGCAAAAGCGCATACAAATCCTTCTTCGAACCGCTTCTGAGGGGCAAATTCGGGGATGCCAAAGATAAGGTCTCCGCCGCATGGCTCATATCGAGGGTGGCAATCCGCTCTGACAGAAAGACGGGAGGAGAGCGGCTCGGATACTTCAGGGACGGCTACAACTCGCTTATAGAGAGTCTTGCGGCAAAACTGAAGGAACGCGGCTGTGCGATAAATACGGATACTCCGGTGACCTCGCTGAAATATGACGGCGACAACAAAAAATGGATTGTTAACGGCGTAGAATACGACGCGGTTATCTCGACAATCGACCCGCGAAAGCTCACCGAAATCGGCGGTCCGAAGATTATCGACGGCGAAATTCATTTTCAGGGCGCCGCCTGCATGTCAATCGGTCTCAAGCGCGAGGTAACGGACGGCATCTACTGGGTAAACATGCGTGACGATGCTCCCTATGCTGCGGTCATCGGTCACACGAACTTCGTCCCGCGTGAGCGCTACGGCGAGGATATCGTCTATCTGGCATCCTATTTCTGCAAAAAGCCCGACGAGAACCTCGAAGAGAAAATGCTTGAGGACTTCCTCAAAAGGTTTAATCTCGGCAGAGACGAGATTAACTGGTATCATCTGACGATAGAGGAGTCCGCGGGTCCGATATACACGAAAGGCTACCGCAGACTGATTCCCCCCGCAGGCAGAGAGGATTGCGCAGGGTTCTACTGCGCAGGCATGTTCTCGGAGGAGAACTATCCCGAACGGAGCATGGAAGGATCGATTAAAGCAGGGTATACTGCCGCCGAAAAACTCATAAACGATTATCATGAATGATTCAGAGATCAAAACGGAGCAGGAAACTGATAAAGAGGATACTTGCACTGCCGTAAACGCAGGCAAAGGCACAGGCGATGTCGAGGTCAGTGCGGTCATCCCCGTATTCAACGATGTCGAATCGCTGAAGCGTGCCATTCCCGTCTCGATTGAGACTCTGGAGAAGATTACCGATACATTCGAGCTCATAATCGCCGAGGACGAAAGCAGTGACGGCAGCCGCGAGCTTGTCGAAGAATGGGAAAAGAAAGACCCGCGTGTAATCCTCATGCACAGCGATAAGAGACAGGGGCGCGGAAATGCCCTCAATAAGTCGTTTACCGCCGCCAAAGGCAGAATCGTATGCTACTACGATGTCGATCTGGCTACCGACATGAAACATCTCAAAGAGCTTATCGGCGCTATCAGAGACGGCGCTGATATCTCCACGGGTTCGCGTCTGATGCCGCAGAGCGACGTTGTAAGAACTCACGGGCGCGAGGTTGCAAGCCGCGGCTACAACTACCTTGTAAGACTGATACTTCGAAGCAGACTCTACGATCATCAGTGCGGTTTCAAGGGATTTAACCGCGAACGACTGCTTGCCATGCTCCCCGAAGTTACGTCGCCGCACTGGTTCTGGGATACCGAGGTGCTTGTGAGGGCACAGCATAAAGGATACAAAATCGCCGAATTTCCGGTAGTCTGGACAACGGGCACGGGAACGACGGTCAGATTCAAAGATGTTTTCTCGATGGGCACGGATATCCTGAAACTGCGGTTTAAGCTGTAAGTCCGAAATAAGCCCATAATTAAATATCACTTCTAACTAAAACTTATGATTAAAACTCAAACTTAAAACTAAAAAAATAATAATTTTTTTGATTTTTCAGATTTCCAGGACCGGTTCAGATATCTTTGTACCAGATCTCGATCTGAGGTGTCGCCAGTTTGTCGTCGGTGTTTAGGAGAACAACGTTTAACGGCTCATCAGCTGACGCCTCAGTCATCTCCGAGTGAACCTTGTCAAATCTTGCCACGGTCTCGTATGTTCCCGCATTTGTATCCATGAACTTCTTAAATTTGTTCTTTTCGGACTCCGTGAGATACAGAACGTTAATCGGGACGTTTGTCGAGGTTACTTTCACGCGAACGGCTCTGAACTCTTTGCCGTTGGCACTCGGCGAGAATATGCGGTATCCGCCGAGCGGATTGAGTGTGATGCTGTCCTGTTCTCTCCATGGGACCCATTCCGCCTCGGTTGCGGCGGGCTGGGGGACCTCTGTCACCGCGGGGGCCTGTGTTGTCGGCGCCGGCGTCGAGGGCGCTACGGGCTGGCTTGTCGTGCCCGTGCATCCCGCAATCATTGCGGTCAGTGCAATAAGTATAATTAAACCAGATAAGTAAGCAATTTTTTTATCCGTAATAATCACCTTTCTGAAATATCATTCCGAATAGTATTTAGTCTTACTGAACGGACGCACGGGAACCCGCTCTATGCAATCCGCACGCAACCGGAAAAAAGAAAAAAAAAGTAAAGGGGGCACTCAAATTCTTACGGAAACGCCCTTCTTATCGAGATATTCCTTGACCTCGCCGACCGTCATCTCGCCGAAGTGAAAGACCGATGCCGCAAGACAGGCGTCGGCTTTGCCGTCCGTAAAGCCCGTATAGAAGTGCTCCATGCTACCTACGCCACCGGATGCGATAACCGGGATCCTGACCTCGGAGGCAATCCGTGAGGTTATCGGAATATCGAAGCCTTCCTTAACGCCGTCGGTCTCCATGGATGTCAGAAGGATCTCGCCGGCACCCAAAGACCCGGCTTTCTTTGCCCAGTATACCGCGTCAATGCCCGTGCGTTTGGTTCCGCCGTAGATAACCACCTCATACCAGCAGACCGTCCCGTCCTTGAGCGTGATTCGGGTTGCTCCGCCCTCGGATGTGCATTCCGCGAAATTATCGTTGCGCTTCACGTCGATTGCGCAGACAATGCACTGATTGCCGAACTTCTCCGCACCCTCGCTTATCAGATGAGGATTTTTGACGCCGCCGGTGTTCACCGAGACCTTGTCGGCACCCGCTCTCAAAAGCGCCCGCATGTCATCCACGGTGTTGACTCCGCCGCCCACGGTAAGCGGCAGAAAGAGCTTGTCGGCGGCACGCCCGATTACATCCAGCAGTGCCCCGCGACCCTCTTTGGATGCGGTAATATCCAGAAAAACAACCTCATCGGCACCCTGCTCATTGTAGCGTGCCGCAAGTTCGACGGGATCGCCTGCGTCGCGGAGTCCCAGAAAATTCGTTCCCTTGACCACACGCCCGTCCTTTATATCCAGACAGGGAATTATTCGTTTTGTAAGCGCCATTATATTGTCCTGTTGCCCCCGCCGCCATTCTGCCGACGAAAATAAGTGATATACAGATTGATTAATCAGGCATATATGATTAATTAGACATATAAGAGATCTCTTCAGTCAACCTTCTCCCCGAACCACTCCTTGCGGCTTCTCATGCATCTGTCCCTCTTCTTTGAGATGCCCTCGAGGTAATTGTCCAGAGCACGAAGGACATTCCTCGGATTCTTGGTTATCTTTGTAAAACGCCCGTCCGTATGCTTCTGCCAGAGATTGCCGGTTCGCGGATTGAGATAGCACTCACGCGGCACGTACTCGCCGTAGCGCATAAGCTCATCCTTAAGACCCTTTGTTACAGGCAGATACTTCTGAATCATCCGGCACACTGAATAACTCTTCTGTCAGAAAAGTAAATAACTATTATCTTAAGATCAAATATCTACTGAAATAAAAACGGGTGTTACCTTGAACACGGGCGAACTAAAGATGAATTGGGCAAGGCAGTACATGCCTGTCCTCAGCGTAATCAGAGACAGATTCGAGAAGGAAAAACCCTTCAAGGGCATGAAAATCGGAATGGCACTCCATGTCGAGGCAAAGACCGCAGTTCTTGTCGAGACGCTTGCAAAAGGCGGTGCGGAGGTATATATCACTGGCTGTAACCCGCTCTCCACGCAGGATGACGTGGCACAGGCGCTCGGAAACGTCAAAAACGTCCACTGTTTTGCAAAACGCGGCTGCACGGTCGATGAATACTATGAAGGCATAGACAAAGTCCTCGATTCAAACCCGACCATCACAATCGACGACGGAATGGACCTCATTCACCGCCTTCACACCGAGAGACGCGAACTTCTGGGTAACGTAATCGGCGGCTGCGAGGAGACGACCACGGGCATACACAGACTGCGTTCCATGGCGGCGGAAGGAAAACTCGAATTCCCCGTCGTTGCCGTCAACGACACCCCGATGAAGCACCAGTTCGACAATGTTCACGGCACGGGCGAGAGTGCACTTTCGGCGGTAATGATAACGACGAACACGCTCATCGGCGGCAAGTGGTTTGTCGTCGCCGGATACGGATACTGCGGACGCGGTCTTGCAAAGATGGCTCACGGTCTCGGAGCGAAGGTAATCGTAACCGAGATTGACCCCAGACGTGCGCTTGAAGCCCACATGGACGGTTACTACGTGATGACAATGGACGAAGCCGCCAAAATCGGCGATATCTTTGTCACGACAACCGGAAACACATCGATTATCACGGAAAAGCACTTCAAAGTCCTTAAGAACGGTGCCATCCTCTCGAATGCCGGACATTTCAATGTCGAGATCGATGTCGAATGGCTCGAAAAGAACAACAAAGGCGTTGAGCGCCGCGAAGGTATCGATACCTACAACATAAACGGCAAAAACATCAATGTACTTGCCGAAGGCCGCCTCGTAAATCTCGCGTCGCCGAAAGGAATGGGTCACCCGATTGAAGTAATGGATCTCTCCTTCGCACTTCAGGCTTTATGCTCGGAGTATATCCTCAAGAACGGCAAAGGACTCAAAGGCGGCGTTTACGATGTTCCCAACGATATCGATGTCACGGTTGCCAACCTGAAACTCGGTTCACTGGGCATTTCTATCGATAAATTAACCGATTACCAGAAGAAATACATGAACAGCTGGAATATCGGAACATAAAACCGATTTCGTTTCAAATCAATTCTTATTATACTATTTTTTAAAAATTGTGTATTTTTGGTATTTTCGGGTTTTTGATTATTTTCGGACTATATTATCTTTTAGATTATTTTGAATTATTTTGGATTATTTTGGATTATTTTGGATTATTTCCGGATTCTCAGTCGGCCGGGGATGTGAGAACAACGCGCCACTCACTGCCGCCGTAATCCACGGTTGCCCATTCCGCATTCTTATTTATGACATTGCCGGTCTTGTAGTCTCTGAAGGTATACTGCCCAGAACCTGTCTTCTTTTTAGCAATTGTGCTCATGAACTCGTGCAATTTCTTATCCTGATACAGCTCGCCGGTAAGCACGTTATTGCCTATCTCGGAGGATGAGGTATCGAAAATATTTGTTCCGTCAGTCTCGATTATCCAGACATTGTAAGGTGTATCAGCAATGAGATTATGCACGTTCGGCGCGATTACGCTTCTGGGCTGATAGCCGATATCCACATATCCGATAATATCCCCGTCATTTCCGGTAATCGGATAGATCTGCGAGATTCCCAGAAATCCTTCAACGAAGGTGTAGCTCTTCGAAAGTAACGGAGTCCTTATATTTGTCCTTCCGCCCGCAATGCCCTCCGAAAAGTCGCGTCCCAGAAGATAACCGTACTGCGAAGGCTCGGCACTTAATACAATGAAATTCGGATCAAGGACGGTTATCGATACGATACCCGCATTGTCGTTCAGACTGCCCTTTATTGCACGCAGGGTTTCATCACCCGAGATGCCGTATTTGGCAACCGCATTCGCACATTTCTTGGCCGATGCCTCGAGTGAGAGGAGGGATGATTTTATGCTGTCGGCAACTTCCTTTGCGGTCACTTTCACGTCAACCGAAGGCATCTCGGTAACCGCGGGAACCGTAACGGCGGGTGTTTCGGTCGCAACCGCAGTCACGGCGGCAGTTGTCGCGGCGGCGGAGTTGACCTCGGAATTGCTCACGGGATTATTGTTCTCCGTGCACCCGCAGATCAGAACAAACGCCGAGAGCAGTAATATCAATAAAATACCAAATTTTCTCATAATTAGAATATACTGTCCCGCAGTTTAAAAAATTTTTTTCATGTGGAAAAACGGATTCCGCTTAAAAAATGAAATCAGTCTGCCACAAGGTCTTACAACATTAGTCAGAGCATTTGACGGTCGGCAAATAGATATTCCTGCGCATATCCGGCGTATTCGCCGAAATAATCCTGACCGAACTTTCTGATTCTGTTATACTCGCTGTTAGATAGAGCGCGTTCGGGGTCGCCGACATTGTAGTATTTGTACATGATTCGGTCGACCCAGCGGTCTACGGGGAATGACATGTATTTCTGAAATCCGAAGAGGAGGATGCAGTCCGCAACCTTGGGACCTATGCCTTCATAATGCAGAATCGACTGTCTTGCGGTCTCGTAATCGGCGTCATAGAGTTTATCCGCCCATTTTGAATCGCCGGCTATCATCTCCGCGGTGTGGCTGACATAGGTCGAGCGGTATCCGAGAGAGCAGAGTTCTATCTCTTCCTTACCGACATCGGCAAGCTTTTCCGGTCGCGGATAGGACTTTGCGCAACCGAACTCGGATGTTATGGTCTCGCCGTACTTCTCCGAGAGATTGTTCAGCATGCGGTCTATGAAAGGAATGTTGGCGTTCTGCGCACAGAGATAGGTCAGAAGACACTCCCACGGGTTTTGTCTGAGTAACCTGAGCCCGCGATGCTTCTCTATGGCTTTGTGCATGTATTCGTCCCTGTCAATGCCGGAGAGGACTTCGTCGAGGTCCAGGTCGAGGTTGAAATAATGGACCAGAAAATCCTCGTCGCAGCCGAGATATTCCAGACGGTTATCATGCTGTCTTATCTTAATCAGGCGGTCGTGCGCTATGCCGCGCCACCAGCCTTCCTCATCCTTTTTCCACCTGAAAACCTGACCGCATGAGAGCGTGTCGTCAAGCGAGAAAGGTATTCCGTCAGTTACAAATATTCTCATCAGATATTACCCCATTTACGTGAATCCGCCTCTTCGCCGATTATGCGACCGCAGGTTTCCTCAATGGTCCTGCAGACTTCGGAGGCGTCAAACACCACTTCACCAAACTCATCTGTTTGAGTGTAATAGATAAATGTCCTTGCATTTTGTCCGCACATCTCTCTGACGGCGGTCTGATACACTGCCATCTGAACGGCATATTTTGAATTCCGCTCGGATTCTTCGGTTTTTGAGCCGGTCTTGTAGTCGATTATCATAAGTTCGCCATCTTTCCTCATAAGCCTGTCAATCGCGCCTTTAAAGATGTATCCGCCGATATTAACGGTGAATTCGAGTTCGCAGGCTATGGTCTGCGCACCCGCAATGAAGGCATTGCCGATGAAATTGCGGTAACACTTGCGGTATTCTTCCATCTCGACCGCATCTTTTACTAGATACCTGTCAAAGACATGTTTAGGGTCGGCGCCTGCAAAGATCTCGTGAATTATGATTCCTTTGTCAACGCTCTCATTGTGCCTGCCGAGACCTTTTATCGCGGGATTTGCGGCTTTATGCATAAGATACGCCTCACGGTGCTCATCAGGACTTCTGAGATACATATTTACCTCGGTTACCGAAAATTTGCGGTCGAATGGAGTGAACGAATCCGATTGAGCAAGTCCCGTGTCAATAGCAGCACCTGCGCCGCATTCGGAATTGTCGAACGCTTTGAGTTTATCTGCGTCAATGAGCTTCTTATCTTCCGCTGATTTTTCATCGTCGTATTCCGGCAGATCCTCATACCGGATTACCCTTACCGTCGCCTTAAAGGAACTGTTTGAGATGTCATAGAGCCCCGAACTTATGCCTCCGGAGAGCGTGCAGACGTTGTCTTCACCGTTGTCAGCATCCACGTTGCCGGCTTTCTCAGTATCAGTTCCCCTGTTGTCAGCATCCCCGCAGGTATCGTTAGCATTGCCGTTACCTGCGCAGGTATCGGATATTCCAGAAGTGCCTGATGAATCCGCGGTTTCAAGCAATCTGAACCGCAGATATCTCTGAAGATAACTCATCCTTGTCCTACATGCGGAGTCACCGCGGGTTGCATCCGCGACTGAAATCTCTTTCTCCGAGCCTTCTTTGGGGACTTTGCCGCAGAGAATCAGATGATCGCGGGCACGGGTGCAGGCGACATAAAAGAGCCTCTTTGTTTCGGCATGAGATTTCTGCTGATACAGGTATTTCTGAAGAGCCAGCGGCGGAGAGGGGATGAAATCGTTTGATTCGGCGTCGGATACATTTTCTGTCGTCTCGTCAATAAGCGGCGGAATCTTTATGCCCACGCCTATATCCCCATCGACGAATAGGGATACTTCTCTGTTACCGCCCTTTTCGCCTGTCAGCTCCGGCAGGATAACTATAGGAAATTCCAGCCCTTTTGAGGCGTGAACGGTCATAATTGAGACCGTATTGTCCCCTATTATCTCGGGCTGAAGGTCTGCCTCGCCTTCTTCGTCATCGGACTTCGCCGCGAAGCATAAATCGTATACGAGTTTATCAAGCGTGTAATACCCCTCGGACTCATGCTCGCGGATAATGTCGGCAAGCTTCCCGACATTCGCCGTCATCATGTCGCCGCCGGCGATTCCGGCATACACGGCAAACAGACCCGATTCGCGAATCATGCGGGCAAAAAGCTTTGAGGGCGCAATTCTCCTCGCCAGCGTCCGCCATGACTTAAGGAGAGCGTATGCCGACCGCGACTTCTCCGCAAGAGAAGAATTGGCAGTATCGTCGGAATTACCGATATCTCTGAGATTATGGAAGGGGTTGCCGCCGCCGAAGACTCTGAAGAGTTCGGCATCCGAGAAACCGAACCACGGCGACCTCAGAATACCGTAAAGGGCAATCCCGTCATGCAGATTCCGTAAGAACGAAAACAGGGAGATACAGTCTTTAATCTCCTGCTTTGCATACAGACCGCTGGCACCGTAGACACGATACGGGATTGAGTATTTTCTGAGCGCATACTCGAAATACTTCAGATTTGTTCTGCGCTCGATAAGCACGGCGATATCACCGTATTTTGCGGGTCGGCTTTCATCCGCAGTCCCGTCCGCCGCCGCAACTTCCGCTCCGTTCGTAGCCCTCTCAGCAGGACGCGTTTTGTCATATACCCGCAAATCGCCGTCTTTGACAATCGAGCGGATTCTTGAGGCAATTGCTTTCGCTTCGTTTAAGACGGAAGGTATTTCGGAGGAGTTCCCGCTCTCCTGCGTCAGAATAAGCTCAACCGAGCCTATATCGTTCTTTCTCTTATCGGAGACCGAAAGAGGATCGTATCTGAAATCCCATTTATTGACGCATTTCGCAAATATATCCGAGAACAGGCGGTTTACGAAGCACAATACCGCATCAGTGCTCCTGAAATTAACATCCAGCGATACCGTGCCGCCGCCGAAATCCTCACGGATTTTTTGCCCCGCGTCCTTGAACTGCGCTACATCGGCGTCCCTGAAGAGATATATCGACTGTTTCGGATCGCCGACCACGAAGAGAGCATTGCAGGGCTTTACGGACTCACCCGGGGAATTGCCGCATGAAGAGCGTGAAATGTCAATTAACCGATAGATTATCTCCGCCTGCGTGGGATCGGTATCCTGAAATTCATCGATCATAATGAACCTGAATCTGCCCGCATAATCCCGGGCAATAAGCTCGCTGCGGCTTGTAAAGAGCAGATAGGTCAGATCAATCATATCGGTGAAATCCGCCGCACCCATGCTTCGCTTTTCGCTCTCAATCAGATCGTCGAGTGCATTGAAAACCCTGCCGAGATGCTTCAAAATATCGATTGTCCGCAGGATTTCATCCGAACCTTTGCCGACGTCGATCTTCAGAAGGTCTTTGGGCAGTGAGTCGTAAAAACTCTTCAGCAGTGAGTATGACTCGCGAAGTCTTGCCAGCGAATCTCCGAAGACCTCCTTTTTGCCCATTCTTGCCGAGCCTTTTACGGAAAAGAGCGCAAGCAGCGCCTTGCAGAACTTATCGGGATCGTCGGTAAGGATCTCGGGGAGAATATCCCTTACATTTCGGAGATATTCCGTTCCCGTATCGGTGCCCTGCGTAAATTCGGCGGAAAGCTCGATAAGGTCTTCAACGGCAGCTCTGTATACGGGAGTTTCGTCGAAAAACTCCCTGTGAACAGCCTTTTTCTGTACGGCAAAACCGCCCGACCAGTTTTCAATAACGCCGTCGGGGTCGGCATCCAGCTTCGCAAAGAACTCCGTTGCATACCGCCGTTTCTCGTGAAACTTCCTTAATATCTCGGTAAGCCCGTTGACGTCATAGATAAGAAGGCAGTATGTTATGCTGTCGTAAACAGCCCGCTCCTTTGCGGAATTCACCGTTTCCGGCGAGACATAACTCCGTCTGCCGTTTCCGGAGAGTGATCTTCCGAGAAACAGGCTGTTTATGCAGTTGCCGACGAGATCCGCGTTCTCGGAGTTTGAAAGCACTTTAAATGCCGGATCAATGCCCAGTTCAACGGCATACTCGCGGATAATCTTCGAACAGAACGAATGGAAGGTCGAGATATTCGCCCACATCATCTCTTCTTTTATCTCTTCCCATTCCCCGCTCGACTCTTTTCGAATTTCAGCCTCGACACGCTCTTTCATCTCGGCGGCGGCTTTCTCGGTAAAAGTAAGGGCAAGAATCTCCGAAGGACGGCATCCGGCCTCTTTTATGAGCCTTATATAGCGGTTAACGAGCACATGCGTCTTTCCGGTGCCGGCTCCGGCGGTAACGCAGAGACTTATGTCGTGTCTGAGCGCCTCTTCCTGCATCTTTGTAAACATCACTCACCCCTCCAGAATTTCCGGGAAATAACCATACTGTCGTCGTAACCTTCCGCAGCGCCGTCTTCTGCCCGTTTTCCGCAACAGCCTTCAGACCTGCCGCCTTCATGACCCGCATCGGGGGCACCTTTATTGTATAAACCTGTATTCAGTTTATGCTCCAAAAGACGGAACTCCGAGACCCTGCAGACATCCGAGAATATGCAGTAGCTTTTGCAGTTGCTTAAGCTGTTTACGGGCGGAAAAACCCCGTTTCGGATGGAATCACGATATCCGCATGCCGCTTTTACCGAGTTGTCAAGAATCTCGGAGAATTCTGCATTGCCCATTTTTGAGAATTTCGAGTTGCAAAAGAGGTCTTTCTTTTCGCCGTCATAGATTACGGTCTTTCTGCTGACAAGCTTCTTTGAGATAACGTAGTAGCAACCGCCGGCGCCTTTCAAAGATCTACCCGAGATCTCCTCAAAAGCGCGGATATACAGCGGTAACTGGAGCGCTCTTCCGTTGATGATATCGTTTGCACTCGGGTGACCGCCCGTCTTGTAATCGATAACCGCGAAATCGTAACCGTCCGTGACATCAACCCGGTCGATGTATCCCTTTATCAGAAGACTCTCGCCGTCAGAGGAACTTACGCGTATCGGACGGTTTTGCAGGCTGTTTTGAGCATCAAAAGAGGAGTCTGAACCCGTATCGCAGTAAGATCCGTTTCCGTCAGCGCCGGAATCGCCGTCAGTGTCCGTGTCGCGGGAAGTCTCGGTTTCTCCCATTTCTTCCCCGATATACTTCCCGAATCCCACCTCAAAGCCTGCCGGGACAAGACCGCCTGCGCCGCAGGCAACTTCGTTCTCAATAAAGCGCCTGAAAATGCCGGTGAAATAAAACGAATCCTTCAGAATCTGAGCGGTCATGGCATCCCATGCGGGTCCCGATTTTCTGTATTTACCGATCTTTGATTCGGTAATCTTTGTGAGAAGTCCCAATGCCGCGGTTTTTTCGGACGCCATGATACTTCTCTGATGAGTCTTCATCCATTCCGTATAGAATTCGGCAAGGGACTCGTGAATAAGGTTGCCGGTCTCCGAGGACGAGAGGGTGAGGTCTTCCTCAACAGGTTTATCCAGATAATATACATGCTTCAGCAGGAAACTGAAGGGGCAGTTGGCATACTGCTCGAGCGACGTCGGCGAAAACGCATAATCATCCCCGAATTTTGCGGCAATCGCGGCGCATATCTCCGAATCATCGGAGAGTATACCGTCATAAGCGCTCGTATAACCGCCCGTTCTCATAATCTCGGCGTTGATGCGGTTTGCAACCGAAACAGGAGAAACATAATTCAGCGCGGGATTATTATTTAACGGTCTGCCGGCGGCAATATCCAGACCTGCATTCTTCTGCGAACGGAGTGCGGAATGAATAAGTTCCCTCTCGGGCATCCCGGCCGCATCGAGCCGCTCGACTGCCGCGATGTAAAACGGCGACGGGAGCGTGTCTTTTACCGCAGAAGCGCGGGTTGTCAGATAGAGACCCCGCTCTGCGCTGCACAGCGCCGATATGAAATAGAACGTCTCCCAGCGGATTTTTTCGCGCCTTTTATCACTCCAGAGAAGTTTACTCTCGTTCTCGGTAATATAGGGGATGAGTTTGGGCAGAAGCGGCAGTTTGCCGTCGACAAGCCCCGCCATAAAGAGATATTTATAGCCGTTACTCTGAAGACCGTTCATTCCGAGGACCTGAACGGCGGAAGAATCATGCAGCTCCGCGGCACTGCACCCCGCGACCGAGGCTCTCAGACTGCCGGCGAACTCCTGAAAAGAGATTTTTTCGACGAAAAACTGCTCGGATATATCATATAAATCGGATACGAGTTTATAGAATTTTTCCAGAGCGGAATTGTCGCTGAGAGAAAGTTGCGAACCGCAATCATCCGGAAGGATTGGAAGGCTGTATCTTCGGAGCAGATCAAGGTAATTCTGTATGTGCTCGGAATACCGTGCGCTCTTATTGAGCGCATTCAGTTCGCTTAAAAACGGGATAACGCTTTCCGAAATTAACCGAATATCGGCAATATCTCTTTTTATCTCGTTCTTTTTGAACTCGGGAAGCGACACGTCGCCGAGTTTCGCTTCTTTTTGCCGCAGAAGCCACTCGACAGAGTTCTCCCATGAATGAAGTCCGTTACCGATATTGCCCGCAATTGCCGTCTTCTCTATAAGATACTGGTCGGCAGTCCTGCCTTTGAGCCTGAAATACGGCGATGCGAAGAGTTCCCCCACGGATCGCGGGGAGAAATTTTCGGAGATAATCCGCGGTATCAGCATAAGGGACTGGACAATCGGGGAATTTGCAAGAGACAGCGGCACGTATGCCGAATATTTCAGATTGAAATCTCCGAATATCTCGTCGAGCAGCGCCAGATTGCTCTGCGGGTCGGGGAAAGATATCGCTATATCCGACGGCGACACCCCCTTTTCTATGAGCGAATGAATCTCCTCGGCAATTGCGGAGATCTCCGATTTTGCATTCGGGAAGCATCTCGCATATACCTGCACGGCGCTGTCATCGGATGCCGATGTTGATACCGATGACCCGGCGACACCTGCTGCCGATGTTCCCGATACTGCCGATTCACCTCCATCCCTCTGATCTTCTTTTAAGTCATCTCCGAATATCCGCTCGTACTCCGTGCATACCGGATTCGGAGAGAGTTCCGCCGTCTCATGCGGCTCAAACCAGCTTCCGTCATCGCTACATATCCGCTTGTTCTCCGAATACGGTATGTAGTATACGGTCTTTGCCGCCGCTTTAGAAACGGCGGTGAGAAAAGCGCGAAGCGAAGGCACGGGTTCATATATTCCGAAGAGAATAACGGATGAATCCTTCATCGAATTTGCTTTGCCGTCACCGTCGCTGTTGCCGTTACCTTTGCCGTTACCTTTGCCGTCGTCGTAACCGTTTTCTATAAACTCCGCCGCCCTTGTGTAGAGCAACTCGGGACTTACAAGACGATCCTTCTCGATAATCGCAAGATATCGGTCGATTATGGCGGTGAGGGCACGATTTTTCGCCGACGGATGCTCCGAATCCGATTTCAGAACCGACCCGTAATCCGATCTCTGCTCGCATATGCTGTAGATAAGGGTATAGAGATCGTTTAAAAGACCGGACGTAAACTCCTTTGTAGGCGAAAGCGACTCGACAAAAGTTCGGTCGGATTTAATCACCCGCGTCAGAATCATCTTTGCCTCAACATCGCTTATCAGCCGATAACCGTGATTCTGCCTGACAATCTCTTCGGCAAGCATCTTCGGAGTGCATACCGACTTTTTTGCAACGGCAATGCCGCCGGAGAGCATCCCGCGTATTACTCTCTGAACCAGTGCGGTGGTCGGCAGGACAAAATATGAGTTAAAAGGCGACTCACGACAGTATTTCCCGAAGAGATCTTCCGATTCGGAACAGCCCCTGCCGAAAGGTGTTTTTACCAGTATTCTCCGGCATTCAGTTTTTCGGTATTCCGACCCCGAGTCAGAGGCTGAAGTGCCCGTTTCGGAACCGGCGGATATCTCGGACATGTCTGAATGTTTTCAAAGTATGTGCTGTGTGTTTAAAAATATACTTCGCGCAGTGCGAAAGTAATAATGTGAAAACATGAACTCGGGGGAAACAAAAAATTAATTTCAGCCTCAGCCGTTACTCCCAACTGTGCAGATAACCGCGGTTTTCGGCAATCCTGCCGTTTACAAAGACGCCCTTCTCATCGGTGACAACGCCTATTTTATATCCGAGAGACAGTGAACCGGCAATCTGTCCGGCGCCGGTTTCGCCGAATAATTCCGTGCAGGCGGTTTTGAGAGACTCTCCCGAGACTATTTTTTCATAGGTCTCCGGACTGCATACGTACAGAAGTCCGAAATCGCCGGCGCCGAAGAATGCCGTCTCAAAATCTATGCCCGCGGCATCATCAACGGGAATCAGGTCTTTATCGATTGAAAAACCGCATCCGTTCCGCTCCGCAAGATCATGCAGAGAGAGGGACAGACCGTCCGAGATGTCCATCATGGAAAGAACGCCCGTTTTGCCGAGTACCTGTCCCTCAAAGACCTTTGGCTGCGGCTCGCAGAGTGCCTTAAACGCCGCCGTATCCGCCCTCTTATTCGCAGCCGATGACTCGTAATAGTCCATCAGACCGCGTTGCGCAACGCCGAGATTGCCGCAGACACAGACTATGTCCCCCGCTCTCAAAGGGCGCTCCCGCTTTGCCTTTCGCGAGACATAACGCTCGGGGCTTACCGCTCCTATTCCCGTCGTAACTATCGTAAGCTCGCTGTGGGAATCGATATCGCCGCCTGCAAGCTTTGCCCCGAACTTCCTGCAGCAGTCGTCGGCGCCGCGTGTAATCTCCTCTATACGTCCCGCACCCGTGTCGTCAAGACCTGCGGCAAGAAGAAGAAAGAGCGGTCTCGAACCCGTGCTTGCAAGATCCGAGAGCGTAACGGCGGCGCTCATCCAGCCGATCTGCCGGTCGGTCATGCCTTTCGGGAAATCGGTCTTCTCATGGAGCATATCGGTTGTTGCCGTCAGATACTCGTTTCCGTGCGGGAAGACCGCACAGTCGTCCTCGGTATTCGAACTCCCGATAATCGCGGAGATCATCCTTACAATATCGCGGTCATTCATGCCTTATCATACCCCATACTATCACATTTCACACTATCACCCTTGTACTGTCATCCCCCATAACTCATCACCCGTCATAACATATCATCCTCATAAATTATCTTCCTCATAACACATCATCTCCGCCTTCGGCTTCGTCCTCCCACTTCTTTATCTGCTTCTCGCGGTTCTTTGCCCGCACCTTCTCGACATTCCTCGCCTCCACGACCCTCTGATTCTTATACTCGCGGAATATGGAGAACAGCATCTCCCTGTTCTTCTCGCGCTCGTAGACTTCCTGCTCGGCAGTCCAGCGGGTAAGCGCCTCCTCGAAATGCTCGCGTTTTACCGTGCCCGTGCGGCCGCGGACGGTAACAAATACCTCGGAGACGGCGATAAGCGGGATGCGTTCATCCCTCAGGGCATACATCAGACGCATATCTTTGCTGTCCGCAATCACGGCACGCACCAGCGAATCGGAGAGATAAGAGACCGCCGCATTCCCCCAGCCGTCGGTCCTTACGGGATAGATTATGTCGCCTTCGCGGATTCCCAGCTCATCGTCCATCTCCTTAAGTTCCTCCTTTGTAAGCGCGGACAGAACTTTTACGGGGATGTGTTTTGCGGCATCATCCTCATTGAAGTCATTGAACTCCTTGAGCCGTTTAATCTTCCTCTGAAGGCGCCGGTTTTCGCGCTCCTGCTTCCTCAACAGTTTTTTAACCGAGATTATCTGATTGTCGCGCTCGGCAATGGTCTGATTCTCCTTTCTCTTCTCGAAACGCTCGGTTCTCTCGGCAGAGAGCTGTTTCTTAAGGCTCTTTATCTCCGCTTCCTTATCTTTCAGCTCTTTGCGGATATCGTCGATATGATTTCTGAGGTCCTTTATCATCCCCTCAAGCTGGGCGGTACGCAATGCCGATGCCGAACCCAGACTGTCGGCATCGGAGACCGAAGACGAAGAACCCGAAAAGACTGAAGAGACTGAAGAGATTGAAGAGACCGAAGATCCCCCGGGACCGTTTTCACCCGCAACCTGCGATGCGGTCACGTTTGCGGACGCACGGGCAGAAGGTATGAGATCCGAGATAATCTGTTCGGGTGAATAACCGCGTATTATTCCCGCACGGACGATATCCAGATCGTAGCCCGCGGGAATGCGCTTCTCGATAGTCTGAAATTTCTGTCTGTAAAATTTGTAGGCATCCAGCGCCGCCGAGAGCGAATCGCGCTCGTGATCGTTGCCGTATGACAGACCGTATGCGTTGCAGAGCGCCGCTTTCTCATCCTGCGTCTTGGAGACTTTCGGGGTATGGGGAACGGCATTGAAGGCACGGCGAATCTTTTCGACCGACATCGGCATCTGGGCGACATCCGAGGCGACAACAACGGGGTTTCCTGTCTCGGCAATCTCCTGCGTCCAGTCCGAGAGAGACATGCGGCGTGCGCTCTTCAGTTTCAGCAGATTGCCTTCCATGTCAAGGACGGCAATACCCACGGTGGTGCCCGGGTCGATGCCGACGATTACATGCTTCTTTCTCGTGTTCTGCGAGACAAAACGGATTTTATCGAGTCTTCCCGCGGCAATGCGGACCTGATAGTCCATAGAGCGTCCCGCCTGCACGGGTATCTGTTTTCGGCCTGCAAAAACATGAAAATGGACGCGTTTCATGCCGCAGAAACCCGCATACTCGGTCTTCTCGAAACGAAGCCCCTTCTCTTTCAGGCGGCTCTCGATCTCCCTCGATTTGACCAGAACGGCGCCGTTGACCTTGCGTGCATAGCGATTCTGGCTCCAGCCGCCTTTTCCGAGAGAGCGGTTTCTCGAGACCGTGATTCCGCAGGTGTCGTCGAAGACAATCACCTCGCTGCCGGCGCCCAGCTCGGCAACGTGCGCAATCGTCTTGGATTCGGAATACGGATCGAGCTTGTTCTGAAGGCGGATATTGTAGCGTGCGGCAACCTGCTGGAGCGATTCGGGTTCCTGATGCATGCCGCGGGTGACAAGAACGACCTTTGTCGCCGGCGGAAGCATCTGCATGAAAGCGACAAGTTCCTGAATGTTCTGCGATATCTCCTGAAGGCTGTCGACGGCAAGAATGTCGGGCTGCTCCGCGTTTATGCGCCGTATCAGCCTGAAAAGAGAGACCTCGGCGGTATCCTTTATCTCGCCCGCGTCGCGGACCGTGAGAGCAAAAACAGGTTTCCTTGTCCTGGAACGGACAGACCCGCCGATAATGTCGATTCCGAAGATTTTCATGTGCT
Organism: Methanomicrobium sp.; assembly: GCA_017412625.1. Lineage (GTDB taxonomy): Archaea > Halobacteriota > Methanomicrobia > Methanomicrobiales > Methanomicrobiaceae > Methanomicrobium. The sequence continues at coordinate 25,222 of JAFPWZ010000071.1, forward strand.
ACCGCATCAGGCATTCAGTTTATGCATTATGTTCAGGTTTCGGTTCAGGCATCGGTTTTGCCTGTAATCATATCGCGAATCTTCTCTGGAGACTCGACAATATTGTATTTTTTCGCGAAATACGTTGTAATGTTTGAGATATCGCGAAGGAGGATATCATCGGCATTCTGATGGGTCGGCTCTATCCACTGCGGCCAGTCGATTACCCAGACCGAATCGCCGTCTGTCATCACATTGAACTCGGATAGGTCGTTATGGATGAATCCGAGTTCGTAGGCCTTTTTTATGTTTGCGAATATGGCGTCGAATACCTCACGCGGCTCTTCAAGGACTGCCTGATGGAGGTTGACGCCGGCAATATAGGACATTGCGACTACATTGCGGTTTACGGCTATCGGGATGGGCACATTGACGCCGCCTTTCCTAAGGGCTTTGAGGGCTTCAAACTCCTGTCTTGCCGAGTATGTCGAGGCAAATATCCACGGGAAATGACTCCACTCCGGCATAAATCCGCGGTTAAGTCTTGCCGACTGAAACGATCTCTGACCTATGCAGTGAAGTTTTATCACGAGAGCACCCGTTCCCAGCGCCTCATAGACCGAGGATTCCTTGCCGACGCCGATGAGCGAGCCCAAAGCCGTTACGGTGCCGTTCTTGACAAGCGAGGTTACGGCAAGCGCGTCGTATCCCGAAAATGTGAGCTGATATCCCCTGTAGGGCACGGAACTGCTCTTGACCATGTTCTTCTCCATGAGCTGACCGAGCCTGTATTCCATCTCCGCTGCAGAAAGACGCGAGCTTTTCCGGATGTTCTCCTCCGGCACCCAGAGGTATTTCTTCATGAGCCTCTCCAACGTCTTAAGAAGCAGGATTTCATATTTGTGAAGCCCTTTTATGTCCCCGGGAGATACCGTCATTGTTTATCTGTAAATGTTTTATCCGTAAAAGGTGATATAAGTGCTTAACACCAAGGATCTTACAAATATCATGAAATGCTCCAAATGCGCTTGCGATGCCGTAATTACGCAGAGATACTCGGGTATGAGCCTGTGCCCCCTGCATTTCACCGAAGATTTTGAGTCGCGGGCGAAGAAAGCGATACGAAAACACAGATGGCTCTCGCCTAACGACTGCATTGCCGTTGACTTCGACGGCAGTTTCGCCGCGGCGGCACTCCTTCATCTGCTTGCGAAGTTCTTCGGAAAGCGTCCCGATATCAGGCTTATTGCCGTCGGCGACGACGAAGAGACTCTCAAAGAGGTCGCGGAAATATACGGAATTGAATATGCACCAGGTTCTGCACTTAGGTCGCCAGACATCGCGGGAGAACTCGGCTGCACAAAGATTGCGGTTGCGGCAACGCTCGATTCCGAAGCGGAGTTTGTCTTTGAATGCATACTCAAAGGCGATTCGGAGGGTCTGTTAAGCCGCGGCAGAGGCGGAGACGGAGAAATTCCCATGATAATGCCGATAATGAACATTCCGGCGGCAGAGGCGGAACTTTACTGCCGCATTCACGGAATTGATGCGGGAGATGAAGCGGCATGCGAAATCCGCGATAACGGCGCAGACGCAGAGTTCCCTAAACTCGCAAAGGAACTTCTGGACGATTATGCCGACGAACACCCCGCCGCTAAATACGCTCTTGTAAACCTCATGGAAGAGTTTCAAAACGCGGATATGCGGGATGATTCCGAAAGAGAGATTTAAGAATTTAAGATCCTTTTCAAGATTGTTTAAGATAGATTTAAGACTGATTTTTGCATATCTTCAGATATACTCAGATTAACGGAATGCGAGGCAATATATGAAAGAACTCTGCGAAGGATGCGAATGCGAAAAGATTGAGCAGATGATACGTCACACGGTCTGGTCGTCGGGACGAAATAAGATAGTCATTGGACTCTCGGGCGGCATCGACTCGGCGCTTGCGGCAGTCCTCTGCACAAGAGCGGTGGGAGCGGAAAATGTCCTCGGATACATGCTTCCGTCTTCCGTGACGCCGAAAGAGGATATCGACGACGTAAAGGCACTCTGCGAAAAGTTCAACATTAAACTCGCAATTGTGCCCATTACAGGACTAATCGAAGAATTCTCAAAGATTGACGGCTTCACTGACTCCCGCTACCTTCTCGGCAATGTCATGGCACGCCTGAGGATGACAATCCTTTACTATTACGCAAACCAAAATCGGGGTCTCGTCTGCGGCACCTCAAACAAGAGCGAGTATCTTCTCGGATACTCGACGAAACACGGAGACGATGCCGGGGATATCGAGCCGCTCATGCATCTCTACAAATCCGAGGTCCGCATTCTTTCGGCATTCACCGGTGTCATTCAGCCGATTATCGACAAAACACCCTCGGCAGGTCTTTACAGCGGTCAGAGCGACGAGAAGGAGATAGGGTTTACATACGACGTCATAGACGAAGCGCTGAGAAATCTTGAGGCAAACAACTGGAAACCGCAGAACGATACCGAGAACGCCATACTCGAAAAAGTAAAGAAAGCGGCGCATAAGAGGAATGCACCCCCGAATCTGCTGAAAGACGGCGGAACGGACGGCGGCTGCAGGATTTAAAAAATAAATATTTATTCTATTTTCGGCTGATTCGTCAGAAATCTCTGATACTGTGGTGCTTTTACCGTATCGAGAATCTTTGGAACATTGAGATATTTGGGGAGAATATCTCCGCCTATGAATGAGTATATCGGAACGCCGTGCTGAAGACCCAGTTCGGGAATCTCGAAAGAATCGATGACTCTTATCTCGGGCAGTCCTTCGGGATAGTGCGGATTTCTGATAAAGCCCGAATCGAGTTCGTAGTAAGCGGCGCCGTGCATCTCGCCGTAGAACTCATATTCGCTCTCAAACTCGCAGGAGACTATATTTGCCATCACAAGCCTGTCCTTTGAAGGATTAATGGTCACATGCCCGTATCCGCTGGGAATCAGAACGACGTCCCCCGCAGTCGCACGAATCACGCATACATCGCTTAAGTTGCGGTTCTGAAGGAGAAAATGTGCTTCGCCCCCGAGAACCTGATAGAGTTCGGGATAAGCTCTGCCGCAGGGCGCATTCGGATGGTAATGCCCCTTGGTCTTTACAAACTCGGCCCCGATTTTGTTTGCGGGAATCACCGTAATATCGTATCTAAGACCGTTATCTTCCAGCCATTTCGCATCCCTTTCGTTCTTCGAAAGAGCGCGGTACATAAAATAGAGCGGAGTATTAGGATCCATGCCCGACTTAGTATCGTAGAGCACGGATTCCATATCCTTTAATGTGCGTTCACCCGCCTTGGGAAACGGTCCGTCCCAGAAATTATGCATTATTCTTTATTTTGCGCTGATAGACTAAATATCCAGCGATAATTAACACGAATACAAGTACGGTAAGCACAATCGGGTTGGTGAATATGTCGCCGATATTGCCGAGCGACTTGACCTTTACCTGTGCTTTCATCGAATCGGAGATCTGGCTGTTATCAAGGATATCGCGGTATCTGATCTCGGTATCGACTCCGTAATCCTTCTCGGTCGCATCCGATGCAACGCTTACCTTATAGACACCCGTAACCGATTCTCCCGGGGCGATATCGCCGAGATATGCGGTATCATCGTTCGACGTGAACGGTTTTACGGCGCTGATACGTGCCTGTGCATTGTATGCGGTCGTGTCACCGATATTCTTGTAGGTAATCACAAGGTTGCCCTTCTGACCTGGTCTGAACGAACCCGCTTCGGATGTAATCTCGAACTTTACCTTGCCGCCGACTTTGATTCCGACCGTCTCGGAATCTGACTTCTTGTCTTTACCGTTTTCGTCCTTGTAGGTCGCATAGACGAGAACCGGGTATGTCTTTGCCTCACCCTCGTTCGAGACCGATGCCTTGAACTTCACGTGTGCGACATCTCCGGGTGCAAACTCGCCGACATACGAACTGGCATCGGTCGGAACGATGGCACTGCCGTCTGCCCTGTTAAGTCTGATCACGGTGTCGTGACCGGTCTCGGCACCGACATTTTTGACATCCATCGTGATATATCCCTCAACGCCGACATTCATGGAATCCGTCTGTACGTTCGAGATCTCAAGCTGCATGTTCTCCTTAATCTTTACCTTAAGCGGCACCGACTCGTCGACATCCTTATAGGTATATGACATTGCATCGGTTCCGTACTGCTCGGCATAGTAGAGATATTTGTACTTCAGATTTGCATTGAGAATGTATGTTCCGGGTTGCGCATCCTTGTTGATTGTGACCGAGAATGTCGCAGGCACCGCGGTTCCCGAGGTGATGCTTCCGAGCATCTGAGCATCGGTCTTTACTTTAATCGGAGCACCGTTCTCGAGGAGGTCAATGCTGACAAGTCTTGCCGTACTGGGCAGATCATCACGTGTGACCACACTGTCCTGCATAATCTTTGTACCTACCTCACCGGTGTTACTGACAATGACGGTCAGTGCCGCATCGGTGCCGGGTTCAAACTCGTTTGTACCCGATATTTTGACGTCCATATCGGGAGAACCCGACGTATATTTTACACCGGCACTTGCGGGCATTATCAGAAACGCGACGCAAACCATAAAAACCAGGATAAATGTTGAATATTTCATAACTGCCGTCCTATTTACTTTATTGTAATTGGTTAAAATTACGATATTTCTCAAACTTTTTAAATTTACAGTATATATTAGTATGCCAATACGCAAAGTTTATGCATGAGTCGGAATCGATGTTTTCGGCATATATAACAAGAATTTTGCGGATTTTCGGGTATCAAAGAGAGATGTTTTTGCACAGCGCGGGGATAAAACCGTGAGTATTTATGCGCGGTTTAAATGTGATATCATGGTCGGGACGATGTCGGGACGATGCTCCAAGGGTCAACCGCAGGGGTTAATCACGGGGTCAATCAACCGCGTCAGTCACTCTCTTTCGGCGCCGGTCAACATCCGACAACGATCCTCAAACGTCATTCAGCGTCAGTCAACGGTCGGTCACCCGTCTGTCCTTTTATTCAGACTAGGGCATATGAGGACATAACAGAAAATATAATTCATCTTAAGATTGATAGGTTATTTAGATGATAACACAACGTGCTGTTTCGGCAGTGGAAGATATTCTGAAAGCCGCGTCCTTTGATGTCGATCAAGGGACGGGCGGCGCAAGTCTTACGGCATACAGAGACAACGAATGCTTAATTGTTCTCTGTTCGGACAATCCCGATGAGATTAACGAATTTGCCGTCAAAAAATACAAGTATCGGACAGACGACGGATTTGCATACTGCAAGAAACTTCTCTTCACGATGAAGAAAGTCGGCTATCTCGAAGAGTGTACGGTCTGGGGGCACGAAGAACTTGCAAAGTATGCGGGTCAGGCAGTCATAGCCGAGATCCTCGGCGAGCATATTGCCCTCGACTTTGAGTACAATTCGCAGACGGCATCGCCTTCGGGAACTGTCGGCGCTCAGAAATCGGGTGTGATGACCCTCGACGATTACGGTCCCGAACTTGTCTGTCTTCCGGAGAATATTACCGCGGACAGAGCACAGAAGATGGCGGGCATACGCGGCGAGGTCTGCTTTGTCTATATCCCGCATTATCTCTATACCTGCACAAGCCGCGGCGAGAAGCAGTGCGGCAAATACCTTATCAACTTCGACCGCGACGAAAAAGGTCTCATCAACGCGATTACGGGCAGCAAGTGCGAGATTGAGTCCGAGAAACTTGAGAATGTCAAGCCCGAGACCAAGAATGTCTCCGGCGGCGCCAAGGTAATGGATGCAAAGGTCAAGAAGAGCGAGATCTCGGAGTCGCTCATGAAATCGCTAATCGAAGATCTGACAAAGAATGTGAGAGTAAACCACTCCGAAGGCGATGCGATATACTACGAGGACCTTAAGGTCGCGCCCGACAAAGACAACATCAAGGTCGAGCTTGAACTGGTCTACCTCCCCGTCGTTCAGATCAGGGGCGACAAGATAGTCGAGATTGACATGATGTCGGGCGAGATTCTGCGCGAGCCTGTCGATGACGGCGTTGAGCTCCTCTAAACTCCACAAAATCGTAAAACCCGAAATTTAAAGGATTTCAAATCCGGCAAATAAGTTAAATAACATTAATTCTTTTTTATTCTTATGATTACGGTAATCGGCGGAGGTCCTGCCGGCAGGTTTGCGGCATCTTATCTTGCGGGCACTGGGGAGAAGGTTCGCATAATTGAGAAGAGCGGAAATCTCGGGGGACAATGCCTGAAATACGGGTGCATGGTTACCTGCGGACTCAATGATGCCGCAAGAAACCTCAATCATCTGGCTAAACTTCAAAAGTTGCATGTTCTGAACGGTGCGGATCCGCAGATCTCGCTTCCGAATCTCTGGAAGGAGCTTGGAGCAATACAGGATACCATCTTTAAAGTGCTCGACAATGAGGCGGATTTGGCGGGTATCGAGGTCATCAACGGCGAAGTTACTCTCTCGGGTCGGGACATTTATCTCAACGGCAGTCTGCTTCCGCAGGGGGACGGCGACAGGATACTGATTGCCACGGGCTCATACCCGATAATTCCGCAGATTAAGGGCATTGAACTCAACGGCGTCCATAATCCGCATACCCTGCAGAGTATGAAAGCGGTGCCGAAGAATCTGCTTATCATCGGCGGTGGTGTCATCGCTGCCGAATACGCCTATATCTTCTCGCAGTTCGGATCGAATGTGACAATGGCATGCCGGAGCGCTTTCCTGCGCGATAAACCCGAAAGGCTGATTAAATGCGCACGAAAAGAGATTCCCGCGGTCTCGATACGCGAGTATACCCTTGTTGAGGAACTCAAATCGGCGGACGGTCAGGAGTCGAAAGGTTTTGTGGCATCCGCCGTTCTTAAAAGCGGCGGAAACCGCGAGGAGATACCCTGCGATGCCGTGATAATCGCATCGGGTCTCAGACCGCGGACCGAGAACATAAAAGGGATTGCGCTGGACGATGCCGGTGCGGTTATCGTCGACGACAGCTACAGGACGAATGTTGACGGCGTATATGCCGCGGGCGACGTCACGGGGAAGGTTTTTCTCACGCCGTATGCGCGAATGCAGGGGATAGCGGCGGCAAAATCCATCCTCGGCGAGAAAGTTCCCAGGATTCCCGAATATATACCGCAGTCCGTGAAACTCTTCTACGAGCATACCTTCTGCAACATGGATTCGAAGTCCGATACAGGTAACTCCGTGCGTGAATTTTCACTTCCGGCACAGGCGGGTCCCGGCTGGATATGGTGGGTAAGCGACAGATATACGGGCATTTCCTCGATAAGAGTCGATGCGGACAGCGGCATTGTCAAAGGCATACATCTCTCCTCGCCTTCATCGGGCACGGTCGGGGCATATATGGCATATCTCATGGAAAAAAGTCTGAACGTTAAGGATTTCGAGACCTTCCTCGAGGTGCACCCCTCAACCGACGGCTTATACATGCTCGTCAAATACGGCGACACTTTGCTTACAAAAGAGACAAAGTGAGGGCGTGAAACTGAGAGCATGAAACGGAGTTCGGGCTGAAAAAAGTTAAATCTTATTTTTTATCGTTTTTATTGTTATTATTGTCTTTATCGCATTTATCGTCTTTATCGCTTTTATCGTCTTTATCGCTTTTATCAAAGCTCTTGTTCTTCTGCGCCTCAATCCATGAGGATATCAGTTTTTTAAGCTCGTTATCGGTCATATTGCTGTCGGCATAATAGTGAAGATAGAACTCGAGATCTTCGAGTGTGGGATGGATGACATTGTTCATGAGATCATCCGCGGAAGCACCTTTCTTTTTGCTTGAACGCAGCAGAAGAAGTTCGTTCATGTGCCTGTCCTCGCCGAGCTCGAAGAGTATGTCTTCCAGACGCCTCTTCAGAATACCTTTTTTGCCGTCCTCATCCTGCATTTTGCATACCCCTGCTTTCATTATAGTTTGCGCCGCGATGATAAACCGTTTTTGATATCGCGGGCCTGCGATATTCAGGCAAAACTTCGGTGAATATCTTTGAAAATTCAGGGAATTTCTTTGAAGAATCAATGAGAGATCGGTGAATAAATTTTCACGATTAATGCGCGACTTCCGCGACGATATATACGGACAAACAAAATACGTGAACTATTCAAAAAAATAAGAAATATTATTTCCACATTTTTGTATTTGTGAAATAAACTTGCCACAATTTGTTACTTTTTCATTCAAAAAATATGTCCTTAAACTCAAACTTTATTTAGTATTACGATAACCTTTACTTTGTGCGTGAGGATGCCTGTTTCAGGCTACAGTGAGATATCGGCGGACTTAGACCATTAAGTCAGATATGCCGAAATTCGTTAATCCACCCATGATCAATCCCCCCAAACCCCATCATTACTTAACGGATCACCTGACACACTGTAAATATATCCTGAAATCCTGTCCCACAGAGTATTTCCCCCCACCATATATACGGAAAAATAATGTATCATCCCCCCACGTTATTTTCCCATGCTCAAAGGAAGGGGCATCCGCATGACACGGCTGAATAAACAGCGCTTTTTTTATTGAATTTTACAGAAATCTGAATTTTACAGATAATTGAATTCTATGAAAAACTGAATTTTATGGAAAACCGTTTTTGCAGGTATCGTTTTTGCACGGTATCGTTTTTGCACGGTATCGTTTTTGAATGTATTTACATCTCCGAATCATCCCTTACCGACCGCGACTGGAAAAGATTTCAACGACAAGTTATTGAATATATAAAGACAAAGATTTTAAACATAGATTCGGCGCAGGGATTAACGCGGAAGTACAGGCTGAACGTTATTTAACTGCGCATAAACAGGAAGGAGTCTTTTAAGCTAATGGCATTCTTTGACAAAATCATGGGGCAGGGGAGCAATAATCCAAATCCCTGGATAGATAAAGCCGCCGCACAGTTCGATGCGGGCAGATATGCTGAAGCGGCAAGAACTTTGGAGAAAGCAATAGAGACCGACCCCGAGAACGTGGAACTGTGCTATAAGATGGGTATAGCACTCACGTACCTCGGAAACTATACCGACGCCGAAGGCTATACGCGCAGATTTACGAACGCATATCCCGACAACGTAAGCGGATGGCACTCTCTCGGCAACATACTTTATGCACAGCGCAACTTTGCGGGCGCAAACGAGTGTTACGACAAGGTACTCAGCCAGGATCAGTCGCTTCTCGACGTATGGTACCGCAAAGCGGACTGCCTCGAGTATATCGGCGACTTCGCCGGCGCTGCCGACTGCTGTGAGCGCATCCTCCAGTCTGCCGAGTATCCGGACGCAAACATCCTCGAACGCATAGGAATGCTGTCCATAAGGACGGGGCAGCTCGAGAGGGCGGTCGACGCATTCGGAAAGGCACTCGCCATAGACGGCACAAATATCGGCGTCATGATTAAAACCGGAGAAGTCCTTGAAAGACTCGGCAAAACGGAAGAAGCCCTCAATTATTACGACAATGTCCTCAGATACAACCCGTCGGAGATTACGGCAATCTACCACAAGGCAAATCTCTGCGAGAGGCTCGGCAGATACGGAGAGGCGGCTGAGATCTACAGAAACATCAACCTCGAGATCTCCATCGACGCCATCTCCGCATTCAACCGTGCGGCAGACCTCTACTGGAGCGGCGCATACGGCGAGGCAATCTATGCCCTTGAGATAGTTCTCAAGAGAAACCCCGCGGATTTCGCCGCATGGAACATGATGGGCTCGGCTCTCCAGTTCATCGGCGAATACGAGCGTGCGACGGCATGCTATGACAATATAATCAGATATGCGCCGGACAATTCCGCGGCATGGTACCAGAGGGGAATGTGCCTTGCCAGACGCGGAATCTATAACGACGCTTTGAACAGCTTTTCTCATGTAATCAACGGACCCGCGGGGTCGTCTGTCAACTGGATAAACAACAATATCGACCTGAGTCTCTTCGAGAAACAGCAGACGGATGCGACCAAGAAGATGAACCTCGACGTCACCGAGATAAGGATGATTGAGGTCCAGGGAGAGGCACTCATGCATCTCGGCAACTTCGCCGACGCCTACTCCTGCTTCTCCAAGATTACCGAGAGCCACCCCGACAACATGAATGCGTGGCGCAACTGTGCGGATGCACTCTATAACCTCGGCGAATACGGCGGCGCAGTCGAGGCATACAATGTTCTTCTGAAACAATACCCCGAGGACACCCTTATTCTGGAGAAGAAGGGAATGGCGCTCCTGCACCTCGGTAACGACGAGGAGGCAATCGAAATATTCAACGCCGTCCTGGAAAAAGACCCTTCCAACATAATCGCGCTCCACAACAGGACGGATGCGCAGCTCAAACACGGCAGATTCGAGGACGCACTCGCGGGCCTTACCGCGATTACCGAGCATATCCCCAACGATCAGGCTTCGCTCTCGCTTAAAGCCCAGATTCTCCTCGACAGCGGCAGATACCCCGAAGCCCTTGAAGCCCTCGAGCCCATCATCTCGCAGGGAGGCAGCGATGTCAATGCATGGAGAAACTACATCACCATACTCGAGAAGAACGGCGATTACGCCGAGGCTGTCGCCGCCATCGAGAACCTTGAGAATGCGGGCATTGCCGACTCCTCACTGCTCTGTCTGAAGGCAAAACTGCTCAATTACGCGGGCAATCTGAGCGCCGCCGCCGACGCATACGCCGCCGCACTCCAGACCGACCCCGACAGAGAAGGGGTTGCCCTCGCACTTGCCGAGAATCTGAAGATACTCGGAAGATACAACGAAGCGGCAAAAGCATACGAGCACCACGTGAGAGCCAACCGCGAGGACGGTCTTGCATGGAAGGAACTCGGTATCGCGATGATGAAGATAGGCGAGATCGAGAAGGCAAAGAAGAGTCTTCGCAAGGCAAGGGAACTCCTGCCGGACGACGCCGGAATCGCGCTTCTCAGAGCGGATATTCTCCTCAATGCCCGCGACTTCGAGGAGGCCTGCACGGCCTACGAAGAGACACTCGAGATTCTCCCCGACAGCGTCCCCGCTCTGAGAGGACATGCCCTTGCGCTCGCCGGCGCCGGAAGAAACAAGGAAGCCTCAGCCGAGTTTGAGAAATATCTCGAGAAAGATGAGGACGACAACGAGATGCGCATTGCCTATGCCGCCGTCTGCGAAAAACTCGGCGAGTTTGAGACCGCAATCGGTCAGTATGCCGCCGTCCTCGAGGAGAAGGACGATCTCGGCCTCTGGCTCAGACTGCTCGGCATCCTCAAGATGATGGGCAGATACGAGGACTGCGCCGAAGGCTGCGAAGACCTTATCGGCAAGAAACCCGAATGCGCCGAGGCATACCGCATTCTCGCCGAGGTAAAATACAGGCTCGGCAAGTTCAGGGAATCCGCCGAGAACTACGAGAAAGCACTCGAACTTGAGCCTGCAAACAAGTCCGGACGCCTTACCTATGCCGAGACGCTTCTGAAAGCCGGCAGATACAAGGAGGCACTTCAGAACTTCGGCATTGCACTCGACGGCTCATCGGGCGAGGGCGACTGCGAGAGTTACTATCTCTGCGCCGTCGCACAGATGCATATGGGCGGCTACGAGAAGGCAATCAAGTTCATAGGAAAGGCTCTTGCCGATAACGAAGATATTCCGGGTGCGCTTCTCATGCGTGCGAATGCATATGAGCGCCTCGGTCAGTTCGAGGAAGCGCTCGAAGGCTACGAGAACGCAATCCGCGCCAGCAGCAAAGACCCGGCACTCTGGAATGCACGCGGAATGCTTCTCTTAAACCTCGGACGCTTCAATGACGCGGGTAAATCCTTCGAACGCGCCATCGAGTACGGCGCCGAGGATACGGCATGCTGGTACGGTAAAGGCGTGGCACTCGACGAGATAGGCAAGTTCGACGCCGCAATCGAGGCATACGACCATGTCCTCTCGGAGCATCCGACCGATACGGCAATCCTCTACCGCAAGGGAATCTGCCTTACAAAACTCGGACGCTATCAGGAAGCCGCGGAATGCTTCAACAAAGCCTCCAAACGCGAGAAGAGAGAGAAGGACAGAGAAAAAGAAGAGAAAGATCTCTCCGACGACGAAGAGAGTTATCTGGAGTAAACCGCGGGGTTACGGTCATAATGGAGAACGAATACCGCGGTGCACTTCTGGGTGCGGCAATCGGCGATGCGCTCGGCATGCCCAACGAGACCATGCCCGCGTCCAGATGCCGTCTCACCAAAGGCTATACGAAGGCGGCAAGAAACCACCCCAACAGTGCTCTTTCCGCCGGCTCGTATACGGACGATACGCAGATTACGCTCATGCTCTGCGAGCTTTTCGTGAGCGGCAACTACTCGGCAAAGAATTATGCCGCGGGTCTCAAGAAACTGCACACCGATAACAGCCTCAGATTCCCGGACGGGACAATAATCAGTGCATGCCGCCACATGGTGAAGGATGCGGGTAAACCGTCTGGATGCAACTCGACCACGACGGGATGTATCCCAGTGGCGCTCGCTTTTGCACTGACATCCGACGATATCCTCGAGATGAGGGAGAAACTTATCGAGGCATGCTCGGTCACGCATACGAATCCCGCGGCACATGCCGCCGCAGTCTCGTTTGCCACCCTTATCCGCTCGGCACTGAACGGCGATGACAAACCGCTCTACGAGGCGCAGAAGAATGCCTTCCTCGAGGACGAGAAACTCGGTCTGAAGACAGGGGATGCCATACAGATTGCCCACGACGGAGCAGGTCTCGAGTCCGCAATCTCAATCCTCGGTAATGACGTCAGTGTCTATCAGACATTGCCGCTGGCCTACTATCTCATTGAGAGATTCGGCGAAGAGGATAATTTCCTCAACATTGCGACCTCGGTCGGCGGAAATTCGGATACGATAGGGTTCATCTGCGGAGCGTGGATGGGGGCAACCTACGGCGCATCGGGTCTGGATGACGATCTCCTGCTGGCTCTGGAGAACCGCGAGAGCATTGAGACCCTTATTGACAGAATGTGGAGACGTTTCGGGCAGAAAGAGTAGATTTTGCCCGCGCTCAATACACGCTTCATAATTAAAAAGCATTAATTCACTTAAAAACTCTATACTATTTTATGGATATCGCAATTGTCGGAGCATCGGGATTCACGGGAGCAGACCTTGTGCGCCTTCTGCTTACGCATTCACAGGCGGAAGTGACCGCGGTCACATCGCGAAAAGAAGAAGGAAAGAGTTTTACCTCAATCCATCCGAGTCTTACGGGATTTACGGATTTAAAGTTCACAAACCCCGATATAGGCAGATTGGATGCTGATTTTGCTTTTCTTGCCGTGCCTCACACTGCGGCAATGCCTTATGCGGAAGCACTCAGGGAACGCGGGATTAAATGCGTGGATTTGAGCGCAGACTACCGACTCCCCAAGGACGTCTACGAGGCGACCTACGGCGTCAAACATACCGCATACTTCAAAGCGCCCTACGGTCTCTGCGAGATTCACCGCGACGAGATTAAGGGTGCGGACTTCGTCGCAAACCCGGGATGCTTCCCGACCGGCGCAACCCTTGCCGCAGCTCCTCTGGCAAAACTCGCCAATACAATAATATACGACTCAAAGAGCGGCGTTACGGGCGCGGGAACGACGCCGACCGTGACAAACCAGTTTACAACGGTGAACGATAACTTCAATGCGTATAAGTGGACGAAACACCGTCACCTTGCCGAGATGAAGCAGGAAGCGGCATTTTTGGGCTCGAAAGCGTCCTGCCACTTTACGCCGCACCTTCTCCCCATAAACCGCGGCATTCTCACGACCGCACATATTCTTCTCGACGAAGAACTGAGCCAGGAAGAGGTTGAGAAGCTCTACCGCGAGAGATACGAGAAGGAATACTTTATCCGCCTCCAGAATCCCTCGACCGCGGCAGTCCGCGGAAGCAACTTCTGCGACATAAAGGTGGAGTGCGACGGCAAAAGAGTCGTCGCCGTATCGGCAATCGATAACCTTGTCAAAGGCGCAAGCGGACAGGCAATCCAGAACATGAATATCATGTGCGGATTCAAGGAGAACGACGGACTCAAAGTTGCGCCCTTAAACCCGTAAACCGTTTCAGGTGAGAGTATGCAGATAAAGGATGTTATGACCCCGAATCCCGTAACCGTGAACTTCGATGCGCAGGTAAGAGATGTCGCAAGACTGCTTAAGAAGTACAGAATCGGCGGTCTGCCTGTCATGGACGGCGAGAGGGTCATAGGCATCGTTACCGAGACCGATGTTCTTTCACTCCTCGATAGCTCCGAATCAAGCGATGATCTCTGTCTTCCGTTGCCGCTCGACGCGATAGAGTTCTCGATAACGGAGAACGTAAACCTCGAGAAGACGAGAAAAACCCTCATAGATATCGGAAACACACCGGTTACGGACATTATGACCCAGGATGTCGTCATAATAGAGGATGATGCCTCCGTTCAGGAAGGTGCCAATATCATGTCGGTCGAGGATATTGCACGCCTTCCCGTAATCAGGGACGACAGGCTTGTGGGAATTGTCACGCGCCGCGACATTGTCCGCGGCATAGGCATGTCGGGCGCGAATATCGACTGAGTGCGGAATTCGATTGCCGCAATATTACGGCATTACGGAATTACGGCGCAAAGATTATCTTTGAGGATTTATCATACAATACGCATACATACGGTCGATAATACGGTCGGCAAAAATGCAGGTCAATCTGTCAGCAAAATGTCGGCAAATAAGTCAATACGAGATGTTAATCGATGAAAAATATATGTGCAGTTGAAGGTGTTTATGCTACGGGCATAAAAGAGGGTAAGTACGGTCTTGCTCTCATAAAGGCGAAAGGAACGGCGGCGGCGGTGTTCACAAAGAACCGCCTCGTTGCCGCACCCGTTATTCTGATGAAGGAAAGGATGGAAAAAGGCGTCCTCGACGGCATCATAGTCAACTCGGGCAATGCGAATGTCTATACGGGAGAGCAGGGCATTAAGGACGCTAAGAGGATGTGCGAGATAGCCGCCGAGGCTTTCGGCACGACTCCCGAGAGAGTCGGAGTTGCGTCGACGGGAGTTATCGGCAGGTTCATGAAACTCGATATCATCGAGGATCAGTGCAAAAGGATTAAGGGCGACTTAAAGCACGACGATGCCGCCGAAGAAAAAGCCATGCGTGCGATTATGACCACCGATACCGTCCCGAAGAGCGCGATTGCAAGGCGCGGGAATTTCACGGTCGCAGGCATATGCAAGGGCAGCGGCATGATTGCGCCGAATATGGGCACAATGCTCTCCTTCATCTATACGGACGCGGAGATAAGCGCCGCCGACCTGAAGAGAGCGCTCATCCCCGCAGTTAACAGGAGTTTCAACATGGTCGTCGTCGACGGCGATACCTCGACAAACGACTGCTGTTTCGTAACGGCAACGGGTCTTAAGGGCAGGTGCGACTTCGACGAGTTTGCCGCCGCACTCGAAGAGGTCTGCATTTCGCTTGCAAAACAGATCGCCGCCGACGGAGAGGGCGCTTCAAAGATGATTGAGGTCCGCATCACCGGCGCAAAGACCGAGGAGGATGCGGCTGTAATCGCAAGGACGGTCATCGAGTCTCCGCTTGTCAAGACCGCAATCTACGGCGAGGACCCGAACTGGGGCAGGCTCATTGCCGCCGCGGGACGTGCCGGCGTGGAATTCGATCCCGACGCGGCCACGGTCTCAATCTCGGATGAGGGACGCGCAAACACGGTTGTTCTGGCAAGAAAAGGCGAAATTCTTGCCGACGACGTCATGCACCCCGACGCTCTTGCGGCTGCCAAGAAACTCATGGGCGGAAAGGTCGTCGTTGTCGATATCGACATCGCCTGCGGCGCTTTCGAGGCTACGGCATGGGGCTGCGACCTTACCGAAAAATATGTCGAGATAAACGGGAAGTATACAACATGAAGAAAAGAGCGGATATATTGATGGAAGCGCTGCCCTACATTCAGCGCTTTCACGGAAAGACGATAGTTGTCAAGGTCGGCGGCCATGCAATGGTCGATAAGGACATTCTCAAGACGGTCATTCAGGACGTTGTTCTCCTTCACTATGTCGGTCTGAGAGTCGTGGTTGTCCACGGCGGCGGTCCGGAGATTACCGAGAAGATGATTGCGATGGGCAAAGAGCCCAAGTTCGTCGGCGGTCTGCGCGTCACAGATACGGATACGCTCGAGATTGCGCAGATGGTCCTTGTCGGCAAGATTAACAGTAATATCGTCTCTCTTATCGCAAAGCAGGGCGCAAAGGCGATAGGTCTTGCGGGTAACGACGCAAACCTACTTCACGCAAAGAAGACCGGCATAAAGAAGGTCATCATCGACAACAAAGAAGAGGAGGTCGACCTGGGATTTGTCGGCGACGTTACCTCGGTCAACCCCGACATTCTCAATATTCTCCTCGATAACGGCTATATTCCGGTTATCTCCCCCATCGGCGTCGATTCGCGCTGCAGCGAGCTGAACATCAACGCGGATACGGCTGCGGGAGAGATTGCCATCGCTCTCAAGGCATACAAGTTCGTTAATCTCTCGGATATCGACGGAATCATGAACGGCGACAGGACAGAGACATATCACCGCCTGACCGTCGCGGAGTCGCGCCGCCTCATAGAAGAGGGTGTCATCGTCGGCGGAATGATTCCGAAACTCGACGCCTGTCTTAAATGCATAGAAAACGGCGTTGAATACGCACATATCGTCAACGGCAACAAAGACCACAATCTGCTGATCGAGCTGTTTACGGACGACGGTGTCGGCACCATGATAAAAAGAGACGATGCCGACAGTCACGCCGAATAACCGATAACGGGAATAACGAATTAACCGGGATCTACGGAACAGAGCGATTAACTGATGCGGAGTTAAGTCATGGTCGGATTTTTCAATTCTGCGGCGAAGAAGGCTGACGGTTCTTTCTATCAGGATGTCTTCTTCAAAAGCCCCGCGGGGCTTTGCATCCTCACCCACCCCGATTTTGAGATTAAACTCGTAAACGAGAGCTTTGCGAAGGTTTTCGGAAAGACCAAGCGGGATATCACGGGCAAACTCTTTGTCTGCGTCTGGGAGAAATGCCCTGAGCGCGACGAATTCTTTACGACTCTGCGAAAGGAAGGCAGTGTAAACCGCATAGTTTGCGGCGGCGTCATGTTCTCGGGCGCCGTTATGGACGAGAACAACTACATCATTACTGCCGTCCGGATAAAATAGAGATTTTTGATGATTTTCAGGATTTAACCGATTTTGAGGAATTTATGGATTTTGAGAAATTAACGATTTTGAGATTTTTATAAATTTTGAGGATTTGGTTTATTTTGAAATTTCGGTTGATTTTGAATCTTTGAGATCTTTGAGATTTTTCGGACGGTTATCTCTTTTTGAGTTCCATCTGTCTCTTCTCGTTCATCTTAATGAGAATGCCGAATATCTCCTTTGTCATCTCGGGGTCGATTCCCGCCATTTTAGCCATCTCATAGGAGCGCTTAAGAACCTTCTCGCGCTGGACCGCATCTACGGGCGACCCGCCCTCTTCTCTCTTTGCGGCGGCAATCTTATCGGCACATGCGAGCCTCTTCTTTATGAGTTTAATTATCTCGGTATCGATACCCAGAATTTCATTACGTACTTCAAGCAGTGTCATCTTTCCAAATTAAGATTTAATGCATTATAATATCTTCTTTGATTGCCGATTTCACGAGCGGGAATCAACAGTAATATGAGAGAAGAATTTCATATAATCTGTAATGATAAACGAAATCTTCTCGCGTATACCCAAATCCGAGAGAAATGACCTGATTATTGCATGGGTCGGCATTGCCATAGCATTTACTCTCGTGTTCATCCGCGGCGGCGTGACGCCGCAAACATTCATGATATTTTTCGTAATCTCGCTTCTGACGGTAGGCATGGGTTTTCTGCTCCATGAACTTGCCCACAAGTTTACGGCAATAAAATTCGGTTACTGGGCGCAGTTTCGAAAAGACAATCAGATGCTTTTAGTCGCGGTTGCCGTCGCCGCCCTCGTGGGGGTTGTCTTTGCGGCACCGGGTGCCACAATGATCTACGGGCAGCAGGGCAGAGAGATGCAGAAGAGGGAGAACGGAATCATCTCGGTCGCCGGACCCGTTACCAACCTCCTGCTCTGCATTGTCTTCTTCGTGATTATTGTAATCAGCGTTATGATGGGCTACGGCACGGTTGCGGGCACGAATACGCTTACCTACCTTCTCTTCGAGATAGGTCTTATAGGACTGAGCGTCAATGCCATGATTGCCTTCTTCAATATGCTCCCCGTCAGTGTGCTCGACGGCAGAAAAATACTGAGCTGGAATCCGGCGGTCTTCGCAGTCGTAATTCTCCTCGCATTCGCGATTCTTCTGATCTCATACGACTACTGCGGCAGCCTTACGATGATCCTGAATACAATAGTCAGATAAGCAAAATTATATAAACGCCGCGAAAAGAGAATCGGCAGATCACCGATTCCATTTTTATATTTTTTAAAAATGTCGCCTCTAAAAGAAAAGCGGCACCGAAAAAGAGTATTTTTGTATATTTGTGCATATTTTGTATTTTTTATAAATAATATCGGTAATTCAGAGCCATATCGATTTTAAGGATTTATGCCCTGAATCTGTTGCCCTTTCCCTTTACCAGGCCCATCAGTTTCATCTCGGAAAGGACTGCGGATACGAAGTCGCGACCCAGATCGAATACAAATTCGTCGGTGCCGGATGAGATCTCTACGGACGAGGACTTGACAACCTCATAGATCTCGTCAAGCGAGGTCTTTCCGTCATTCTTTATGCAGGCGAGGATATTCTTCGCGACCATGTTCTTCGCGATTATGTTCTCTTTCATCTTTGTGTAGGATGCCGCGTCCATATCGTAACCCGCGGTCATCCTGTCGAGTTTGTCGAAGTTTGCGGCAAGGGAGAAATCCGCAGGCGTCGTGACGTGGTATTCGGCGCCGGAGACCACGTTGATTACGGTCTTAATCCCGTGTGTCCTGCGGTTATTCTGGGATTCTCCGCCGCCCATGAAGAGATCGGAAGGCATGGACATGATGAGGTCTTCGACGGCGACATCGTTCTTACGCAGTATCTTTTGCTCTGCGCCGTCGGCGCCGGCGATATCGTCTATCATGCCGTTATCGTTGAGGACAAGCATGATTCGAAGCATGCGCGAGAAGAAATCGTCGCTACCTTCGGAGACCTCTTCGCCGGCATTATCAGCGATGCCCTCTTTCTTCATTATGTCGAGGAAACGTTTTACGTCGGGGTCGTCGGAGATAACGGCGCCGTCGTCGCGGTTTTTCAGGAAATCCATAAGATCGGCGATGACCGTGTCGATATCCGCGATTATCGAGGAATAAGTCTCTGCGACCTCGGCCGCAACTTCGCCGTCTTCGGCCTTGCTCTTCATCTCATCCTCGAAATAGTGCTTAAGTTCGATTATTTTCCCTTTGCAGTGCGCCTCGTTTACGATGGTGTTTACCGTCTTCGTCTTTGTTCTGTAGCCTTCC
This sequence comes from Methanomicrobium sp., assembly GCA_017412625.1. Classification (GTDB taxonomy): domain Archaea; phylum Halobacteriota; class Methanomicrobia; order Methanomicrobiales; family Methanomicrobiaceae; genus Methanomicrobium. The sequence goes on from JAFPWZ010000071.1 coordinate 44,809, forward strand.
ATGAGGAGCTGCTTCGTAAAGCTCTCCGCATCGGACCTGTCGTAAAATACCAGAGTCTCTTCAAAGATCATTTTATTCCTTCTTTTTTACGGCTCTGACCGCCTTGAATTACATATCATTTGGCACTGTAACTATAAAACCGACCGCTTTTAGCCGACAGCATATTGCAATACCGATTGCCAAATCTTTTCTAATTCCGTAACCAATAGTGAGATGATGCAGGACACTCCGACCGCCATAACCCGAAAATTTTTGCAGGCTAACCTGCAGGTTCATCCGGATGTAGTCCTGACTGTGCTGGAATCACAGGATCCGACACTTATTGACGCAATCATAAAGAACGTTCCAAAAGATGCGCTCGTTGTGCTCCCGCGGCATATCCCGGGATACGTAAACGAGAGATACGAGCCGCCGCTGCCCCATACGCCCGTGCAGGAGGACGCTGTCACCGAAGGCGACACAGGAAGCGGTAAGGCAGGAAACGGCGGAAATCACGGGAGCGATAATGACGATGGAGAAAGTCCTTACCCGGGCGAGTTCTCAAGATTCGACCTGCCCGAAGACATAGAGATACTTGCGGGGTCGCCGTCCGAGCTCAACGGCGGCGCGGAATACACAGATTTTGCATACTATTTCAGGAACAGATACACCAAACTTGCCAAAATTCTGCGCGGACGCGGGGAGTATCTTCCCATATCCGCACTGACCCAGACCCCGAGATACAGAAAACAGCAGGTCTGTATCGTGGGAATGGTCTCTGAGGTCAGAAATACATCAAAAGGGCACAGAATCGCGGTTCTCGAAGACCCGACCGATACCGTAAACGTCCTCTTCATGAACCCCCAGCTGCAGGCGGCGTCTCCGAACCGCGACCCGGAACGCGACAGAATGCGACAGGAACTCTTTACCGAGGCTGAACGCCTCATCCCCGACGAAGTCGTCATGATAAAGGGAACGCTCTCGGATGACGGAAACATCATCTACTCCGACACCATGTTCAGACCCGACATTCCACCGATGAATGCGCCGTTTAGGAGCAAAGAGCCCGCAAAAGCCGTTTTCATATCGGATGTGCACGTCGGCAGCAACACCTTCCTGAAGGATGAGTGGGAGAGATTCTCCGACTGGCTGGTCAACTGCGGCGCCAAATACCTCCTCATCGCCGGCGACGTCGTCGACGGCATAGGTATCTATCCCGATCAGGACAGAGAACTTACGATACCCAATATTTACAGACAGTATGAGGTTTTCGCCGAGATGCTTCAGAAGCTGCCCCGCGACATGCGAATCATAGTTTCGCCCGGCAACCACGATGCCATCCGCGGTTCCGAGCCGCAGCCGGCACTGACCGAGATATTTACGAAGCATTTTCCGCCGAACGTCACTCTTGTCGAGAATCCCGCGCTCGTGAGCATCCACGGCGTGAGGGTGCTCATGTATCACGGCAGAAGTTACGACGACCTGATTGCCATGATACCCGGCGCAAGCTACAACGAGCCGCAGAACATGATGGAGGAGATGCTAAAGCGCCGCCTTCTCGCATGCACATACGGCGAGAGAACCCCTATTTTCCCCGCAAAAGAGGACAAACTCGTCATAGACCCCATCCCCGAGATTCTGCATACGGGGCATGTGCATATTACGGGGTATAAGAAGTATCACGGCGTCACCTGCATAAATGCGGGAACATGGCAGTCGCAGACATCTTTCCAGAAACAGATGAATATCAATCCGAATCCCGCACGTGCATTCATGATTGACCTGAAGACGCTTTCATGCGAACTCTATGACTTCAGCGGAGAAAGCCCTGCCCTTGTCAAATTATAACACTTTTTTAAAACACGATATTAACGCATATTTTTGCAAACAGATACCGCATTGACTTCCAATTTTTTCGAAGTCAAAGATTCGGATATATACTTTGATGACGAAAATGTATGCAGTGAAGAAATGACGGACAAAAACACATTAAAGATTATTACACTTGCCTGCGCAGTTATTGCCGTATTCGCGGTCGCAATCACCGTAGGCTGCATAGGAAACGGCAATGCGGGAAATGCGGGAAATGCGGGCAACGCGGTTAACTCAGGGAACACCGGAAACGCGGTCGAGACGGATAAACCGGTCGGCACAGCAGGAACAGTCGGCACGGGCAGCGGGTTAGTCGGCACCGAATGGGTCCTCGAATCGATTGCAAACGAAACAGGTCTTCAGCCTGTCCCGAACGGAGTTACGGTTACGCTGAAGTTTGACGAAAAGACTCTCGGCGGAAGCGGCGAATGCAACGGATACGGCGCAGTTTACACGGCGGACGTCAATAAACTCTCGATAAATCAGGAGAGCTTCATGTCCACCATGATGTACTGCGATTTCTCAAGCCCCACCGAAGCGGCATACAAAGCGGCACTGACCAAGGTCGCGTCCTATAAGTTATCGGACGACAAACTCGAGCTTTACGACGAAAACGGCAACACCCTGCTCGTATTCGGGAAGTTAACGGCATAACGCAAAATACAGCGGCGGCAGATGTGCACTCATGTGCCTGCGGTTGTGCCATCGGCATCTGCGGGCGCGTCGGGGTGGCGTGCGGCGCGGCAATGCGAGTAAAGGTGCGGCGGAAATAACCTGCCGCCCATTTAAAAAGATACTCTTTTTACCACATAAGACAAAACTAATAGGCAAATTGTAACTTTGCCCGTTCACATACTTTTATTAAAAGGCTGAAAACGGCAAAGGGATGGTTGAATGATTATGGATATGTTAATCTATCTCGCACCTGCATGTGCACTCGTCGGTCTGCTTTTTGCGGCATTCTCGCTCATAAGCATCAAGAAAGAAGACGAGGGCGATGAGGTCGTCAAAAAGATTACCGCGGCAATCCACGGCGGCGCAATGGTCTACCTTAACAAACAGTACCGTGCAATCGCCGTCTTTGTCGTAGTACTTGCAATTATTATTGCACTTGTCCTGCCAAACGGAGCCTTAACCGCAGGCTGTTTCGTCCTCGGTGCTCTCCTTTCGGCAACGGCAGGATACATCGGAATGTTCACTGCAACAAACGCCAACGGACGCACGGCAACCGCCGCAATACGCGGAATTGCCGCGGCATTCAAGGTCTCGTTCTCAAGCGGTCTCGTAATGGGTATGAGCGTCGTGGGTCTCGGACTTCTCGGTCTCTCAATCGCCTTCATCGCCGTATCTAACTTTGCCGGCGCAGGCGACTTCGCAACCACGGTAAACATCCTTACCGGATTCTCGCTCGGTGCTTCCTCAATCGCACTCTTCGCACGTGTCGGCGGCGGTATCTTTACCAAAGCGGCGGATGTCGGAGCAGACCTTGTGGGTAAGGTCGAAGCAGGTATTCCGGAAGATGACCCGAGAAACCCCGCTGTTATCGCCGATAACGTAGGCGACAACGTCGGAGATATCGCAGGTATGGGTGCCGACCTCTATGAGTCGTATGTCGGTTCAATCATCGCGACAATGCTTCTTGCGGCACTTACGGCAGCGGTCGCATTCCCCGAGATTCCCGTATTCAACGCGGTTCTCGTTCCGTTAGTAATAGCGGCAATAGGTATCATCGCCTCGGTCATAGGTTCATTCTTTGTCCGCACCAACAAGACGGAATCCTCGGCTATCCATGCGGCATTCAACCGCGGTCTGATTGTCGGACTTGTAATCGTAATCATCGCATCATACTTCATTACCGGAAACCTTCTCGGACCCTACGGTCTCGGAGCATTCGCGGCAACTGTCGCGGGTCTTGTAGCGGGATTCTTAATCGGTCAGATTACGGAATACTACACATCCTACGAGAGAAAACCGACCCTTGCAATCGCTGAGTCCTGTACTACGGGTTCGGCAACCAACATCATCACAGGTTTCGCAAAGGGAATGGAATCGACCGTCTGGTCGGTATTAATCATCGGCGCTGCAATCTTCATCGCTTACCAGCTTGCCGGTCTTTACGGAATCGCCATCGCGGCCGTCGGTATGCTTGCGACACTCGGTATCTCGCTCGCAGTCGATGCATACGGTCCAGTTGCGGATAACGCAGGCGGTATCGCAGAGATGAGCCACCAGAAGAAAGAGGTCAGAGAGATCACCGATACACTCGATGCCGTCGGAAACACAACCGCTGCAATGGGTAAAGGATTTGCAATCGGTTCCGCGGCTCTTACCGCACTGGCTCTCTTCTCGTCATACGGTATTGCGGTCGGACTGGACTTCATCGATGTAATGAACTCCAACGTATTCATCGGTCTCTTAATCGGTGCAATGCTTCCGTTCCTCTTCTCGTCCATGACAATGATGGCTGTCGGACGTGCGGCACACCAGATTGTTATCGAGGTGCGCAGACAGTTCAAGGAGATCAAGGGTCTCATGGAAGGAACTGCCGAGCCGGAATACGATACCTGTATTGCAATCTCGACACACTCCGCACTTAAAGAAATGATTGCCCCGGGTGTCCTTGCAATCGCGGCTCCGATTATCATCGGTCTCGTACTCGGAAAGGGTGCTCTCGGAGGACTTCTTGCGGGTTCGCTCGTCTCCGGTTTCATGCTCGCAATCACGATGGCTAACGCCGGCGGTGCATGGGACAATGCTAAGAAATACGTTGAACTCGGAAACTTCGGCGGAAAAGGCTCG